>CAZCOV010000015.1:6131-33741 GCA_964499975.1 uncultured Thermoanaerobaculia bacterium
TGGGGCTAGCCGGTGCGGCGGTGACCCTGCTCGTCCTCGGCTGGCGCCTGCGCGAGCAGCGTCCGGTTTACGCCCAGACCCTGCAAGGCGGGGGCATTGCCGGCTTTTACCTGACCGTGTTTGCTGCCACCCGGCTGTACCAACTCCTGCCCCTACCCTTGGCCCTTGGCCTGCTGGTCGTGGTGGCGGTTGCTGCAGCCATCCTGGCGGTCGCCCAGAACGCGCAGGCGCTCGCCGTGATGGGTACGGCCGGCGGCTTTCTCGCACCCATCCTGCTGGCGACCGGGAGCGGCAATCATGTGGCCCTGTTCACTTACTACCTGGTGCTCAACCTCGGCATCGTGACCGTGGCCTGGTTTCGCACCTGGCGGGTGCTCAATTGGCTGGGTTTCGTCTTCACCTTCACAATCACCGGCGCTTGGCGGGCCATGGCTTACCAGCCGCAGCATCTGGTCAGCACCGACGCCTTCCTGGTGCTGTTCTTCCTGCTCTATGTCGGCGTCTCGATCCTCAACTGCTGGCGCCAAGAGCAAAAGCTCACCGGCTACGTGTCCGGCTCGCTGGTTTTCGGCCTCCCCGTGGTGGCTTTCACCCTGCACGGCACGCTGTGGGCTGAGCAGGAAGACGTCCTGGCTCTGAGTTCGCTGATTTTGGGCGCTTTTTACCTGGGTTTGGCCTGGGCTCTGTTGGCCACTGCGCGGCCGTCCTTGCGCTTGCTGGTCGAGTCCTTTGCCGCGCTGGGCGTGATTTTCGCGAGCCTTGCCGTCCCGCTCGCTTTCGACCACCAAGCCACCGCCATGATGTGGGCGGTTGAAGGTGCTGGGCTGGTGTGGTTGGGCCTTCGCCAAGGACGCAAGCTGCCCCGTTGGTTCGGGATCCTGCTGCAACTGCTCGCGAGCTTCAGCTACCTCTTCGGCTTACCCACCTTGGAACGCGGGCAAGCCGTCCTGAACAGCGGCGCGGTGGGCGCGGTCCTGCTCGCGGTCGCGGGTTTAGCCACCGGTTATTGGTGGTTCCGCGCGCGTGCCGACCTCGCCAGCTACGAAGTCGACTTTGCGGCTGCTGCTACCCTGTGGGGCACTTTTTGGTGGCTGTTCGGTGGACTCCGCGAGATCGTCCAGTTTGCTCCTGACCGGGCCTTGGGGCTGACGCTCACATTCGTGGCCGCGACCGCTGTCGTGCTCGCGCTGGTTGGACGTGGTCTGCGCTGGCCCCTGCCCGAGCAGATCGCACTGCTCTTGCCCGGGTTGGCGATGCTGCCCGCGCTGTTTCACCTCGCGGTCGGCCGCCATCTCCATCCCACGATCGAATGGGGCTTCCTCGGCTGGCCGTTGATCCTTGGGGTCCACTACTGGCTGCTCTATCGGCTGGACCACGACACCGCCCCGGTGCTGCCCGCGGCCCGACCCTGGCTCCACGCCGGCGGGCTGTGGGTGCTGGCTCTGGTGGGGGCCTGGGAAGGGGCGTTCCGCGTGGCGCAACAAACTCCGGGGGTGTGGGCCTCGCTGGTTTGGGGGCTGGTGCCGACCCTGTTGCTGGCGCTCCTCGCCCGCCCGCACTTGTGGCCGCTCTGGCCGCTCGGCCGCCATCCGTCGACCTACCGGCAAGTGGCAGCGGTCCCGCTCGCCGGGTGGATCGTGCTGTTCATCGTGGGGATCAACGCCACCCATCACGGCGACCCGGTGTGGATTCCCTACCTACCGCTGTTCAATCCGCTCGACGTCACGGTCGCTTTGGGCCTGGCCGCGCTCGGCGCTTATGGGTGGATCCGCCACCACGAGGAAGGTGTTGGCCCCTCCCGTCTGCTGGTAGCGGCGGCCGCCGGCCTGGTCTTCTTCTGGCTCAACGCGGCCTTGATCCGGGCGCTCCACCACGGCCTCGGCACCCCGTTCACGGTGCGGGGCATTTTCACTTCGATCCTGGTGCAAGCCGCGCTCTCAATTTTCTGGGGCTTGCTCGGATTTACCGCCATGACCGTGGCCGCGCGGCAACAGCTACGCACCCTGTGGCTGGTCGGCGCGGGCTTGATGGCGGTCGTTTTTGTCAAGCTGTTCTTGATTGAACTTTACGGCCGCCGCACCCAGGCGCTGGCAACCTCCGACCCACCCCAGCGCGTCGTTTCTCACGGTGGGCGTGCTGCTCTTGATCACGGGCTACTGGTCGCCGCTGCCGCCCCGCCGGGAGACGGAGGAACCCCAGCCATGATCCCCAGATGCCTATTGCTCCTGGGACTGATGCCCGCGGCCGTTTTGGCCGCCGTCCCCCGCAGCGAAGACTTCGCGCAGGGCATCGTGCTCCACGCCGAACCGGATCGCCCGGTGCTCGAGTTGGTGCTCCCGGACGCGGTTTACCGCGGGGTGACCGCGACCGATCTGCGCGACCTCATGGTCTTCAACGCCGACTCCGTGCCCGTACCCCATGCCCTGTGCCACGAACCCAAGCTCGAACTTCCGCAAATCGAGCTGCGCGAACTGCCGCTCTACACGATCAGCGACCGCACCATTCAAGATCCAGAAACCAGCGTGCAAGTCGAGACTGCCGCGGGAACTACGGTGCAAGTCGAGGAATCAGGGGGAAATGTGACCACCGGTGGCGCCCACGTGATCGACGCGCGTGGGCAAGGGGAGTTGCGCGCCCTGTCGCTCGACTGGTCCAGTCCGGACGGCGCCAACGAAGCGCGCGTGCGGGTGCTCGCGAGCTCCAACCTCGACTCCTGGCAAACCCTCACCGCCACTACCTTGCTGCACGCGCAGCAAGGTAGCTCCCGTCTCGAACAGCAGCGGATTCCCTTGCCGCAGCAGAGCTACACTTACGTGCGGCTCGAGCGCGTCGACCCCGGACCGCCGCTCGCGATCCAGTCGGCGCGCGGCGAGTGGGTGCAGCCTGGGCCGGAGAACCCCCCGCACTGGTTTACGGCCGTACCCCTCGCCGATCCCGAGGAACTGGTCTACGAGACCGCGCGACTCGCTCCCGTGAGCTTTGCGCGCGTCCTGCTCCCGGGCGACAACATGGCAGTGCAACTCGAGCTCGAAAGCCGACCCGACCCGCAGTCCCCTTGGCGTTCGGCGTGGCACGGCGAGATCTTCTCCCTCACTAGCGAGACCGGGGAGCGACACAGTCCCGACCCCCGTTTTGCCCCCACCTTCGACCGCTTCTGGCGGATCGCCTCGCAAGCGGGCTCGCTCCTGGACCCGACGGTACATCCCATTCTCGAGCTTGGCTACCTGCCAGCCCGTTTGCGCTTCCTGGCGCAAGGACCAGGCCCCTACCTGCTCGCCTACGGCAGCCGGCGCGCCGAGACCGTAGCTCCGCGCTCCTGTGACAGCCTGCTCAGTGACCTGCGGGCGGACGACCTGGCGTCCCTGCTCGGCACGGTCCAAGACCAGCCACCGCACCCGCTCGGCGGCAACCTGGCTTTGACCCCGCTGCCCCGCCCAACCCCGGTGCGACAGATCGTCCTCTGGGCCGTGCTGATCGCCGGCACTCTGCTTTTAGTCTGGATGGCGATCACGCTTTTCCAGCGCATGCGCCGCGATGCCGCGGGAAGCACGGGCGTCCCGCCCGCAACAGACGATCCCGCGTGAGGCGGCCGGTGGGCCAGGAGTTCTGACTCGCCGAGCTTGATCTTTTTGCCGTCTCTGTGTAGTATGGCAAAGGCTCTGGTCCTGAGGGGTGCTTCATGGGTGAGATTCCGTTAAGGTCGCGACGAGTTCTAGCCGATTTCGAACGAGAGGCGCGGCAGAGGGTGGCTGATTTTCAAGGCGTGATGGGCGGTCCGCCCGATCCCCCGCCGCTCCCGCCCGAAGCGGCGGCTCTGGTTTTTGCCCGCTTGGCTTATGGTCCAAGGCCCGGCGATATCGAAGCCTTCAATGCGCTAGGTGCGACCGACGCCCAGCGGCTCGAAGCCTGGCTCGACCTCCAGCTCAACCCGGCCGCGATCGACGACTCCGCTTGTGACGCCCGGCTCGCCGAATCCAAGTTCGCGACGCTTGGCCTTTCGATCACTGAGCTTTGGTCACGGATCAACTGGGACCCCAACACCCCGCCTTATGAAGCAACCGAAGCAATCTATGAAACTCGATATGCCACGTTTATTCGCGGCAGTTTCAGCAAACGCCAGGTCTTCGAGCGATTGGTCGAGTTTTGGCATAATCATTTCAGCGTCGATAGCGCCGTCCACCCGCTCAACTGGATCATGCCCTCTTACGACGCGGTGATCCGCGCTCACGCGCTCGGTAATTTTCGGGCCTTACTCGAAGCGGTCGCCCGCACGACGGCGATGCTCATCTACCTGGACAACTACAAGAACTCGAAGCAGGATGCCAACGAGAACTATGGCCGTGAGCTGATGGAGTTGCATACCCTCGGCATCGACGCCTTTTACCCGGAAGCCACGCAGGCGACCGTGCCCCGTGACGGCAATGGCCTGCCGTGCGGCTATACCGAGGAGGACGTGATCGCCGCGGCCAAATGTTTGACGGGTTGGACTTTTGAAGGCTTCTCGAACGAGCTGCCCACTACCGGTGCGTTTCGCTACCACGGGCCCTGGCACGATCCAGGGCCGAAAACAGTCGTCGGTCTCAGTCTCCCGGCAAACCAGCCGGACCTCAAAGACGGCCAAGACCTCTTCGACCATCTCGTGCGCCATCCGGCGACCGCCCGCTTTATCGCCAAAAAATTGTGCCGCCGCCTGCTCGCCGACGAGCCGCCGCAGGTGGTGGTCGACCTGGCGGCAGCGACTTTTGCCGCCCACATCGAGTCTCCCGACCAGATCGCCCGGGTCGTCCGCGCCATCGCGACGACGCCTCAGTTCCTTTTGACCTGGGGCGAGAAGATCAAGCGGCCCTTCGAGATCGTCCTCGGCTACCTGCGCGGCGCCGAAGGCGACCTACCCTTCACCTATACCCTACCTGTTCCCGAGCCGACTAGCTTTGACTTCATCTACCGATTCGGCCTTACCGGCATGCCCCTTTACGGTTGGCCGACTCCGGACGGCTTTCCTGACAGGAAGGAGGTCTGGTCGGCGACCGGACCGCTGGTCGCTTGCTGGAGCCTGATCAACGTTTTGACCTTCGGTGCCGAAACAGACTTTCCCGGAAGGACCCCGCCCGGCGTGACGACAGCCCGGCAGATCGTCGACTTCTGGTGCTATCGGCTGCTCGGCCGCCCGCCCGACGCTTCCGACAAGGAGCCTTTGATGACCTTCATGGCGGCCGGCGCCGGCTTCGACGTGCCGCTTCCGGTCGCAACCGACGAGGGGGTGCGCGCCCGCATCAAGCTGCTGGCGACGTTGATCGGCATGACTCCATCTTTCTTGTGGCGCTGAGCCATCGAACGAGGTCGATATGACTCTGACACGACGCGGTTTCTTGCAAGGCTGCTCGGCGGCGATCGCCGCCCTGGCCGGCGTTCGTTTTAATTCCTTGGCTTTTGCCGACCCGGGAAGCAACCAGGACATCTTGATCGTGCTTTCCCTGCGCGGCGGCATGGACGGTCTGAGCCTGCTGCCGCCGCTCGAGGGCGACGATCGCCGGGACTACGACGACCTTCGGCCGAACCTCAAGATACCCATCAAGAAGGCCCTGGCGGTCGGCGACGGTCACTGGGGGTTTCATCCCGCTGCGGCGCCGCTCCGCGACCTTTTTCAAGACGGTAAAGTTGCGATCGTGCACAACGCCGGCATGGACCGGGTCAACCGGTCCCATTTCCAAGCGATTTCCTGGATGGAGCTGGGCACGCCGGGCAGCGTCTCGATCGGCAGCGGCTGGCTCACGCGGCATTTACGGAGCGCCACCAACCTACCAGTCGGCATGCTGATGCCGTCGCTGGCGATCGGCTACCTCAAACCCCAATCCTTCCTCGATTCCGTGCCCACCCTGAACATGGCCTCTGCCGAAACGTTCAGGGTCGAACCGGTCTATCGGCCGACGCACGCCAGCTGCTTCGGCGCCGGCGACACTTGGCTGCATCGGAGTGGCCGCGCCGCAATCGAAGGGCTCAACCTCATCGCGAACAATGTCTCCGGCACCTATGTGCCGGAGAATGGCGCGGTCTATCCGCCGACCGAACTGGGAAATCACCTGAAAGCCTTGGCGCAGCTGATCAAGGCCGATCTCGGGCTGCAGGTCGCCTCGGTCGAGTTCGGCAATTGGGATACCCATGCCGGTCAGGCCGAAGCGGGCTCCAGCGAGACCGGCCGGTTCGCCGAGCTCCTGGCCACGCTGGCGAACGCACTTGGAGCCTTTTTCCAGGACCTCGACGGTGCCGGCTCAAACAACGTGCTGAACCGCTTGACCTTGGTGATCCAGAGCGAGTTCGGCCGTGAGGTCGCCGAAAACGACGATCTCGGCACCGAGCACGGTTGGGGCAACCTGATGCTCGTTCTGGGCGGCCAGGTCAACGGCGGTTTCCACGGTCAATGGACCGGGCTGAGTCAGCTCAGCCAGGGGGCCGATCTGCGGGTCACTACCGACTACCGGCGGGTGCTCTCCGAGATCCTCATCCGCCGCCTCGGCAATCACGACCTCACGACCGTTTTCCCCGGCTACAGCTGCTACCAGCCTCTCGGTGTTGTCCGCGGCCAAGACGGGCCGGCGTCGCTTTTCTGCAACGGCTTCGAATCGGGCGACACTTCAAGCTGGTCGACGCGGGTCGGTTAGGGTTAGGTAACTAGGATAGGACAATCCGCGGCAGATGGCCTGGGAGCGCAGACGGGCGCCCATTCGCCACTGAGACCGCGGTCAGCATGTGGCGAGTCTAGCATGGCCCTGAACTAACCCCGCTGTTCGATCGGAATGAACGGGCGCTCGTTGGGGCCGACGTAGATCTGGCGCGGACGGTTGATGCGGGTTTTGGGATCGACGCGCATTTCCTTCCACTGGGCGATCCAGCCAGGCATGCGGCCGAGGGCAAACATCACCGTGAACATGTTAGGCGGAATGCTCATCGCGCTGTAGAGCAGCCCGCTGTAGAAGTCGACGTTGGGGTAAAGCTTGCGCTCGATGAAGAACTCGTCGTGCAGCGCGACCTCTTCGAGCCGCGTGGCGATTTCGAGCAAGGGATCGTGGACGCCGAGTTCGTCGAGCACGTCGTCAGCTGCTTTTTTTAGGATCTTGGCGCGCGGGTCGAAGTTTTTGTACACCCGATGGCCAAAGCCCATCAACCGGAAGTTGGAGTTTTTGTCTTTGGCCAGATCGACGTACTTCTTGTAGTTGTCACCGTCTTCGTGGATCCGCCGCAGCATCTCGACCACTTTCTGGTTGGCCCCGCCGTGGAGCGGCCCCCACAAGGCGCTGATCCCCGCGGCAATCGAGGCGTAGAGGTTGGTCTGGCTGCTGCCGACCATCCGCACGGTCGAAGTGCTGCAGTTCTGCTCGTGGTCGGCGTGCAACACCAGCAGCAAGTTGAGCGCGCGGTCAACCACCGGGTTGACCCGGTAAGGTTCGGTCGGCACCGCAAACATCATGTGCAGAAAATTGGCGGTGTAAGAAAGGTCGTTGCGCGGGTAGATGAACGGCTGACCGATCGATTTCTTGTAGGAGAAAGCGGCGATGGTCGCGGCTTTGGCCAGCAAACGGACGATGTGGAGGTCGACGAAATCGTCGAGGTGAGCGTCCGGGTAGTAAGCCGACAGCGAAGAAACCATGGACGACAGGATCGCCATCGGATGGGCAGTCGTGGGGTAGCCCTCGAAGAACTTCTTCATGTCCTCGTGGATCATGCTGTGGAGGGTCAACCCGTCGAACGCGAACGTGCGCAGCTGTTGTTGGGTGGGCAACTCGCCGTGGATCAGCAGATAGCAAATCTCCGCGAAGCTCGCATGTTGGGCGATTTGCTCGATCGGGTAGCCGCGGTAGCTGAGGATGCCCCGGTCGCCGTCGATGAAGGTGATGCTGCTCAAGCAACTGCCGGTGTTGGCATAACCCGGGTCCAAGGTGATCGCCCCGGTTTGCTGGCGCAGGTTGGAGATATCGATCGCGACTTCCCCCTCCGATCCGACCAGGGTCGGCAGCTCATACTCTTTCCCCTCGAGGATTAGCTTGGCAGTTCCCATATTCTCTCCGTGCAAGGTCAAGATCAGCGCTCGGTCAAGATCAGCGCTCGGGTTGGTCTTTGCCGGCAAACCCTGGCCGCGCGCAAGGACATGGCAGGTCGAGTCTATCCGCTGCTGCCCGAGCGACGCAAGGCGGTTGCCGCGCCGCTTCTGGGGTTGCGTTCGGGGTTTCGCTGTTCCCCGCGCGCGGTCTAGCGAGTAGAATCCCCCCAATGTTCGTCCCGTACTCCACCCAACTCCGATGCGCAGGCCGGACGTGAGCGGACCACCGACCCCCGCCAGCAATGCCACCAGCAATGCAGCGGTCCTGGCGCTGCGCGCACCCTTGCCGTCCCGCTCGCCGTGGCAGCTGTTTTATGGGTGGGGCCACCGCGTGCGCCGTCATTTCTTGGGACGCCGGGCGCGGGTTCTGCCGCGGCCGGTGGTGAGCGTTGGCAACCTACATTGGGGAGGCAGTGGCAAGACCCCGGTGACCGCCGCAATCGCGGCTCATCTCCGCGATGCCGGCCACCGGGTCGCGATCTTGTCGCGGGGATATGGTCGCCCGGATCGCGATGTCCGGGTGGTGAGCCGAGGCCAAGGGCCGCTCTTGGGTCCCCTCTTGGTCGGCGACGAGCCGGTGTTGCTCGCCGGATTGCTGCCCGAGGTCGCGGTGGTGGTGGGCGCCGACCGCCACCGCGCCGGACACCATGCGCTCGAACGGCTGACCCCGCCACCCGACCTTTTCTTGCTCGATGATGGGTTCTCGCACCTCCGCCTGGCGCGCGATCTCGATCTCCTGACCTTCCCCTGGGCTGACCCTTTTGCCGGGGGACGCCTCCTGCCCGGCGGAAGGTTGCGCGAGCCCTTGGCTGCGTCCGCGCATGCGGATGCCGTGTTGCTCACCGGACAAGACGTCCCGGAGGACGGCGGCTATCAGCTGGCGCGCGCCTTGCGCCGGTATGGGTTTGCAGGTCCGGGGTTCACCGTCAAACTGCGTCTGGGGCGTCCGCACTTGCTTTCGGGCGAAATCTTGCCGCCCGCCGCGCGGGTGCTGCTGGTCAGTGCGATCGCCCGCCCGCAACCTTTTTTCCAGGGGGTGCATCAGCTCGGCTGCACGGTAGTGGATCACCTGATTTTCCCCGATCACCATCCTTATCCGCCAGCCACCCTGGAGCAGATCCGCCGAGCCTTCCACGCAAGCGCGGCCGAGGCCGTGTTGACCACAGGCAAGGATCGGGTCAAACTGCAAGGCCGCCTGGAGGAGCCGCTAGCAGAAGTTCCCCTCACGGCTGAACTCGAACCGGACTTCTTCCGATGGTTGAACGATCGACTCGCTGAGTTGCGCCAACATGGACGTCTCGCCCGCGCTGGATCCGGCTATCCCTGAGCCGCCGCGGCGGTCTTGCCTGGTGCTACCACCGCCAGGCACCTCCTGGTTGCTGTGGTCGCTGCCCAGTTTGGCCGCGCTCGCTGCCAGCGGACGCCGGCTGCGCGTCATCACCAGCGACACGGACGTGTCGTCGTTGCTCAAGCTGAGCGGTTTCAAGCCCAAGCCGATCGGCGTCCGCGACGTGAGCCCGCCGCTTTTGCGTGAGTGTGACGAGGCGGTGATTTTGGACCCCACCTTGGCGGCGGCGTGGCGCGCCAAACAGCTGCGCATCCCGCGCCGTTGGGGCTATCGCACGGGTTGGTTGCGCCGCTTCTTGCTGCAGCCGGGCGTCCCGCGTCCGCGCGATCCTGCACGCCATGCCAGTGAGTATTTTCGCGAATTGATGGCCGCGCTCGGGGCTGAGCTTACGGCAGACGTCCAGCCGCGGCTCGCCCTGTCGGAGAAGCTTCACCAGCAAGGGCGGGAGCGGTTGCACCGCGCCCAAGTGCCGCTCACCGTGCCGCTCGTCGGCGTTTATACCGGCAACCTCGAAGGTGGGAGCGGACGGCCTTGGCCGCGTCAGGATTGGGAAGAGTTGCTGCGCCAGCTGCGGCGCCAGCACCCAGGAGTCCGGGTGATCCTGATTTCGACGTTGCTCGAGTTGTGGCCGACCGCAGTCAAAGTCTTCGAAGAGACCGGCAAGATCCACCCGGTGGTCGGCCCGGACCTCGACCCCATCACCCTGGCTGCGGTCCTAGCGCAGCTGCGCGCCCTGATCGCCGCAGACTCGTCCATGCTGCAACTGGCGGCCGCCGTCGGGGTGCCCTGTGTCGGCCTCTTTGCCCGCAATCCCGCGCGCTGGGCCCCGCGTGGGGAGCAACATCGTATCGTCGTCGCTCCTGGGTCCTCGCTCGCGACCCTCGCCGGCAGCGCAGTGCTGGAGGCCTTTGCTTCGCTGCGACTGGGCTCCACCTGACAACACCACACGTCCCAACGAAAGGATCCTCGGATGAACCGACCCCTGATTTTCAAATTCCTGGTATTGGCGTTGCTGTTGGGCAGCGCGATTTTCCCCCAAGTGACCGTTGCGGCTGACGTGGCGGCTGAAACCCCAGAACGGCTGTTTGCGCGGGTTGTAGCACCCGAGAGTGGCCCGTCGGCTTCGCTCGCCGCGGTGGCCGAGCGGGTGGTGACGATCAACTTCTCAGCTTTTGCTGCCGCTCAAATGGCGATCGAGCTGCCCGATGGGGCCCTGCTCAAAGCCAGCCGCAGCCGGCTCGAACGACGTGGTGCGAACGATTTCACCTGGTTGGGTCGGGTTGACCAAGGTGGTGGCGAAGTGGTTTTGACGGTCAAGAACGGCTACCTCTCGGGCTTGGTTTATGGTCCTGCCGGGGTTTACCAGATCATCCCGCAGGCGGCCGAAGTTCACCGTCTGGTCCAGCTCGACCATGGCCTTTTCCCCGAATGCGCGGGCGCGGTCGAGCCGCCGCCGTTACTTGTGCCGCAAGAGCTCTTGCCCCAGCCGAAAGTCGACCCGCTCGATCGCGTCGAGGTCATGGTGCTCTACACCCCCCAGGCGAGAAGCGAGGCCGGCGGCACGGCCCAAGTCGAGGCCGTCGCTCAAAATGCCGTCGACATCACCAACCTCGCTTATGCCAACAGCCAGATCACGGTGCGGATGTACCTCGTCCACACCGAGGAAGCCACCCGCAATGATTCGGGCAACATCAGCGCGGACCTCAGCTGGTTGTCAGGCAATGCCGACGTCGCGACCCTGCGCAACACCCATGCGGCGGACATGGTGTCCTTGCTGGTTTCCAATGGCGGTAATGCCTGCGGAGTGGGCTATGTCCAGCGCTCGCCCGGGTCTGGGTTTGCCTCCTCGGCTTTCCAGGTGACGGCGCTCTCTTGTGCGGTGGGCAACCTCAGTTTTGCCCATGAGTTTGGTCACAACATGGGGTGTGAGCATAACCCCGAAGATTCGAGCGCGTGGCCCGCGAACGGTTCGTATCCCTGGTCTTACGGGCACTGGTACTCGGGCAATTACCGGACGGTGATGTCATACGCGAATCCGTGCAGCGGTGGCTGCACCCGTCATCCCTACTTTTCAAATTCGAACGTGATGTTCCAGGGCCAACCTACCGGCATCCTCGACCAGCGCGAGAATTACCGGACGATCAACGCGACCGCTGAGTACGTGACGAACTTCCGGCAGAGCAATCGCTTCTTCTCGGATGGCTTCGAGTCGGGCGACACCGGCGCGTGGAACTGATACGTGGCCCTGATGTCTGGCTGATGCGTGAAACGGATATTGCGGGCCGCCGTCCAGTCGCGAGCGACGGCGTCGGCGCGCCCCCTCACGGCGGTGGAGGTGGGGCTACCGGAAAAGCGTGGGTGTCGGCTTGGCCGCAGATTTCACCCGGCGGGTTGAGGTAGGTGTGGAGCTCGCCGGTTTGGGTATCTTTGACCCGGATCTCATACTCAACGTCCGAGAGGGCGCCATAGAAAACCCAAAAGTGCTGGTTATACCCGCGACCATCCAAGACCTTGATCACCAGTTCGAGGTTGGCGGCATTGAAAAACCAGAAGTAGCCGGTGTTGTCGCTGCCCGCGACCGCCCGACCAAAACCAGGAATCCCGCCCGCGTGCTGGTTCTTCCACCCGACCTCAACGCTGAACCGCCCGTCCAGCAAGCACAGCCGTTCATTGGTCGGGCTGCAGCCCGCAGGAGTTGCGGCGGCAGCGGGATCGCGCACCGCGGAGCTTGCGCGGGTTAGCGGAGACTGCGGAGGGGCATGCAAGAGCTCGACTTGCAGTCCTTGCAGCTGCAAGCGCGAAGCTCTTTGCGCCCAGCGGATCTCTGGGGTATCGGGAGTTTCAGGCTCAAAAGCCAGCGTGTCGGCCCGGCCGCACACCCTTCCGGGCGGGTTGTGGTACTCCTTGACCCCACCGGTCTGGGTGTCTTCGACCTCGATCCAGTACTCGACGTCGGAAAGCCCACCATAAAGCACCCAGAAGTGCTGGTTGTACCCGGTACCGTCGAGCAACTTGACCGTCAGCTCGGTGTTGCCTTCCTGGAAGAACCAGAAAAACCCGGTCTGGTCGGTCGCTGGGATCGCCTTGCCGGTCCCGGCGACTCCGTCCGCGTGCTGGTTGCGGTAGCGCACGCGGACCGCGAAGCGTCCGCCCAAGAGGCAGAGTTGGTCGCTGTCGACGAGACAGGGCGCGGCGGCCGCGAAAGTCGTGGTGCGGGCGACGTTGGTGGGAGTCGAGCCGCCAAAGGCGTTGACCGCACGCACGCGGAAAGCATATTCGGTGGCAGCGCCCAGCCCGCTGATGTTGAGCGCGCGGGTGTTGGGGGGAACGGCGAAGGGGATCTCGACGAACACC
The DNA here is from genome assembly GCA_964499975.1 of uncultured Thermoanaerobaculia bacterium. Classification (GTDB taxonomy): domain Bacteria; phylum Acidobacteriota; class Thermoanaerobaculia; order Multivoradales; family J023; genus CAZCOV01. The sequence continues at coordinate 18,929 of CAZCOV010000015.1, forward strand.
CCTTCCAGCCGGACCTCGACGCGAAACCCGGTTTCGTCGTCGGAGTTGTCTTGCCAGGTGAGCCGGATCTTGTTGGCGGCCAGCGCCGCAGCCCATAGATTCGATGGCGCCAGCGGGGTCACGTCATCTCGCGCGGCGTAGAGAAAGTGGACCGCGGCCAGGTCGTCGGCATCGAGTGCCGCCCCGCGTCCGTCCGCATGGATCTCTGCGAACATCAGGGCTTCGGGTTCGCTGCTGTGCGCTAGGCCGAGGGTGTGACCGAGCTCGTGCGCGAAGAGCTCTTCTGCCGCCTTGACCGGGTCCTCGACCAGCGAGAAGAACAGTTCCAGCCCGTCTTGGGTGACGACGTCCGCGCCGAGGATGGGGTGAAAGCGTTCGCTCGCGGCTTCGCCGTCTTGCGCATAGGTGCGCAAATCACAGGTGAACCAGGGGCCACCCAGGGCCAAGATTCCGCTGCCTTCGAACCGTCCGCTCAGCTCATCGTTGGGATCGCCGAACAGCAGGGTGTTGACCCCGTCGAATTTTTGCAATCCCCCACTGGCGCTTGAAGGACCCCCGCGCTGGTAGCGGATGGTGGCACCCTGGGCATCGTTCCAAGCGGTGATCGCGGCCTTGAGTTCAGCCTGGCCATCGCCAGCAAGCCCGGGCTGACCGCTCGCCGGCGCAAACCAGCTGACGCTGCCGCCCTGGTCGAAGTCGAACCAGCGCACGCTGTGCCCACCGTTGGTGCCACAGCCCACCGGGGCGGGTTCCGAGCTCGAGATAATCGTCTTGAACTTGCGCTGGAGCTTGGTGTGGGCTGGAGTTTGCGTCACCAAATAGTCGGCGGGGCGCTCGACTCCCGCTACCCGATCTTCGATCCAGCGGCGGAAAGCCATGACGTCGCGATCGAGCTCCGGCAGCGCCGGGGATCCCGGAAGAAGGAGCTCGTGGGCGGAGGAAAGATCGCGGAAAAATTGGGCTTGCCCTGGCGCGGGGTCCTTGCGGTTTTCCTGGCCGGCGCTTTCCTGGCGGGTCCCTGGGGTCGGCGGCACCACCTCGTCGCGGTAAAAGGTGCCGAGGAACAGCTGGTAAGGCGCAAAGGTGCCGTCGCTGCGCGGGGTGAGAAAAAGCAGGGCCCGTTCGCCCACGGTGAACCGCGGCGCACCCAAGATGTGCAAACCCGTGCCATCGGGCAATACCCCGCCTGGGACGCGCACGATCAGCGCACTCCCGGGGAGAAAACCTTTGATCCAGTGCTCGATTTCAACCAGATAGTCGGTGGCTGGGCGGTCCACTCCCGGCGCCGGCTCGATCGCCATCACTGCTGCTTCGATGATCACGGGCGCGCGGTCGACCAACTCGGCATCGCTCATCCGCACAAACGTGGTGCTCCAGCCGGCGGTCCCGAGCAGGGTCCACAGCACGACGAGCGCGGGCAAAGCAAAACGACGGTGGGATGATCTCGACGGCACGATAGAAGGATCCATTCGTTGAGGCCAGCTTTCAAGCTTAGCAAATGAAGCCCGCTCAAGTCTGCTCAAGTCAAAGGCTGAACTACTTGGGGCAACTCGCCAAGGGTGCAGCACCCTTGATGAGCCAATAGCATATCAAAACTTCAAGGGGAGAACCGTGTCAAGAGTCTGTCAAAATCACTGCTCGCACCCTCTCCGCCGGTTCGGACCTCACCGTGCTGAGCCCAGCTCGCCTCACTCCGTCCGCGGCAGCACCGTCGCGTTGCCATCCGACAGCGCCACTGCGATCAGCTTCTCCGGCGGATAATCCCCGAGAGCGGCAACCCGCAGGCGGATTTTGAAGCCGGCGTTTAAGACCGCGGGGTTGTCGAAGTGAGCGGCGATGTCGTCGCGTGGGGAGAATTGCGGGTTGGCAGGCAATGCCTGCTGGTCTTTGAAGAGCAGCACGGTTTCGGCGGGACGTTGGTTCTCGAGGTCGACCGCCCAACCACTCACGATGAATTGCTCACCTTCGCGCCGCACTTGCTCGAGATGACCGGCGCAGGCTTTGCCCAAAGGGATCTCGGTGCCATTGGTCAGCCGTACCCGGGTCGGCTCGCCGCGCAGGTCGCGATCCAGTTTGTAGAAAAAGCCAAGCTCCGAGGCAGCGCTTTCGCCCAAGCCAAAGAGCCGGATGCCGCTGCTCCGCAGCTCCGGCATCCAGCTGGCGGGCAGGCTGAAGTGGAACGCAGAGCGCACATCGCTGCGGAGCTTCAAGGAGCGGTTGGCCTCAACCGAAGCCTTGGTCGTGCCGCCGCTGTAGATCGACTGGTCGCGGTAGAACACCAAGATGCGCTGCGGGGGAATGGCTGCCTTGGGATCGACGGCCCAACCAAAGATCGCGACTTTGTTGTCGACTTGTTCCACTTGAAAGAAGCCGCGGATAGCCCCGCTCTCGAGCGGCAATGCCTGGTCCGCCTGGCTGACTGCAACCACCTTGCCCGCGGGGTTTTTGACCAGATCGAACCGCGGGGCTCCGCGCGACGAGATCAGGCGCTCGAGTTCGAGGCCGGTCGGGGTCCGGTTCACCCGATAGATGTCGACCCGGTGGCTGCCCGCAGGAAAAGCCGAGTCTGGCACCAGGGCGGTGAATTGCAAGTCGGTCGGCTGGGGACCAAAGGTATGGGTTTGGGTGTAGAAAACGTCGTCGACGGCGATCGCCAACTCGCAGCATTCCGTATCCGTCGGTTCTGCTGCGAGCTGCCCGCTGATGAAGCCGGGTGACCAGGGCGATTCCGGGTCGTGCTCGGCGAACTGGGCTTCGCCGCTCAGCTGCACGGTCACGCGGGATTGCTCCTTGAAGCCGAGCGCGGCCGGCGAACGCCCGACCAAAGCCGGGTCCAGACTGGCTTGGAGCAAGGGTTCCGGGCGCAGATCCGCGCCCAGGGTTTTGAACTTCCAGTCGAGCGTTGCAAACTGCCGCGCAAAAACGTCGGGGCTGAAGGTGCTCAAACCCAGCCGCTTGACCCAAAAGCGCGGTTCGCCCGCTGGCGCCTTGCTCGGCTGGAGGAGCGACTGGCCGTCCATCGGCCACGGAGGTTCGAGGTCGAGAACGTCAAAAATCGTCGGCAAGATGTCGAGCGACGAAACCATGGTCTCGACCACCTTGCCTTCTTCCTGGTGGGGGAATTTGATCAGCAGCGGTACCGGGATGAGGTCCGGTGCGTTGGTCGGGCTGAGCGACCGCCGCAAGTCACCTGGCCTGAAGCTGACTCCATGATCTGCGGTGAAGATGATCAGAGCATCGTCGAACAGTGCGAGTTCACGCGCCCGTTCGATCAACTCCCCCAGCAAGCGATCTAGGAACTGCAGCTGCAAGAGGTAGCGCTGATATGCCTGCGTCACCTGCGCTTCTCCGAGCAGCCAGCGCTCGTTCTCGAGGCCAGGGATGCGGTTGACCTCGGGCCAGTAGCGCTTACCCGAAGGCAGGTATTCCCAGGGGGTGTGGGGCAAGAGAATGTGGAGGAAATAAAGTTGCGGGCCAAAGTCGGCACTCAAGGCGGCGGTCAGCTGACGGAATTGCGCGGCCCGGTCCCGCTGCAAAGCGCGCATCGCGACTTCGAGAAAGCCTGGCTCTTTGCCCGTTTGAGCAGCGGACGGCGGTGCGGTGCGGAAATCTTCCCAGCGATCCGAGATGTTGGGAAGATGCTTGGCGTAAGCTGGCGGTAGCAAGAGATGAAAATAGATCACTCCCAGGTCCAGCACCAAAGACTTGATGCGGTGCTTCCACGAAGTTGCCTCGGCAGCGCGCTGGAGCTCGGGCGGTAGCAGGCTGGTCACCGACTCGTGAGCCCAAATCCGGTAGTCACCGCCCAGAACCGTGAACAGGTTTTGTGGATGGTCCGCCACGGTCGGCAATTGACCCGCTTGGGGGAAGCGTCCAGTCAAAATCGCGGGAACCGCGATCTCGGTCGCATCGCTCGTGGCCGCAGTATTGACGAACCAGGTGGCCTGCGCGGCAAAAGCCGCCAAGTGCGGAAAGTGGACCGCATCCAGCTTGCGTTCGGCGTTGAGCAAGGCGGTGAGTGAAAGCTCGTCGGTGAGGACGAAAATGATCGGGACCTGCGCCCCGGTCTGGCGTGCCCCGGTCTGGCGTGCCCCGGTCTGGCGTGCCCCGGTCTTACCCCAGGCCACCTTCTCGGCCGACTTGAACAGCAGCTTGGTCACTCCGGGCTGCAGCACGAAAAGCACCGGAATCACCAGCAGCGACAAGGAAAGCAGGCTCAGCAGCTGGCGCAGTCCGGAGAAGCGGCTGTAACCCCAAGCGAAAGTCCCGCCTGCAGCCAAGCTGAACCCCAGCCAGACCCAACCATCGAGCCCGAACTGCTTGCCAAGCAGCATGAAGAAAGCCGTCCCTAAACTGGCCACGGCTAGGCCGGTCGCCCGTTGCTGCGCGCGCTCCCCCCAACGACTTGTGAGTGCGATGAACAACAACAGCGGCAAGGGCAGGAGCACCAAGAGGGTGAACAGCAAGAGCCAGATCTCCGCTGGGCTAAACCGCCGGATCACAAAAAACTCGCTGTTTTTGCCCAAGAGGTCGAGCAGTGGTTGCGCCAAGGCGAACGCTGAGAGCAAGAGCAGGTGGAGGTATCTGGTCATGGATGTGGGTTATAGCGAATTCGGCGCCCCAAATGGAACCCCACGCTGCCCTTAGCTGGTATGTCCCGGTCTGGCGTGCCGCGGTCTGGCGTGCCACGCCGCGCAGTCGCGCCGGCTACAGTATGAGCGGATCGCTTGCGAGCACGACTGCGTCGAAGTGAGGTGCAAGCGTCAATTATATCCGCGAATATGTCCGCGAATATATCCGCGAATGCACATCCAAGTTGCGTCCGCTAATACGCATTGTTGAATTTATCGAAAATCAACCGACCGGATGGTTGAAAACTGTTCCTTAACCTGCTAGTCTATGCAGCGGGGGATCACGATGGTAGTCCAGGTCGACTATCCGAGCCATAACTGCAAGCAAAACGGTAGGGCAATTTTGCACCGCGCTGCTATCTTGCAGCCGATTTTGCGCCAGACACCGGTCTTTCACCGGAAACCCGAACACTGCTCGAGTTGGCGACCCCCTTGGACAACAAGGAGTTCTGGTGGTGCTCGACTTCTTGAACTCCTGATCCGCGCGTTCGAGCTCAGCGCATTCGTCATGTGAGTCACCAACAATGAAAAGGAGCTGTGCAATGGGACTAACAAATTTGGTAGCGGATTTTGGGTTCGAAATCGACCCTACGGCCTGAACTAAGCGGCAGAATCCACGGCAGTTGCCAGCTGAATCTCTCGTTCAGCTGGCAACTGATCAGGAACAAAAGTGCTGTCAGTTTTTTTCCATCCAGGAGATGGAAGCGGTAGGATCGCGCCGGATTTCTTCCAAGAAAGTCCGAATGTTCTGCCGAATTCCGGTCGAAAAACGCTGCTTCTCAACGGTTTCGCGGAGCAACCGAAGCGCGACCAATGCCTCTGGATGAATATTGAGCGATTCGAAAATTGAAATCGCTTCCATGGTGAGCTTCATGATTTCAGCCGGGTTGCGATCCTGCTGCGCATACACTGAAGCGAGTTCAAGCGCGGTGCCAGCAGCAAATCCAATGTCACCCATGACGAGGAAGCCTTGTCGTGCTTCTAAAAGTTTCTCCTCCGCTGCCGCGAACCGATTTTGGCCTGCCAGCACCAGCGCTTCCAAGTTGCGCAAGTGGTAACGCGTTCGCTGGGTGTTCAAGCGTTCACATAAAGCATCGGTTTGGGGTAAAAGCTCGGCAGCTTGCTGGAACTGCTCGGATCTGGCATGGGCAACAGCCAGATTGTAATATGCCGAGAGCAGCAAGAAAGGCTGGGTTTCCCCATCGATCAGCTGGAGCGCTTCGTTGAGCCCGAGAATCCCAGCCTCGTACTGTCCGGAGTAGCGCTGGATCAACGCGCGCAGGATCAGCGCTTCAGCCAGCGGATGCGCTTCGCCGACCAGACGAAACAGCGAGACAGCACGTTCCTGGAAATCCATCGCATCGTCGAAGCTGCGCTGATACCAACGCAAGCCAGCGCGGTATTGCAAGATCTCGGCGCGGACCAGCCGATCTTGGCGTTCATGGGGGAGATAAGCTTCCGCGACGGCAAAAGCCTTCTCGGCTCCCAAGAAGTCGAGCGTCAGCCGCCGCGTCTGGCCCAGCCAGGCCCAGGCTCTGGCTTTGAGGTTCAAGAGCTCGTCGACGTTGAGCTGCTGGTTCATCAGGCATTGGAGCTCGCCGGCATACAGGCTCTCGAGCGCCCGCTCTGCCAGTTGCAAGCCGCGCGGACGGTCATCGCGGGCAACTTCCCGGCTGAGTTGATGCAAGTGACGGAAGAGCCCAAGCGAAGGTGAAATCTCACGTAAGGTGCTGCGCTGTTTCTCCGGCTCGAGCGCCGCAATCTTCGCCCACAGTTCCTGCGCCTGACGCTGCTCTTCGCCGATGCCGGTCGGCGTTGCGACTGTTGGGGTGAAGGCCCGCTCGCTGTCGTCGGCAGTTTGGGTGGCATAGATGTCGTGGAGGCATTGCAAGAGGCTCTGGGCCTGGTCGGGTTCGAGACCGCCGAGCAGGGCCTTGCGCAGAACGTCGGTCCGGCTCAGTTCGACCGGTGAGGCTTGCGGTGGTTGCACCTTGCGGAAGCGGGTCGGACGTTGCCCCGCCCATTCGGCAAACGCTCGGCTAAAGGCCTGCAAGCTGGAAAACCCGAGCAAATCGGCGATCTGCCACACGGGGATATCCGACTCCTGGAGTAGCTTGGTCGCAATCTCGAAGCGACAAGCCGCGATATAGTTGCGCGGGGAATCGCCCAGCGCTTTGCGGAACTGCATGGGCATCGAGTTGTCCCGGACGCCGCAGGCGCGCTTCAGGAGATTGACGTTTAGATCGGGATCGAAGAGGTGTGCTTCGAGGTAGGCGACGAGCGGCTTGAGTTTTTGCGGTGCGCGTTGAAAGTCCTCGTGGACGCGCAGCAAGGTCTCCCGTGCAGCGGCGTTGAGATGAGCTTGGGCGGCGGCGTGGTCAAGATGCATCGGAGCCTCCTCTATTCGACGAACGGCGGTCAGCCAAAAGTAGTGTTGTCAGCGCCGAAGTTGGCGCCAAGTCGAGTTTGCCTGTCTTGGATGGCCAACCGCCTGGCCTGCCGGCCAGGGTCAGAGTGTTCAGGCGATGGCTTCCAAGGTCCGAAACATCCATTTATCATATCAGCTATTCGGTTATTTTAGCCGGAGTTGCCATAGAAATTGGATAGCCAAAGAAACTGGTTTGGATTACTGATCGGAGATCCATGACAGCCCAACCCTTCACCGAGCCGCTGGCCGAGGGCCAGGCCGGCCCCCTGCAGCCAGCCATTCGGGTCATGATGATGCCGAAAGACACCAACTCGGCAGGGACGATTTTTGGTGGGATCATCTTGTCCTACATCGACTTGGCCGGTGCGGTTGAAGCCCAGCGCCATGCCTCAGGACGGCTGGTGACCGTCGCGATGCGCGAAGTCGAGTTCCATTCCCCGGTATTCGTCGGCGACCTGGTGAGCTTTTTCACCAAGACCCTCCGCATTGGGACCACTTCGGTTACGGTCAAGGTAAAAGTCGAGGTGGAGCGCAAGCAAGGCACCGGCGGTGGGGCCACGGTGACGGAAGCCGAAGTGGTCTACGTGCATGTCGACGAACAGGGTCGTCCAGCGGTGTTGGTGCGGCAGCTCGCGGGGTGAAGAGGTCCGGCGGACAGATTTTTATTCGGGTTCGATTTCGGGTTGTTCGCGTTCTATTCGTGGCCCTGGCTGCCCCCCGGGCTATCGCGCCCCGGGTCCGGCTTGCCGCCGCCGGTCCAGCGGCCGTGTAGCTGGCGCGCGACGGCGCTGCCGATCGCGCTGGCTTTGGCGTCTTGGGGCACGTGGAACTTGCCGCCCGGAAGGCGCAAGTCGAGGTGTCCTTGCCAACCCTCAGGGGGGCCCTGCTCAGCGAGGAGACGTCCGAGTTCTGCTTCGATGGCGCTGCGGATGCGGTAGCGATGGGCTGGATTCAACCCGCGCAGGACCAGCTTCTCGATGTGAAGATCAACTTTCATACTCATCTCCATATCCTCCGCTCAAATCCAGCCGCGGACTTCGGTTTCCGGCAGCATCTTTTCCAGTTTGGCGTACTCGCGGCGGGCAGCGACGAGGATGTGCCGCATCTGAACCGGCTGGTCTTCCGCGGCCGCGAGAAAGGCCGCGTTCATCCCGATGTTGCGGATGTTGCCCCCGGCGACATTGAGCTGGGCCAGCTTCTCCGCGTCGAGGTTGAGCGTCGGCGTTTTGGCCGGAAACACCCGTCTCCAGATCTCCGCCCGCTGGGCCGCGCTGGGAAAAGGAAACTCGACGATGAAGCGCAAACGTCGGAGGAAAGCCTGATCCAGGGCGTCTTTGAGGTTGGTGGTCAAGATCGCGAGGCCGCGATACGACTCCATCCGCTGCAAGAGGTAGCTGACCTCGATGTTGGCGTGGCGATCGTGGCTGTCTTTGACTTCGCTGCGCTTGCCAAACAGGGCGTCGGCCTCGTCGAAGAGCAAGATGGCGCCCCCTTCTTCCGCGGCATCGAAGACTTTCTTGAGATTTTTCTCGGTTTCCCCAATGTATTTGCTGACCACACTGGAGAGGTCGATGCGGTAGAGGTCCAGGTGCAGGTCGCGCGCCAGGACCTCGGCTGCCAGGGTCTTACCCGTGCCGCTGCTGCCTGCAAACAGGGCGCTGATGCCCAGGCCCCGGGCGCCCTGGCTGGCAAAACCCCAGGTTTCGTAAACCCGTCCCCGATGGCGCAGCTGGGCGCAGATCTCGTGCAAGATGCGACCCTGGGATTCCGGCAGCACCAGGGCATTCCAATCTGCGCCGGGTTCGATCCGATCCGCGAGGTGGTCGAGGCGTGGTCGCGCCTGCTGCCGGCAAGTCTCCCACAGCGCCATCCCCAGCTCTGCTTCACTGACCTGCTGCCGGTGCTCTTGCGCCAGGCGTCCGCGGGCTCCGGCCCAGGCAGCGTGGATCGTCGGCAAGCTGAGGTTGAACTGGGCGACCAGGGCCTCCACCTCGCCGTTGAGGGTCAGCCCCGCGTCTTGGCTGAGGGCCCGCCACACCGCGCGCTGCACGAGCGGGGTCGGTTTGGTGTCTTCGACCGTCAAGATCGGGCGTTGGCGGGGCTGACGCCGTTGCCGGCTGCTCAAGATCAGACCCCCGGTGATGCTTTCGAGAAAGCGCTGGATCGCGGCTTCGCGAGCGAGATCGGCGGTTTCCAGCTCGTCGCAATCGAGAAATAGCACGCTGTGGGTGAGGATCGCTTCCCGCTGCCACAACCGCAGCAGCTCGTCGAGTTCGCCCGGCAGCTGGGGCAAACATTCCGCGGGTAAGCGCTGCAAGTTCAAGTCGAGATAAGCGCAAATCTGGCCGGCAATCGCCCGTTTTCCGGCGATCTCGTCGCCCGCGAGCTGGAGCACCGGGAAATCTCGGCTACCGACCGTCTGGGTCCAGGTGGCGGCCAGCCGTCGGGCGATCTCGTCATGGGACGGCAAGAGCTCGTCGCTGCTCGCCAGCGGTTCGATCAGCCCTGCCAGGCGGGCGTCGCGATGCTCGACTCCCACCAGGTAGTGGAGGATGCGTTCGTCGATCCGCAAGGGACTGTCGGTCAAAGAGGGCCCCGCGCCCACCTCGATCAGCCGCCAGTAACGCAGGGGGGCGTCCGGTGAGAGCGAGCGCCACTCGGCCTCGGGAAAAGCGGCCAGGGCCAAGCTGAAGGTCGGGTAAGGACGCTGGGCGTCGGTGCGGGCACGCGCACAAAGGTCGGCAAACGAGGCTTCAAGCTCGACGGCCGCGGTGAGCAGCAAGACCCAGCGCTCAAAGGGTGAGAGGTCAAAATTGACACTCAAGAGTTCGAGCGCTGAGCGCGGCTGCTTGGGGTTGGTCTCTGCGGCCAGAATTGGCGCGCGCGACCCCGGGTTAGCGAGCTCCGGGCTGGCGAGCCCCGGGCTGGCGAGCCCCGGGCCGGCGAGCCCCGGGCTGGCGAGCCCCGAGCTGGCGAGCCCCGGGCTGGCGAGCCCCGGGCTGGCGAGCCCTGCTGCCAAGGTTAAAGGGAGCTCTGCGCTCGGCGAACCTGTGCCGGGCGGCAGCAAGCGACCCAAAGCCGTCCGCACTTCCACCAAAGCAGCCAGCAGGTGCCGTCGATTTTCTTGTTGCCAGTCGGTCACCTGTGCGCCACTCCAGCCCCCCATTCTAGCGCAGCGAGATCACGATCATCCCCAAAGGGTTGATGGTCGCGGGAAAACGCCCCCGCGCTTCGATCTTGAAGTGCTGGTAAAACGACCTGCTGCTAATCGAACGGTAACTGAGTTTGTAGCTGCCCACGTGCTGGCGGCCGGCTGGCCGGATCCCGATCTCCTGCGTCTCACGGTTGAACAGCAGGAGTACCCGGTCGACGTCGCCGAATTTCTTGGCCAATGACTCCGAGATCAAGATGTTGGTCTTGGTGAGAGAAGCCTGGTTGGCCTCTAGCCGCTTGGGACGAATCTGGGCCTGGAAGACCTCAAAAGTGGCCGAAGTTGGCTTGGTGTTTTCCATCACCGTTAACTCCACTTTGTCGAGAAACGAACTTGAATGCGCTGATTGTCCATTCTAAAAATATTACGCCAATAATTAACATTAACAAAAATATTGGAAAATTTGAGTTCCGACAAATCGAGAATCGACGCCAAAAGCAAAAATCGCCCAATCGAGACACCCTGATCCCAGTCTCTCTACGGCGATACTCTATGCCACAGTTCGTCGCCTGGTAAATCCCCTGACGGGTTGAAATCGGCGTTTGTGGGCGAACGATCGACGCGGGGCGTCCTCCCCAGTTGCCTCCCCAGTCCTCCGACAGACACTGGTTCTTGTCGCTCAAAGACACTTCGCTCGGTGCCAAACGTTTGGGATTTTTGACCGTTGCGAACGCTTCAAAGCCGGCGAAGGTTGAACTCTGGTCTGGCGGCAGCCGGACCCCCGGCGTCATCGATGGGTCTGCGAAACTGTTCCACTTTGCTTTGGCGCTCGCGAGAATTGACCCCTTGTTATGCGCAGCTCCGCATAAGCGGTGGGTCAATTTTCGCGAGCGTCGAGGCACTTTGGCTCGGTCATCCTCGGCGCTCCTTTTCCCAGCGCAGATAATAGGGCGGTGGTCAGCGCCTCGATCAGCGGGGGAACGCACAGCTCTTGGACCGCCTGGATCATGTTCGCAAGCTCCCCGGCGGGGTTCAGCGGCTCGCCGCTTGCGGGATCGAAGCGGGGAGCGGGCACTCGCTGCAGCAACTCCCCGAAAGCGCGGTTCCACTCTTTGAGTTGCTCGACCTGACGCCTCAGTTGCTGCAGCACCGCGGCCAGTTGCCCGGCTTCAGGATCCGGACTTTTGCTGGATTTCAAGGGCTTCCTCACTGCGAAATCTGGTTAATCGCCCGCGCCAGCGCTTCGTCCTGGTAGCTCACTCCCCCATGCGTGGGAGACGTCAAGCGCAGCAACACCCGACGATCCCGCAACTCGATCTCCGGATAATGCTGCTGCCGCACCGCCAGCCGCGCCACCGCGCTGACAAAGACCACCGCCGAGGAAAAGTCGCTGAACTCGAATTCCCGGCACAAATAAGGCAAGGTCTGCTCCACCCTCCAGCCTGGCAGCAGCTGGGCCACCGTCGGCGGTTCGGACACCATGGGCGCGGGACTTTGCGGTTCTTGGATACGTTCAGGTTTCATCTTTGGCTCCTTGGGGTTGGGGTCAGTTAGAGGATGGCGCAGAACCCTCTTGCGCAGAGGGGGAGGCGGTCGGAGGGGCGGACCCAGCAGGCGGAGGAGAACTCGCGGGGTCGTCGGGGTAAGACGTGGGTCCAGGACCTCGAAGGTCGGCTCGTACCTGGCCTGGCCATGCGAGTCAGCTCGCACAAGGCGATCACGAAGTCGAGCATTGTCGGGTAGCTGTCGAGCGGTGGGTGCCGGCTCATGTAGGTGTCGGTGCGGTGCCATTCGGGCAGGTCAGTATGGGTGGTGTTCCGCTGTTCTTGGGTTTCATTTCGTTTCCAGGATTGACTCATCATTGGAAAAGCACGCCACCATTAATCCACAAGCCGTCACGCGCATGTTTCGAGCACAGCCCACCATTTCGAAGGCTTGACCTGGGACCGACGTAGCGCGATCTCCCGACCTCCTTTCCCGGCACGCCTAAATTACCGGCGTGACCCTGCAGAACTGACCGAGCATTGCTGGCCCGAGAACCAGTCGCAGGAATAGGCTGAATGACCCAGCACGAAATCCCGACTGGGCTGTAGGCTCGACCCCATGCAGGCTTGCAATTGTGCAGGCCGACTGATTAGCGAACCGTTAGGAGGCTACATGAGGGTCAAAGCGCAAAACTGTCGACTCTGGCCGGCTGGCCGGCAATCTGTCAGACGAATTCTGACGAACGCTAGGATGGGACCGTTTGCGGATCCACTTGGAATGGGACCGTTTCTAGATCCGCTTGGGATGAGGCCATGTTTTGATCCGGCCGGTATGGGGCCATTTCTTGACCCAGACGGCTAACCTTAGCCAGCCGTGGGTGCCTGCGTGCGGGGCGCCCACGCGAGAGATCGCAGCGCGCTAGATACGCGGGTTCTCTTCGTCCAGCTGAAAGCTTGGGTCGCGGCTAAGCTTTTCGCCCTCGCGCCAAACTTGGCGGATGAGTTCGTCGGTGACTGCTTGGCCCTCGACTGCTCGCTGGAGCAGGCTAAACGCGGCAAGTCCCTCTGGCTGATCCTGTTGCGCTGCGAAAAACGGGAGAGCGTCGGCTGCGTGGACTACGGCTTCCTTATGCCGCCCAACTTCTACGCAAAGTAATGCTAAATCGAGCGCAATCCATGCCGCGTGCTCAACTGCCTGTCGGGCCAAGAATCCCTGTCGTGCGAGCAGTAATCTGGTCTCGGCGGTCCTAAAATCTTCCATATGAAGCGAAACGCGCCCCTCAAGCCAACTCAGACCCAAATCCAAATAACTGTTATTGGCACTTTCGGCCACCAGGCGAGCGCGGGCTAAAAATTCTCGCGCTTTGCCAGGCTCTTTGCAGTCACAATAACAGGTAACTAGTAGTTGATATGTTACGAAATCGAGATAAGCATCATGAGGCCCTAAATGCTTCAGCAGTTCCGCTGCTTCGAGGAGGTGCGGGATTGCCATTCGGCTCTCACTGCGATGCCAGTGAATTATGGCTTTCAATTGGGAAGCATATATCAATTCCGCCAACTTACCATCTTTTCGATAGACCTCAATTGCCTGGCAAGCGTTAACCATGGCCGGCCCGAGCTCCCCCAAAGCCTTGTATATACCGCAAGAGCAAGAGTAATACTCTCCGAGGGCAGAGAGACTCGGCTCGCTGGGCAAGGAGTGCCTGGCCTCGTCAAGGGCTTGGCGCGCAGCCGGCAGATCAGCTGCCAACCGGTGGGCCTTGCCCAACCAGGCCCACGACCTCGCCACAAGCTCACTCTTACCGCCGCAGCGGTAGCTACTCTTCTCCATCAACTCCTGCAGATCTCGAGCAGCTACAACTCCGAACTGTCGATGCACCCGACCCGCCTTACGAGTTGTTCCACACAAGGCGTCGAAGGCTACTGGCAACGTCACTTCATTCCGGTAAATAGCAAGCTGCTCGCGTTCGCCCACCTTTTTGATTTTTTCCCAGAGAGCTTCAAGTTTGGCTTCTTCTGGATCCAATGAAAGCGGCGTTGAGCGCACCGACGACGGAGCGGGCACTGCCTTCTTGACGATCGCTGCGGCGGCGCGGTCCCGCATGCACTCCAGATGCGCCGCCTCCGGATACTGGGCGATAAGGAAGTCTATCAATGCCTGAAATTCATCGAAACCAAGCTTGCGCTGATCAATTCGCTGCCCGGCTACTGGGTTCTGAGTCAATGCAGCGCCTGCTTCAGTCGCTTGCTCGCGGCGGAACTGGCCAGGGGGCTTACCTGCCCAAGAGGTGAAGGCGCGCCCAAAGGATGCGGCGGTCGTGTAACCCACCGCTTCGGCAATGACGACGATATCGACCTTGGGGCTTCGCTTTAAGAGCGCCTCAGCTGTTTGCATCCGAAGCTGCCTCACGTACTTCATCGGCGGCAAGCCAGTTGCCTGGCGAAAAATCGAGGTCGTGCCATTGCTGTTGCAGCTGCACGCTCTTCTGATTCGGCGGTAGCTTAACTTTTGATCGAAGACGTTGTTCTCGATGTAGTCGAGCCAGGGTTGAACTTGGTGCTGGGCTCGTTGGCGAATCAGACGAATCCCGGCCCGCGTTTCGGCGGCGCATTCTACGAAAACGCTTTTCCAGTCCATTGGACGATCTCCTCGATTGCAAGGCCGGCGAGGATTCTACTTCAGCACTAGTGAACTCGTCCAGGAGGCCGCGGGCTTTGGGGCTTTGCGGGCTTTGGGTGACGGCGAAGTTGCCGCTAGCGAGCATCCAGATGGAGCTGGTGGCAGCGGCCGGGAATCAGCGCTGCCGGCCGCGTCCGGAAAGACATCCATCGGCCACGAGAAATTCTTGATTCCACAATATGAACATCAATCGAATATTGTTCTCGCATTGTGATCATCATTTTGATAATATCGCGCTTTCCTTCTCGGCAGGCCGTCTTGAAGGGTTGGAGGAGGATCCCATGGTCAAGGTCATGCACTCAGACACCACCGGACCGCAGGATCCACCAAGGCATCCCGGCGCGCCACCAGCAGGTTCAGTGGCTGCTCAAGTGCCGCCGAGGTGCAAGCCAGCAGCGCGCCTCGCTGCGCTGCGCGTGATCCTCCTGACCCTGCTCGG
>CAZCOV010000016.1:0-33496 GCA_964499975.1 uncultured Thermoanaerobaculia bacterium
AGCTGGGGGTGTCACACCCAACTTCGCGCTGTGAGAACACGGACTTGCGGTTGGGGTGGACGAACTCGACCGGGTCTTCGATGGTGACGATGTGCTTGGTGTAGTTGCGGTTGATGCGGTCGATGATCGCCGCAAGCGTGGTGGACTTGCCCGAGCCGGTCGGTCCGGTGACCAGCACCAACCCCTGGTTCAAGTCAGCCAGCCGCTGGATGGCGGGCGGCAAGTTGAGCTCTTCAGCGGTCAGGATTTTTTCCGGGATGATGCGGAATACCGCGCCCGCGCCCTGCTCTTGCCGGAGAAAGTTGGCGCGAAAACGCGCCACCCCGGCAAGACCGTACGCAAAGTCGAGGTCGCCGCAGCTTTCGTAGCTCGCCCACTGCTCGGCCGTCACGATCTCGTGCAGCATGGCGCGCAGGTCCTGGTGGGTCAAAACCGGCCAGCCGGGCACATCTTCGAGCGAACCATGACGTCGAATCCGCGGCTTGAGCCCAGCTGCTAGATGAAGGTCGGAGCCGCGGTTGTCTTTGAGATAACGAAAAAGTTCGTGCAAGCGGGCCAAGCACACCTCAGTTCTCAGCGAAGCGTTTGGTGTCCTCGGCAAACTGGAGGGCGACTTGCCGGGTGATGGTGCCCGCTGCGACCAACTCGGCCAGCGAGGCGTCGAGCAAGCACATGCCCTGAGCGGCGCCGGTCTGCATCACCGAGCGGATCTGGAAGGTCCGGTTCTCGCGGATCAAGTTGCCGATCGCCTTGTTGTTGATCAGCACTTCGAGCGCGGCCACCCGCCCATTGCCGTCGGCGCGGGGGACTAGCCGCTGCGACACGATCGCGCGCAGGGACTCGGAAACCATGGTGCGAATCTGCGCTTGCTGATCGGGCGGAAACACCCCGAGCAGACGATTCAAGGTACGGACCGCGCTCGAAGTGTGCAGGGTTCCGAGCACCAAATGCCCGGTTTCAGCCGCGGTGATTGCGAGTTCGATGGTTTCGAGGTCGCGCAGCTCGCCGATCGCGATCACGTCGGGATCCTCGCGCAAAGCCGCGCGGAGCGCGCGGGCAAACGTCTCGGTGTGGGGTCCCACTTCGCGCTGATTGACGATCGCCCGCTTGGAAGGGTGGACGTATTCGATCGGGTCTTCGACCGTGAGGATGTGGTCTGGCCGGTGCTCGTTGATCAGGCTGATCAAGGCCGCCATGGTCGAGGACTTGCCGCAACCCGCTGGGCCGGTGAGCAGCACCATGCCCTGATGAAAGTCGACCAGCCGTTCGAGGGTCGTCGGCAGCCCCAGCTGTTCGAGGGTCGGGGGAGCGAGCGGGATGGCGCGGAAAACCGCATCGAATCCCCGCTGCTGGCGATAGACATTGGCGCGAAAGCGTCCGACCTGTGGCTGGCTGTAAGCAAAGTCCACTTGCTGATGCGTGTTCAGGAGCTGCTGTTGCTGGGGGCTCAACAGTTCGAGGATCAGCCGCTCGGTCTCGCTCGGGTCGAGTTCGCTCGAGGTGTCCTGGAGCTCCCCGTAAAGTCGCACCTTGAGCGGCGAACCCGCATGCACGTGCAAATCGCTCGCCCCGGCTGCCAGGGCCTGACGCAGGAGTTCGGCGAGCGTGATCCCCGGCCGGTAGGCGATCTTGCCTCCGGGCAAAGGTGCTGCTGCCACCGCGATTCGCGGCGCTGCCGGCGGCACCGAGGCAGCCGGTGTTGGCACGGTTTGCGGAGGTGCTGCCGGGGTCGGCATGATCGGGGCTGGGGATACGGAAGCTGCGGGTACGGAGGCGGAGCCTGCAGGTGCGGAGGCGGCAGGTGGCGGGACGGCAGGTGGGGCTGCCGTGGATTGTCGCTGCAAGTACTGCTGCCGCGCGACCAGCAGTTTCTTCATCACTTCGGCCGAGACGTGGCCTTGGGCGACGAGAAAAGCATCGAGTGCGAGCGGGCTGCCGGACTCGCGCTGCTGGCGCAGGGCCGCAGCGACTTGTTCCTGGGTCAGCACCTTGTAATGGACGGCCAACCGGCCGAGCAGCAAATCCTGGTCACCCATGGCTTGATCCCGCGTCAGACTAATGGATCCGCAGCAGAGCGTCAACCACCGAGAATGAGCTGCCCAGGTGTCAGCGCAGCCAGCGCGGGAAGCGGGCCAGCTGATTGCCCAGGAAGAGGGCTAACGGGCGTATTCTGGAGAAAACTTTTTGGGTTTTGCTCGATTTGCAGCGCTGATCGAATTCGGCCTGCGCGCTGGGGTGATTCCAATCCCCGAGCAGGCCGCGCAGCGAGTAACCCGCGCCGAGTTCGCGCCAAGCGCGGCCTTCGTGCCAGCAAACGTGCCACAGCTGGGACGGCGTCAGGGAGGGCTCGACAAAGACCTCAGCAGCGAGGATCGGCAAGATCAGCTGGCCGCTCGTCTGGATCATGCGCTGCCAGCGGCAGCCGCCCAGCAGTGAACCTCCGGGAAAGGGGTACGCCGTCCAGACTTCCCGCCGCACAGCTGCGTTGAACGGCGAGAAGAGGACCCCGCCATGCTGTTCCCGCCAGCAGCGTGACGGTTGGGGAAAATCCCAAAAGTGGCGCACTTCGGATGGCGAGAAGCGCGCGTGAAACCCGCCTTGGACGGCCGCAGGCAGGTTCGGGTCGAAGAACGGGGCGGTGAGCCGGCGCAGCCAGTGCGCATTGATCGGCACGGCGTGGGCGCCGAGGTAGACCAGGATACGGCCGCGCGCCGCAGCACTGCCCGCGTTGAGCATCAAGGTCGGTTCCTGGACGAGCCGCGGTTCGGGTCGAAGCCGCACCGGGTGCAGCCGCACCGGGTGCAGGTCGTTTTGGCCAGCCAGCGTCTGAAGATCTGCAGCCGGCAAGCCGCAGTCCACGAGGATCACCTCAGAAGACGGGGCATCGACCTGCGCGCGCACCATGGCCAGGGATCGTTCTAAGGTTGAGTCGATCCGCGCGACCGGGATGATGATCGAGATTTCGGGCGGAGCTGTACGCCATGCTCTTTGCGGGAGATCCATCGGCAGCCCGGCATCCGCGGCGTCGCTCGGTTCATGGGGCTTAAAGTCGCCCGACACCAACTCCTGATAGCAACAAAACAGTTCGTCGGCGATGGGCCGCCAGTCATAGTGCTGCTCTGCTAGCTGCCGCCCTTGGGACGCCAACGTTGACATCAGCGCATCGTCCAGCAGCAATTGCACGGCTGCCGCGGCAAAAGCATCTGCCGTGTCCGCGATCACCAAGTCACGGCTGGGCAAGGCCGCAATTCCCTCAGCGCCTACGGACGTTGCGATCACCGGCAGACCGCTGGCCAGGGCCTCGAGGATCTTGAGCCGAGTCCCCGAACCAGCGCGCAAGGGCACGACCAGCGCCCGATGGCTCTGGTAGAGCGGTCGGAGGTCAGGGACTTCGCCCGCGACCGCGATCCCGTCTCGACCCGCAAGCGCCAGCACCGCTGCAGGCGGACGGGCACCTGCAACCGTCAAAGCTGCTTGCGGCAGGCGCTGGCGCACCCGGGGCCAGATCTCCGCCAGGAAGTACTCCAGGGCATCGCAGTTGGGCAGGTGGGGAAAACTGCCCACGAAGAGCAATCCCTGGCGCAGGGGCTGGGCTGGGGCTTCAGACGAGTCAATGGGGCGATAAAAATCTGTGTCGACTCCATTGGGGATCACCCGCAATCGGCTGGCTTGGTTCGCCAAAACCGGGGCGAGAAAGTCGCGGTCCGTCGCTGACATCACATGGATCTGGGCTGCCCGCGCGCAGGCTTTGACCTCGTAGTGATAACGGCGGAGCCCGTCGCAGGTACTCAACAGCCAGGCATGCCACTTGCCGCGCCGCGCGGGTGGCGCAAAGCGGTGCTCGAACGCCAGCGCCCGCTGCCGCGCTTGCGAGCGAAAGCTGACATCATGTTCGACCAGAATCACAGGCACGGGCAGATCCAGCGCGGCGAGCCCCCCGAGTTCGGAGTACTCGAGCTGGATGAGGTCGATCTCATGAGCCAGGACCAGCGCCCGCAGGCGCGTCCGGATCTCGGGGGTCACCAGGGGAGCTGCGGCCTGCGGAGTCCACGCATCCGGTTGGGCAGGACGGAGTTCCTGAAAAAAGACCTCCCGACAGAAAGGTGCGAGTTGCTGCCGCTGCTCTGGGTCATCACTGCCCCCGATCATCACCAGAACGTAAAGGTCACAGCGGGCGGATAGCCGACGGAGCAGGTTACCCAGGCGGACCGCACCGCCGTGAATCATCGGGAAAATCGAGTACGGGCTGACCCACAACACCCGCAGGCGGCGCTGCGGCAGGCGGCTCTGAGCAGGGTCGCAGTGCGGGTCAGCAGCCGAGCTTGGGGCCAAAGCCAGCAGCGAAGTCGTCTGGCTGGCAGCCCCTGCAGCGCGACTTCTGCGGGTCTTGATACGGCGGCGGAGCTCCCCCAAGGTGACCCAAAGCCACAGATAAGGGATGACCAGCCAGCGTTTCACGGCGACCTGACCCCGATCTGAGACGACGCAAATCTCCTCACAGCCGGACTTCTCGCAGCCAGCGATTGCCAAAGTAGAGCATCACCGGCCGCCACCACGGGAACAAGAATTCCGCGGTGGTTCGCACGCGACCCTGGCGCAACCCGCGCAGCAGCTCGCGATGGACGGGCAACCGCAGCAGATCCCGCAGTGCATCACCCACGCCGTAGGCCTCTCCCAGCATTTGCCAGCCCCAGCCCTCGCTCTGGCAACGGCGGGTCAAGGCACGCAAGTCGTAGTCGTGAGTGTGATAAACAGCAGCGCCGGGTTCGACCACAATCCGATATCCCGCTTCGACCACTTCGCGCTGCCACTTCTTGTCTTCCATGATCGGGGCCCAGCCGAACGGGATTTGCGCCCAGATTTCGCGACGTAGCGCTGCGTTGACCGTCGAAAAGCCGATCCCGGCATAGCGCTGGATCCAGCGCGCGGATTCGCGCGTGAAGTAAAAGCGCTCGCCGCAGGAATCCCAGAAAAACCGCCGCACTGCGGGGTGACCATGGGGAAACTCGAGGATCCCGCCCTGCACCGCCGCGGGTGGATCAGCGGCAAAGAGCGGCGCGGTCAAGCGCGAGAGCCAGGCCGCATCCTGGGGGACGGCATCCTGGTTCAAAAACACCAGAACTTGCCCCCGCGCCAGTGAGGCGCCGAGGTCGCGGGTGAGGCCATGGTTGAAGTGACGCTTTTGGATCGGGTAAAGGCGCGCCCCCAGGCGCTCCATGACCGCTAAATCGTCGGGCCGCGACCCTGAGTCCACGCAAATTACCTCATAGGTGCGCGCGATCTCCTGGCGCTCGATGGCGGCCAGGCAGTCAGCGAGCAAAGCCCCGCCGTTCAAAGTAGGGATGATGATCGAGATATCCACGGCTGCTGGGCCATTTGCGGTGACGTTGACCTTGCCCTCCTCGGACGTTGGCACTGGCGATGGGGTCACGCTCGCTGGCCTTGCCGCCAGCAAGTCAGTGAGCCCGTGCAGACTTTCCGCGGCTGCCAGCCGCCAGTCATACTTCAAGGCGGCCAGCTCCGCAGACGCCTGGGCGATTGCGCCGTGCAGGGCATCATCGGTCAAGAGCTGGACGAGCGCGTGCGCGAACGCCGCGGGATCATCCGCGATCAAGAGGTGGGTGCCCGCCGAATACTCGATCCCCTCGGCCCCGAGCGTGGTGGAAACCGCGGGAATCCCCGCTGCGAAAGCTTCGAGCAGCTTGAGCCGGGTGCCGGACCCCGCGCGCAGCGGCACTGCCAGCACCCGATGCCCGTGATAGATCGGGCGCAGGTCCGCGACTTCACCGACGATTCGGACACCTTCCCCGCCTTCCCATTGCCGCATTTCCAGCGGCATCTTCGCTCCTACCACGGAAAGTTCTGCCGTGGGCTGTAACTCCCGGACGCGCGGCCAAATTTCGGCCATGAAATACCAGAAGCCATCGAGGTTGGGCAGGTTTTCATAGTTTCCGACGAGCAAAACCCCTTGCCGCACGCGCTGCTCGGCTGGGGGCCGGTAAAACTCCGTATCGACAGCATTGGGGACGATGCGCAGGCGCTCGGCTCCGTCAGCAAGAAAGGATGCCAAAAAAGCGCCGTCCTCAGCGGACATCGCATGGACCTGGTCAACTTCTCGACAAGCGCGGACTTCATAGCGCCAAAGCTGCAACCCATCACCCCAAGTGGCGCCGAAATACCGACTGTTGGGGAACCGCTGAGCAAACCCTAGGCGCCGACGCCGCGCAAACGAGCGGAAGGCGATGTCATGCTCGACCAGAATCACCGATGCCGGGTGCGCGGCCTTGCGGTACTGCGCGAGTTCGGTGTACTCGAGCTGGACGAGGTCGAGGTTGTGGCGGTGGACCAGGTCGGCCACCCGCAAGGCAGCGCGGGGGTCCCAAAACAACTCGGCGCTGGGCGGCGCCAGGCTGAAGCGTCGCCGCTCAAATCGCGGTTGCCAGCGATGAAATTCTAGCTTGACGCAAAACTGCGCGAGAGCCGCGCGCTGAGCCGGATCATCGCCTTCCCGGTGGAAGATCAGCAAGTAGAGTTCAAAGGTGCGGGAAAGGTGCTGGATCAGGTTGTAAAGCCGCACGCCTCCCCCATGATGCGGTGGATAAATCGCATAGGGGCTGACGATGAGCATGCGCGGCCGCCGTCCGAGCAGGGCATGAACGTCTTTTTCGTTGGTCCGCGGGGATGGCAGGGTGAACTTCACCGGACGCCGCCGCCGCAGCCAGGCCAGACCATGGCACCAAAAAGCATTCAGCCCCAGGAGGGCAAGAGCACCAACCCCGAAAAGCGCCTGCACGGTCAGGTCAACCAGGCGCCAGCGGAGACGCCATCCGCGGGAAACCATGGCGGGTAACTGCCGCATGCCTTGGCCAAAGGCCCGTGGAATGGCGAGGATGCTTCGCCGGATCTGGATGTAGAGCATCCATACCCGCCACATTTTGGAATGCTGGATGCGGTTCAGCTGGGCAGCCAATTCCTCAGCCCGCGCTGTTGCCTGCGCGGCGCGCGTGGCGAGCGATTCTGGAGCCAGCGGCCCTGGCGCTTCGAGCCAGCGGAGTAGCGGTGCAAACCCAGCCTCCTGGTCAACGCACTCACGAATGGGCAAGACTTGCACGAGACGACTTTCCCCGATTTGCCCGTCGGTGGGGTTGTCCCCCAGCCGGCCGCGCCAGCCCAGCAAGCTGAGCCAGACATTCCGTTGCTCAGCGGTCGCGCAGGAAAAGCCCGCGGCCCGCTCCAGCACGGGGACGAGGCGTTGCCCTTGTTGGAAGAGCTCAGCGGGTTCGGGATCGAACGCAAAATCCGCCCAGAACGGGGCGCGATCCTCCAGCTGGGCAGCACTGGACGCTGCCAAAAGCGAAGTGGTCAAGATCGCTGTGGGCTGGATTTTTTGGACGAAAGCTGCCAGAGCCTCGGGTTGCGCGACTTGCTCTTCGCGGATCGGGTGGAACTGGAGCTGTGATCCGGGCTCAGCGGATGGTTTGGCGCAACGGTCGGCGGGGCCGGAACTGACGATGTGGACCTCGTGGCCTGCTTGCACCAGCGCCCCCAACAATTGGGCTTCACGGTGGCGGCTTCCCCGCACAGAGTTTAAGACGCGCTCTCCCCAAAGCAGAATCCTGACCATCTTGCTCACCCAGCGGACGCGTCCGCGCTCACCTGGTCGGGTTTGCGCGCGGTCAAAATCGCCAGCGATCGGCCCAAATAACCCCACGATCGCGACCAGTAGAAGTGTGCGGTCGGGTCCGCGAATCCGAGCTCGCGCAACTGTTCCAGGAGCTCCCACCCAAAGTGATAAAAAGCCAGGCATCCTCCTGCAACTACTGGGTCCCAATGGTACTCGGGTGGCTGTAAATACGTGATTTCCCCGGATGCGTCGACCACCGCACGAACCAAGTTCTTTTCCTGCGCAGGGTTGAACGGCACCGTGAACAGCAGCGCCCCGCCCGGGCGCAAAACCCTCAGACATTCAGCAAAACCAGCAAGGAAATCAGGAATATGCTCGAGCACGTCGAAACTCAAAACGTGGTCAAAGCTGGCGGACTCGAAGCTGAGGCCAGTCAACGTCTCGTTGCGGATTCCCCGCGTATCCGCCTCACCAAAAGGGAGGGTTGCCCCCAAAAATTCGCTGCCCTGGGCAGTAGGATAACGCGTTGCCATCCAAGCAAAAAGAGCCGAGGCTTGCTCGGTCAAGTAGAGATTTGCAGACGGCTCAGGGGCCTGCAGGACTTGAAAGAGATGGATCGCTGCGCGCATGCGATTGTTCAGCCGGCAGTGCGGACAGACAAGGTGTTCTCTCCAGTTGGGCAGAAGTTCACCCTCGATTGGGTAAGCATAGGCCCAACTGACCGCAAAATCCACGTCCGCCTGACAACAAAAGCAACGGCCGCGGACGGTGAAATCCCCTGGTTCACTGGCCAGGCGGCGTTCGACGGCGCGACGCTCCTGCTCGACCGCTGCTTCTTGCGCCTGCCACTGCTGGTACAGCGCAAAGGACGTCAGGGCCGTGACCTGGAGTTCCGTTGGGTTGCGGGGTGCGGTCGCTCGGACGAACCGTTGGAGCAGGTTTTTCAGCACGGTTGGCAAAGGCGAGAGCGGATCAGAAAATGAAAAGGGCAGGCTGGAAAATGCCTGCCCTCGAGTTTGCCGGCCTAGCTACGGCGACAACTACATCCGGGTCACGACGACCTCGTCCAGGTAGAAAGCGCCCGACGTGCCAGGCGGCTGCGACGGGGATTCCACCATCCCGAGGTGAAGGACATCTAAGGTCTGGGTGTCATTGTCGACGGTGGTGATTTGGAACATCAGGATCTTGCTCGCACCCGGCACGTCCTGGGTCCGCCAAGCCCGGATGATCCCGTTGTTGGCGCCCGGGGCAGTGGCACGAACCCACTCCACGTTGACCTTGGTCGCCTTCTCGGCGAAGGAATCGCTGGTCAAGAACGAGCCGCCTGCGTACTGGAAGGGCCCGGTGTCGGCGCGAAACCAGATGTGGAAACGCCAGGCGTCATTGGCGGCGTTGCGCTGGAGGAAAAGAACCAGCTTGATACCGCTGCCGGGAGTGAAGTCCATGAACAGCCGCCCGATTTTGAAATAGGCGTTTGGCGTCATGGTCAGCGGCGCGGGATCGACGATGAACTCCACATCAATGGCGGTTTCGTTGTTGAAACCGTCGGTCACTCCGTTGCCCGTGCCGACATAGGCATCGGTCGCGGCACCCGCGATGTTGACTTGCAGTCCGCAGGGACTGCCGCCGCAGGCGGCCCCAGTCGAATTCCCCATTGCGGCCGCTGCGGTGACCGATAGCGAATTGGCGCTGAGCACGCCCGGTAGTAGCAGCAGGAGCAATGCAACTACCCAAAAACCTCGACTTGTTAACTTCGACATGCTGTCTCCTTCCCGCCTAATGCTAGCGTGTCATGAGAGTACCGTAAACCGAACACCCAATGCAAGCTTAGAGCGCAAGTTTTTTGTTGGCCTTTCCAACCCAAGCCCCTGGCTTGGTTCTGTTCCAGCCTAGTACATCAGCCTTCACTCATCACAGTCTGGCCCGTCCAGCCGAGCTGGACCAGCCTGGCCAGCCCCTGTTTGAAGCTCCCTGTTTGAAGCCTCCAGGTCGAGCGACAATAGCACTCATCGCCGCTCATTTCAAGCTCCCGTTCCAAAGATTTGCCTTCGGCAATGCGTCGGGCACCCAGGGACCGCAGGCGGGATCGACTTTCACCCGACTTTCATCCGTTGAGACCGCGCGTCGAAATTCAGTGCCCGTCACGGTCGGCGCCCGTCATGAAATCGACAGGGTCATGAAATCGACAGGGTCATGAAATCGACAGAGTCATGAACACGCTGTTTGGGTCTTCCCTGTAATCGCCAAACGGCGCACAGTAAGTAAAGCCAAAGCGCTCATAGAGCCGCCGCGCCGGCTCAAATTCCGGTTGGGATCCGGTTTCCAAACTCAGCCGCGCATAGGATCGCGCCCGGGCTTCGACGATGATGTGCGCCAACATGGCACGCGCGACGCCTTTTCTCCGGTGCGCTTTGGCTGTCCGCATGGATTTGATTTCGCCATGCGCAGGATCGAGCTCCTGGAGGGCGCCACAGCCGAGCAGTTCATCCGCGGACCAGACCGTCCAGAAGGTGATCGTGGGACCGCGCAGCTCATCCAGATCCAGGGCATGGACACTCTCGGGAGGAGAGATCTCATACATATTCCTGAGGTGTTCGTCGAGCAGCGCTTGGATCTCTGGTCCGGAGAGATCATCCTGTCGGATGTCCATGGCTTTCCACTAACCCAAATGAGACGACCTGCAGCCAGCACAGCCGCGACACAGGGTCAGATATCATGAGCCCAGCCCTTGGCTGAGTCTGCACGCGATCTTCCGCCTGACCCAATCACAGAAAAGGAACCGCCCATGAGTCAATCGACCGCCAAGCACCGGCAAGCTGCCCAGGGGGAAACCGCGGATTGCGCGGTTTTGACGGTGAGCGACACGCGGACGCTGGCGGACGATACCGGTGGCCAGCACATCGTCGACGCGCTGGTCGCCGCTGGCCACGGGGTAGTAGCGCGGGCCTTGGTCAGGGACGAGCCGGCCTTGATTCGGGCGCAGCTCGAGCGCTTCCTGGAGGATCCGCGGGTGGAAGTGATCCTCTCGACTGGCGGCACTGGGATCTCCAGCCGCGACACCACGATTGAAGTGGTGGAAAGCTTGCTCGACAAACGGCTGGACGGCTTTGGCGAGCTGTTCCGCATGCTCAGCTTCGCCGAAATCGGGGCCGCGGCCATGCTCAGCCGGGCCACCGCCGGGCTGCGCGGTGAGACCCTGATCTTCGCCATGCCAGGGTCCCCGCATGCGGTCGCGCTGGCGATGTCCCGCTTGATCATCCCCGAACTCTCTCACCTGGTATGGGAACGACGGCGGTGAGGATTCATCCCGCCCCCCCGAGAGGGACTGAAGCCTTCCCGTCGTCAACTCCGGTCAGACCATTGCAGTCATTTCCACCAGAGCCGGGGTTTCCACCAGCACTTGCTCAACCTGGGCCAAGCCCCAATCGAGGTCTTCGCGGCTGATGATCAGCGGCGGGGCAATGCGGATCACATGGTCATGGGTTTCCTTGCACAAGACCCCGCGCTGTTTGAGCGCCTCGCAGAACCGGCGCGCACCGCCGGCTTCGGGATAAAGCTCGATGCCGATCCACAAACCCACGCCCCGCACTTCTTTGATGTGGGGTGAGCGCAGGCGGGTCAGCCGTTCGAGGGCATGACTGCCCAGCCGGGCTGAGTTTTCAACCATCCCTTCCTCGACCAAAACTTCCAAAGCAGCTTTGCCCAAAGCAGCGGCGAGCGGATTGCCGCCATAGGTTGAACCGTGGTCGCCGGGCTTGAACACACTCATCACCGAATCGTCCGCGAGGATCGCTGAAACCGGATAAAAACCGCCGGACAGCGCCTTGCCGACGATCACCACATCGGGACGCACTTCTTCGTGCTCGTAGGCGAACATCCGTCCGGTCCGACCCAAACCGGACTGGATCTCGTCGACCATCAAGAGTGCGCGGTTCTTCTCGGTGAGCTGACGCAGGTGACGCAAGTAGCCGCGGGGCGGAATGATGATTCCCCCCTCGCCCTGGATCGGTTCGACCAAGATGGCGGCCACGTTGGGGTTTTGCATGGCTTCGCTGACCGCGCCAAAATCGCCATAAGGCAGGATGCGGAATCCCGGGGTGAACGGACCAAAGCCGTTGCGATACTGAGCGTCGGTCGAGAAGCTGACGATGGTGGTGGTGCGGCCATGGAAGTTGGAACTCATGACCAGGATCTCGGCCTGGTCGGCGGGCACGCCTTTCACGGTGTAGGCCCACTTGCGGGCAGCCTTGATCGCGGTCTCCACCGCCTCAGCACCGGTGTTCATCGGCAGCACCTTGGCAAAACCGGTCAGCTCGGCGAGCGTCTGGTAAAAAGGTCCCAACTGATCATTGCGAAAAGCGCGCGAGGTCAAGGTCACCCGCGCGGCCTGCTCTTGTAACACTGCGACCAGCTTGGGATGGCAGTGCCCCTGGTTGACCGCCGAATAAGCAGCTAAAAAGTCAAGATATTTGTTGCCTTCGACGTCGAAGACCCAGACGCCCTGGGCGCGCTCGACCACGACGTCGAGCGGATGGTAGTTGTGCGCGCCATAGCGCTCTTCGAGGGCGATAAAGTCTAAAGTCTTCATCGGTGGGTATCTCCTGAGGGTGAATGGCCCGCCTGCAGGGCCTGGTCTAGCTTTTGAATTTTGCTGCTGATGGTCTTTTTGACCTGGGAGGGGGAGGGAAGAGGTTCTGCTGCCAGCACGCTCAGGGCAAAGCAGCAGGACCTGCCTCCTGCCAGTGTCTTCCCCTTGTACCACAAAAACCTGTCAGCACCAATGACCAGAGATCTCGACAGATGCCGACCAACGGGGAGCCGCTCCGCGGTGGATTCGGAGCGGCTATTTAAGGGTCGACGCAGCAATCTCACCCGCTCTACTCGTGGCGCAGAGC
The DNA here is from genome assembly GCA_964499975.1 of uncultured Thermoanaerobaculia bacterium. GTDB lineage: Bacteria > Acidobacteriota > Thermoanaerobaculia > Multivoradales > J023 > CAZCOV01. Next base: position 12,520 of record CAZCOV010000016.1, read on the forward strand.
CTCGACCGGGGTCACCGCCAGGGCGCGACGTGCGGGCAGCAAGTTGGCGAGCAGGGCCACGGAAACGAGTAAGGCCGGGACCCCGAGAAAAGTGACGGGATCGGTTGGGGCGACGCCGTAGAGCAAGCTCACCAGCAGGCGCGCGCCAAAAGCTGTGAGCGTGATACCGAGCGCGAGTCCGATGCCGACCAAGACCATGCCTTCGCGCATCACCAGTCGGAGGATTGCGGACTGCTCAGCTCCGAGTGCCACCCGGATGCCCACCTCGCGCGTCCGCCGTGCCACTGAATCAGCGACCACGCCGTAAAGCCCTGCGGCGGCGAGCACCAAGCCGAGAAGGCCAAAAGCCGTGAGCAAGCCGGCGCCCAGGCGGGCGGGAAACAGCATTAACGACAGATGCTCGCTCATCCGCAACGAGGCGAAAATGGGGATTTCCCGGTCGTGGTTTTCGATCACCTTGCGCAGCGCCGCCAAAAGAGCTGCTTCATTGCTGTCGCTGGCAGCGATCACCGTCGCGACCATGGGAGTTTCTTGGAAGAGGTGCCGATAAATGAAGGGGCGTGGTTCCTCACCGAGGGTCTGATACTTGCCGTTCGCTACCACTCCGATCACTTCGTACCAGGGATCTTCCGGACCGTCACCGAAGCGGACCCGCTTACCGAGCGGCTCTTGCTGCGGCCAGAAACGCTCGGCAAAAGTTTGGTTGACCACCACGACGCGGGCGCCGTCTGGGGCGTCTGACCGCTGGAAATCACGGCCGCGCAGCACCTGGATCCCCAACGTGGTGAAGTAACCCGGACTTGCATCGGTAGTCGAAATCTCAGGCCAGTCCTTGCTATCTGCAGGCTCCTGGCCCTCGACCATCAATCCGCGCGAGGACATCTGGAGCGACAAGGGCAAGAACTCCACGGTGGCGGCGGAACGCACCCCGGGCAACGCCGCCACTTCGGTTTCGATCTGCTGCAGCAGTGTGCGGATCTCTTCGGGTGAACGGCGACCGCCCAGCCCGAGCGCAACACTGACCGCAGCGCCCTGCCGCAGAGCGAAGCCGGGATCAATCGTGTTGGCCTGCTGCAAGCTGCGCACAAAGAGCCCTGCGCCGATCAGCAAGATCGTCGACACTGCCACTTGCGCGACCACCAGGATGTTGCGCAGGCCAAAGCGGCGGTGGAGCCGGCCCAAAACCGGCACCGCGTCTTTCAGAGCTGGGATTAGCGCTGGCCGTGACCCCTGGAGGGCAGGGGCCAGACCGCACAGAATGCCCGTGCCGAGGCTGACCAAGAGGGTGAACATCAGCGAACGGATATTGATGTCCGTGAGGTGCAGTGAGATCGGCAAAGGCAGGTCCGGCCGGAAACCTACGATCGCACGCACACCAGCTGCTGCGAGGAGCAAGCCCAGGCTCCCTCCTACGACTGCGACGAGCAGGCTTTCGGTCAAGAGCTGCCGCACCAGTCGAAAGCGGCTGGCGCCGAGCGCCAGGCGGATGGCCATCTCGCGGCGGCGATCGGTGGCTCGGGCGAGGAGCAAATTGGCGATGTTGGAGCAGGCGATCAGCAGCACCATGCTGACCAGTGCCATGATCAGGGCCCCTACTGCAGTCACAGGCGCATCGATTCCTGGATTGAGCACCACGTCGCGGGTGGGGACCACTGACATCCGCCGGTCGCCGAACAGCTGCGGCTCGGCGGCGGCGAGTCGGCGCGCCAGGGTGTCGAGCTCGGCCTGGACCTGGGCGATCTCGACGCCTTCGGCCAAGCGGGCACGGAGCAGCAACGAACGGTGACCGCGGTGCTCGAGGCCTGGCCGCTCAGACAGCGCATCGTGCATCCCGATCGGAATGAAAAATTCAGAAGCGATGAGGGCGGTCGAGGCGCTGAGGGCGGGTGGGGCCACCCCGATCACGGTGAAGTCCACGCCGGACAACCGCAGGTGCCGCCCGATCACGCCCGGATCCCCGTGCAGCTCGCGCTGCCAGAACCCATGGCCGAGCACCATGACCGTCCCTGCCCCAGGGGCTTCTTCTTCGGGCCGGAAACCGCGACCCAAAGCAGGAAAAAGTCCCATCACCGCAAAATAGTTGGCCGTCACTTCCTCACCGAGCAGCATGCGCGTGCGCTCGCCGTCGTCCCAGGCCGCAATCTGGTACTGAAATCCGGCCACGGCTGCCAGGCTTTGGGTGCTGGCGCGTAGGTCGCGCGCATCGGGCCAGGAAAAGGTGGCAAAGGCATAACCGTCCGGCCCCTCCTCGCTCAAATACAAATCGACCAGGCGATCGGGTTGAGCAAAAGGCGGTCCTCCGTGCAAGACACCGTCAACCAAGGTGAAGACCGTGGTATTGAAGCCGATGCCGAGGGCGAGAGAGAGAATCGCGAGTGAAGAAACCAGCGCGCGGGTGCGCAGTTGGCGCGCGGCGAGGCGCAATTCGTCCAAGAATTGATGCATAACCATGTCCTCCAAACCGAAAGACGCAACTCGCGCATTTGAGGTTCCCGCTCGGTGTCACAACCGGTAGCCGGTACAATCTAGCCGGCGCCGCGGAACCCACGATATCCTTCGTCACATGGCAACCCTCACGACTCCGCGCGCCGAGTTCTACCTCACCTGGCTCCTGCGACTGACCGCGCCGTTTCTCCTGCTCGCCTGGCCGACGATCCTGCTGCCCATAGACAGCCAGGCGACCTGGCACGAACGCCTGGGGCTGGGTGCCTTCCCTGCTTCAGCGCTCGTCGATTACTTGACCCGGACGATCGCCGTGCTTTACGGCACCCGCGGCCTCGTCTATCTGGTGCTCGCGACCGATGTCCGGCGTTTCCAGCCATTGATCTGGTTATTCGGCTGGATGGACGTGGTCTCGGGCCTCCTTTACCTGGCGGTCGGTCTCCATGCCGGCTTGCCCACCTGGTGGGTCGTCGTCGAAGGGCCGTCTCTCGTCATGGTCGGCGCGCTGTTCATCGTCTTGGCCCAAAAAGTCCGGACGACCGCCTGACGTCGACGGCCAAACCCGACGGCCAAAGCGGTGACGGTGGGGGCAGAAGCTTTATACCTCCCCTTTACATCGGCCTCGGAAGTTGCGTGGTACCATGCTGCCGGCTGCGGGTCTCCCGCCTTGCCGCCCGACTTGAGACTTCACAGAGATAGATCCTTAGGAGAAGCCGTCATGAAATCGACAAGAACGCTTTTCGTTGCGCTACTGGCCACCTTTTTTGCCTTCGGCTCTCTCATCTGGGCCGAAGGGACAGAGACCCCTGCCTTGCGCTTGGTCGAACACCGGTATGTTTGCATGGTCAACAACCAGCTGTTCCCCAATGAGCAGATCCCGGTGCAAGTCGAAGACAAGACCTACTATGGCTGCTGCGAGATGTGCAAGGAGCGACTGGCCAAGGATCAGGCCGCACGGACCGCTATCGATCCGGTGAGCGGCAAGAGTGTCGACAAGGCCAACGCCGTGATCGGCGCGTTGCCGGACGGCAAGGTCTTCTACTTCGAATCCGAACAGAACCTCGATACCTATCGGACCCAGCTCAGCGAGTCCAAGCCCAACCAGGGATAGGCCGGGACGAAACGCCCTTTTTCGGGGACGAGCTGCACTCGAAAAGCCTGTTCAAAAGGATCTCGCGGTACGCGGGGACGGCCGATGCCTGCGCGAACTTCAGTCCAAAGCGGGGCGCGCGCCGGAGGGTAGCTCGTCCTGGAGGGCCAGCCCTTCGTCCTCATCCACTGCCCGTACTGCCAGCGCCCCAAGGTCTGCGAGCCGCCGATCGGCAACCCCGACCTCTTCGAGACGACGGATCGCTGGCATGACCCGCCGCTCGAGCGCGCCCACAGCCTGCTGGTAACCCCCCACCGCCTGATCCAAATGCTTGCCTAGACGCCGCAGGTGCTCGACAAATCCCCCTAGACGCTCGTGGAGCTCGCGGCCGCACGCTGCAATCGCGCGCGCATGGTCTGTCACCTGCTGCTGGCGCCAGACCAGGGCCACAGCCTTGAGCAGCGCGAGCAGCGTCACCGGGGTCGCAAGCAAGACATGGCAGCGCAGAGCAAAATCGAAGAGGTCCGGGTCTTGCTCGAAAGCACAAGCCAAGCAGGCATCGCTGGGCACGAACATTACCACGAAATCGGGAGAGCCTGCGAACTGTTGCCAGTAACCGCGTTGTCCCAGTTCTTGAATGCGTTGGCGGAGCGACCGACGGTGGGCCGCAAGATGCGCCTGGCGGTGCGGCCCGTCGCTCACGGCGGAAGCCGCGAGAAACGCTTCCATCGGCGCTTTGGCGTCAATTGCCAGGCGCCCCTGTTGTGGCAGGTGGATGACCAGGTCGGGTCGCAGTCCGGCGGCGACGGGCTGCTCCAGAAAGTCCACGTGCTGAACCAGTCCGGCCATCTCGACCACGCGCCGTAACTGGACTTCCCCCCACCGTCCGCGCACGGTGGGCGCGCGCAGCGCTTGCTGCAGACCGACTGCAGAGTCGTTGAGCGCGCGATGCGCTTCGCGCAGCAGCTCGACCTCCCGCTGCAGGCCCTGGTAAGCACCCACGCGTTCCTTTTCTAGTTGCCTTACTTGAGACCCCAAGAGATCGAGGGTCTTGGCGAGCGGTTCGACGACTTGGCGGAACTCGTTTTGTTGGCCTTGAAAGTCGGTCTGCGCCGCGCGCACCATACCCGCGAACTGTTCCTGTGACCGCTCGCCCAACAGCTGCAGGCTTTGCTGCAGCGTCTGGCTGGCCATCGCTTGAAAAGCGGTCCGCAGTTCGCTTTCGGCGCTGTGGATCCAGGCCATGCGTTCGGCGTCGGCTTCCCGTTCGGCAGCCAGCCGCGCGGCGGCAACGCGCAGTCGCTGGTTTTCCTCGTGCGTGGCGCGCTGCAGCTCGAGCTCGGCTTGCTGCAACCGCAGGCGTTCACTTAGGCGCGCAACGCGTGCCAGCGCCCACCAGCCGACGGTTGTGGCACCCAAGAAAAGGCCGCCTAAAAACATCAGAAGTGCGATCGAAGTCGGCAAAGATAGTTCCCATCGGATCCTGGTGACCGCCGGATCCATATCAAACCAGAAGAAAAAGCGCTTCCTTCTGATCAGGACGGTATTCTACAATTGCTAGTGCTTGGATCTTCGGCCCACAAGGACCGAATCGCCCAATCGGCCGAATGGCCCACCCGAAATGGCCCACCCCCATGGGTCAGGCATCTCGGTGGTTTCTTTGGAGCTGCGGATTGCGTTTCTAGCTCCAAAAAAACAAAACCCTGGGAGGAGATTACCAGGGTGTGAAGAGAAGCTCAGGAAGAGGGAAGGAAGCGAGGCCGGGGCGGTGCCCAAGGTTGCTAACCCTTGATGTAGTGACGTTCTCGGTCACCGCCCCGTCCGTCCAGCGCCAGCTCCCGCCAAGCTAGCCCCGGACATGAACGGCCGCTTTGAGAAACGTTCCGAACTTTTTTGACCCGTCCTACTCAGAAGTGCAGTCGCTGAACTTTCGGATCTCAAAGCGGCACGTCTTAGCTACCGTCCACACTCGGGAGAATACGGATTCCCCCCAGGGATGAGAACACTTTTGGGGCCAACCGCCTGATTTTAGGGATCAGTGCCGGGTATCGAGGGACGAGGTCTCTGCGCCGGAGTCAGGCCAGGTGTTCGACCGGTAGACGCCGCTGACGGCGCTCGAAGGGAATTTCCATGTAAACCTGCAAGCCGCTGGGCTGACCATCGCGCAGCTCGAATCGATGCTCGGCGCCGTAGAGCTGTTCCAGCCGCGCCCGCGTGTTGGCCAACCCTACGCCCTCCCGCAAGCTCTTGCCGTTGCTCGGCAAGCCCGGACCGTCGTCGCTCACTTCGAGCAACATGCGATTGCCCTTGCGGCGCGCTTTGACCGTGACATTGCCAGCGGCCGAGCGCATCGCCACCCCATAGCGAATTGAGTTTTCAACCAGCGGCTGGAGCATCAGCTTGGGCACTTGCGCGTCCATGCACTCGGCGTCGATGTCGAGTTCGACCGCCAAGCGGTCGCGGAAGCGGATCTTCTCGATCTCTAAGTAACGGTTCAGGAATTCCAGCTCGTTGCGCAAAGGCACTTCGTGGCGATCGTCTTTGTCCAGGGACAGCCGCAGCAGGTCGGACAGTTGGGCGATCATGCGGTCTGCTGCTTCGACGTCGCGGTGCATCAGCGCGGAAATGGCATTCAAGGTGTTGAACAGAAAGTGCGGATGGAGCTGCATCTTGAGCACTTGCAACTGGGCCAATGCCAGTTGGGTCTCGAGACGCGAAGCCTTGAGCTCCCGCTCGCTGTACTTCTCATAGAACGCCACCGCGTGGAGTACGGCCACGATCGCGAAGTAGACCAGCAAGTAGTACTCGATCGAACCGAGGAAATAGCTGGGGTAAACGCTCAAGTCCAGGGAAAAGTGCTTGGTATAAAACCCGCTGATCAACTCGCGCTTGAACAGGTCTAGGCAACCGTAGAGGGAAGAAATCAAGACGCCCGCGACAAAGTTGACGAAGAGCCGCCAGACCCAATGGAGCAGCTGGTGCCCCCAAGCCATCGTTCCCGGGCGCTCGATCGGGAAGCGCAAGGTCACCCAGCGGATGACGGGCAGGAGCAGGCCCCAGATGTACCAACCGAAGAGTTCGGAAATGACCTTGCTCCACGGGATTTCGGTCCCTTCGTGGACGCTTTGCAGCAAAATCGCGGTGACAAAGACTAGCCCCAAGAGCAGCCAGGCGATGATGAGAAGACCCCAACTCAAGCGCTGTTTGGGTTCAGGGGGCGGCGCCACCTCGGTCGGTGCGACCAGAGCGCCCCGTCCGGCTGAGGACGAGGCCACCGCAGGGTAAGACGATGCCATCGTTGTTGCTCGACCCGAAATAATTGACCTGGCAAAGCCTCGGCAAAGCCTCGGCAAAGTCTCAGCAAGCCTTGACGCGGGTTGCGTCGTAGCTCAGCTCTAGTTGACCGCCAACCGAACGCCCAGACGAAAAACGCGAGGACTCAAGGTCTGACGCGCAGCATTGGCCTGCGGCGAGTTGAGCTGTGGCTCGCGTTCGAGGACGTAGCCAGCATTCAGCAAGTTGAAGCCGTCGAGGCTAAGGGTCGCCCGCAGGGGACCCAGTCTAACGTCTTTCTCCAGCCGCAAGTCTACCGTATAAACGTCTTCGAGGCGGAATGCGTCGCTTTTCGGCGTGACCTGGACTTGGCGTAGGGAGCGGTCAGCAGCGGTCGCCACAATGCTGTAGGGAACCGGATAACCTTGCCGGCCGCTGAGGTTGAGGGCGCACTGGAAACCCCAAGGGTGGTTGGGCGCCACCTGGTACAGACCATAGAGATTGAAGGACCAGCGGCTGTTGAGAAACAGGCGGCGGTTTTCACCGTCCGCTTGCGCAGCCACGATGTCGCCATTGTTGTCGGCCAGGTTAACCCCAGCATCTGGGCTGCCCTGAAGCGCTCCATCGGTGGGGTCATCAAACTGGCGAAAGTCGCTTCCCAGATGCCACCGCCAGTCGCTCCAAGTCACATGGCTGCGGAGCATAGCGCGGTTGGAAAGGCGGCGCTCGAAGCCCAGGATCACAGCCTGATAGCGCTGCGACCGATCGCCATTGGCCAGGAGATTGCCCCCGGTGGCGGTGATTCCCGGCTTGAGGCTGTAAACCGGTGTCGCAAATGGCTGACCGTCGGGCAAAAAGCCGGTGTAGATCGAGTCGAGAGCATAGTCGCGAGCCCGTGCCACGCGCACTGTTCCACTTTCATCGCGCACCAGACGCCGGAGCTCCATGACGTCGGACAGCTGACGGCTCACCACTTCGAGACGCAGCTCCATGTTGGAGCCGAGCTGGCGCTCCAGCCCCACCCGCAGCTCGTCCGTGTGCTCTGGGTCGAGCACCGGATCCGTGAGGTTCGAGCTGACCGTGCGGCTGCTGTTGGGGGGTGACAGATCCACGCCCTGATGGTCGACCACATGGACCGGATCTTCATCGTCAATGCGCGAGTTCCCATCCAGGTCGGTGAAACCTAAGGTCACCGCGCTCGGAGCGAGGGGGCTGACCCGGCTGATCAGTTCGGGGATCAGCCGCGAGACAAAGCTGGCGTAGCTGGCGCGCAAGACGGTGCGCTGGGAGTCGCCCCAGGAATACGCCAATCCCAACCGGGGAGACAGCGTGTTCCAAGCAAAACCTCCGCTGCCGCCTTCGTAGTGGAGTGCCGGCAGCAAGTCGGGAAACACGGGATTGGCCTCGACTTCACCGCCGAGATTGCGGCCGTGCTGGTTTTCGTAGCGGAAGCCCAAATCCAGGGTCAGCCGATCGAAACGCAGGGAGTCCTGCAGCCACAGGGCAAAAAAGCTTTGCTCGACTTGCCAGTTGCTCGGTCGCACGATGCGGATCAGGTCAAAAGGTGTCCCGAAGTTTTCGCCCGCCAAGTAGAGCAGGCTGGATGACCCCCAACGCTCGGCAGACGAAGTGTTGGCTGTGCGTCGATTGACCCCCAAAAGCAGCTCATGCTCGACCCGCCCGAAACGCTGGAGGGTTGAGGTCTCGAGGTCAGTCACGGTGCTCGAACACCCGCTGTGGAAAACGCCGTAGGAACCGCGCCAGATCCCATCTTCGCCGAGGACGATGTCTTGATCCAGCCCGCCGAGCGGAGAACGCCAAGCCTGGTAGTCGAGCTGGTAGTAGCGACCCGTCAACAACCACGCAGAGGCGACCAGGAAAGTATCGTCCAGCTTCAAAAAGCGGTGGGGCTCCACTTCGCGCAAGGTCGATTCTGCCGTGCGGTCAGGGCCTGCCTCCCGCCCGCTCTGCTCGCGATCGCCGGAATACGCAGAGAGTGCGAGGGAATTTTGACCTAATTGCGCCTGGAGATTGCCCGCCAAATGTTCGAGGCTGAGGTCTTCGGCGAGGCCACCCAATGCTTCGCGGCGGACCTCTTGCTGGCCATAAGCCCCCCACAACCACAAATGGTCGCGCACGACCTGTCCGCCAAGATCGCCGCCGAACTCGAAAATCTTGCGGACGCGGTTGGGCTGCTGCTCGCTCAAATCGTCGCCTACCGGGATGCCAGGGGTTGCTTGCCAGTCTTGATCTGCGAAATGCGTGCTGATGGCGCCGCGCCGTTCGCGGCGATCGGCGCGCGTCACTAGATTGATCAGTGCCCCGGATTCAGCTTTGCGGACGTCGGACCCGCCGACCACTTCGAGCGCAGTCATCTCCTGCAGTGGGTAAAGCTGGGAGGGGGCTAGAGGAGTCGAGTCCGTCACCACGACGCCGTCGATAGCGACCGCGTTCTGTCGCAAGTCAGCGCCGGGCCCGGCTACCGTCAGTGTGGCTTCTTGACCGACGGTCTGGCGGGCGACGAGGACGCCGGGCGCCTGGGTGAGCACCCGCCAAGGGTCGTTGCCCAGCGGGATCGAATCCACTTCGCTCACGGCGAGGCGGAGTGGCGCACTGGGATCGCCTAGCGCGATCTCCGGCGGTTCACTGGTCACCACGATGGTTTCGTCCGGCAGCGAGCTGAGCTGGACTTTGACGCTCGTGGCACGTCCGAGGCGGATGTTGACCGGCTTGTACAGCGCTTTGGTGTAGCCTTCGCGGATTGCTTGGAGGGCATAGTTGCCGGGGGGCAAATCGCCGAAGCGGAAGCGGCCGTGGGTGTCCGAGAGCAAGACTTGCGGCGAGCCCGCACCCGCGAGAGTGACCTCGACTTGCGACAAGGCTTGCCCTTCCGCATCGACGATCGTTCCCAACAGCTCGCCGGTCTCAAAACCTGCTGCGCAAGGCGTCGCCACGCTCCAAAGCAGCCATCCCAACGACAACCAGCAGAGAATTTGTGATCTTTGGACTAGCCATCCTTGAACCGGGACGGGTTTTGCTCTGGCCATGGCTTCCCCCTCGAACCGGCCGCCGCTCAGCTGGAACCCTGGGCTACGGTGGCTTCCCCTTTGGGCGTTTGGTTTCTTGCGTGCAATCCGTGATGACCCACATGACAACCTACATGACGTCATCCATAATGATACGCCACGGCAATAGAGGAAACGCCGCTTGCCTGTCCGCTTGGTGTACGGTAGACCGCCATTCGTCCCAGCGCTGTCCGGCTGGGCGCACAGGCGGGCGATGCCCGGAGAGTGGGCTAGCCAGGGTTTGCGCCGAGTTGGTCGACGATCTGGCGGACCTCTACTTCTGCTTTGCGGATCTTGCCCCGGCAAAGCTCGAGCAGCTCCGCTGCCCGTCGCAGCTCGTCCGCCAGCCGATCGACGTCGATCTCGTCGCTGTCAATCCGTTTGAGGATGGCTTCCAGTTCCTGCATCGCCGCACTGAAACCCAAAGGTTCGCTTTCTGCGCTCATATCTCCTCCACCCGGCTCTGGAAAGTGCCGCCGAAAACCCGGGTTGTGATCGACTCCCCTGGCCGCACTTGCTCCGGCCGCCGTAGGAGCGTTCCCGTCTGGTTGAAAGTCATGCTGTAGCCGCGGGCCAGAACCCGCGCAGGTGCCAGCTCATCACAGAGGCGCGCCAGCCCGTCGAGTCGGGTACGCACTTCGCGCAGCCGACCCTGCGCCAAGCCGACCAGGCGTTCCGTTGTCCGCATGGGCTGCTCTCGCTGCCGCTCCAACAACCGGTTGCAGCTCACGGGTAAGCGCGCTTGAACCTGCGCCCACCACCGCTGGGCAACCTGCAGCCGTTGCCGGCTCAAAAGCTCGAAAGCGCGCGTCACGTCCCGCACTTGACCGCTGGCTCGGAGCAGGCTCAGGCGCGAAATCCGCACGCCTTGCGCCACCCGTTCGAGCCGGCTGGCCGCACGTTCGAGGCGAAGCTTTCCCTTCTGATGCAGCACTTGCTCCCAGGAGGTCACGACGTTGTCTGCTCGTTCGAGTCGCTCGACCAGAAACGCCGCGACCTCGGTCGGGGTCTTGAGCGCGCGGTGGCTCACCCGATCTGCGATCGCCGCATCAATTTCATGGCCGAGCCCGGTCAATACCGGCAGCGGACAACGGGCGATCGCCTCGGCGACCGTGCGGCTGTCAAAAACTGCGAGGTCCGTGCGCGAGCCACCGCCTCGGACCAGCACGATCACATCGGGTTTAAGGGTGGCCAACAACGCGAGCGCGGTCACGATCTCGGCCTCGGCTTCCCTGCCTTGCATCGTCGCATGGCAGAAGAATACCTGAAACCCGAAGCGGCTCTGCGTCAGACCGGACAGAAAGTCATGGTACGCCGCGCTTCCGGTCGAGGTGACGAGACCCACTCGCAGGACGACGGCGGGCAACTCAAGCCCGCGATTGAGGTCGAGCAGCCCGGCTGCTGCCAAAGCCGCCAAGGTTTCACGACGCCGCAGCTCGAGCTGGCCCAAGGTGAAAAAAGGGTCGACCTCGCGGACCACGAGTTGCACGCGCCCGCCCGGAGGATAAAAGTCGATCTCACAGCGGCAGCGGATCTCGTGGCCGTCGGCAATCTCTTGCTGGCTGCACGCCAAGGTCTGGCGCACCCGCAGATGATCGGTGCGCCAGAGCACCGCGTCGAGCTTGGCGATGATCGCGTCGCGTTCGCCTTTTTCGATCAGCTCGAAATAGAGGTGCCCGCGCTGGCTCGCGCGCGGGCGCTGGACTTCGCCGACCACCCACACCTGGGGGAAGCACTCGGCAAAGGTTTCACGGATTTCGTCCGCTAACTCCGCTACCGAGTAAGTCGGCTCACTCCACGCGGGAATCGACCGCGGCTCAGTGATAGCTCACCAGCTCCTCGGAGGATTCGAGCGGCAAGCTGGCCGCCCACTCGATCGCCTCTTCGTCGTCGGGATGGTGGGCATTGAAGAACCTGATCGCGTCTTCGCGCCGGGAAAACAGACGCCACAGGAATGTGTGTCCGGCCGGAGCCGTGAAATAGCTGTAGCGATTCGCGCCGGTGTTCAGTTCGACTTCGGCATCGCCGTTGACCCCCACACAGGTCAAACCGATCGCGCGATAGGCCAAAGCCAAAGCTTTGAGCGCATCCTCATAGTCGTTGAGCTCTTCGCGCGATAGGGGGGAATGGAAAAGGGCGATGCGATTGGCATCCTCTTCTGCAAGATAGTTGTAAGGCACGTCGTGGCGATCCATCGCCTCCTTGGTTTCCGCAGTGGTGACGAAAACGTCCTCGGTGCCCACCACTTTGTAAGCGATGGCATAAACCTCGTCATCGATTTGCGGGAAGACCTCGGCGAGCAGACTCTCGTCCTCGACGGTGAAGTAGTACAGGCGATTTCTCAATCGGCGTTTCATGAACTAGTCATCCTCCTCGCTGGATGCGGCCGTCCGCCGACCTGACCATCGAATCGCAGTAGACCTTGCGCAGTGGACCTTGGGCCGCAGTGGACCTTGGGTCGCAGTGGACCTTGGGACTTTGGGTTCCAGGTTTGCGGGTTCTGCGGCACTGTGGGCGTTACGACACCAAGAGCGCGACGGTGGGTTTTAAGGGTCCTTGGCAACGCGTAAGGGGCCTGCAGGCGATCATGTAGGCTGCCATCGTGTAGGCTTTTGATTTCGGCGCTTGACTCCGTCCATCCAGCAGACGTTCGAACAAACGGCCCCATTATTGCAGAAAGGTGCGGTCGCCTCAAGGGCGGTATCGGTTTCGGTTTCGTCGGTTTCTTTCGTCCTTCCCGCTCCGCCCACGGTGAGCTCAAGCGGATTCGCCATAAAGCCGGCATGAGGTGGCTTTGATCACCAAATACACCTCGCGTCCGGGGAGCAAGTTCAGCTCGCCCGGCGTGGCTTCATTGACCTCGACCGACAGGGGGGGAAGGTCGGCAGCGAGCTCGGCGATGATCAGGGTCAAGCGCTCGAGCGGACGAATCGCCTGAACCCTTGCGGGCAGGATGTTGCGGGCAGACAAGCCCTGCGGGCGGGTGGTCGCGATCAGGATCTCGCTCGCGGGTAGACCGATGAGGACCCGGGAGCCAGGTATGGCGTCTGCTCGGCGGGTCCGCAGCTCGACGTGCGCGCCGAGCGCGAACTGGCTGGTCTTGTCCTGATGCCGGAGCACCGTCCCGGTGAGCAGATTCTCATAGCCGTCTTGCTCTGCGGCTAGGGGAAAAACTGCGGGGTCGGTGAGCACGCTGCGCGGTTCGCCGCGCGCGATCAGCTGTCCGGCGCGGAGCACGATGAGGTCATCGCACAGGGCCTGGACCTCGCTCGGGTCGTGGGAGACCAGAAGCATGGGCACGGTGAGTTCTTCGCGCACCCGAGCGAGGAGCGGCAGAAGTCGCCGCCGCAGGGGCAAATCGAGCGCGGCGAGGGGCTCGTCGAGGAGTAGCAGCCGGGGCGCCGAGCACAGCGCCCGGCCGAGTGCGACGCGCTGGCGTTCGCCGCCCGAGAGGGTGCGCACGGGACGTTTGAGCAGAGAGGTGAGTTCGAGCAAGGCCGCGATCTGGTGCAGCTTTACCGTGGGATCCTGGCCTGCCCGCCGAGCCCGACCCGCTCCTGCCAGGAGGTTGTGGCGGACATCGAGGTGAGGAAAGAGCAAGCCATCTTGCGGCACGTAGCCCACGTGCCGACGCTCCGGCGGCAGACAGCAGCCGGCCGAGGAATCGAGCCAAACTTCGCCATCCAGCTCAACGCGTCCCACGGCCCCGCGGCGCAGGCCAGCGATCACTTCGAGCAGACTGGTTTTACCCGCACCCGATGGCCCAAAGAGGCCAGTGACCGGCTGTGCCGTGGTGAACTCGAGCGCCAAGTCGAAGCGCTCGAGCGGCAAGCGCACAGCGACCACGAGCTCACTCATCAGCGGACTCCGCGCGGGCGATCATCGCCAAAGCGTATCACCGGGGCTGCGGGGCAGCCACCCAGCACGCCGAAAGCGTCGAGAGCGGTTCGCGGAATGGGCTCAGCCCTCGCTGAGCGGAGCCGCGAACAGCGAGAGCGTGGGCAGTGCGTGCTGCTGACGCAAGAGCTGTTGACGCAGCTGTTCGCGGGAGCGCTCCAGCTCGGCTCGGGGGAGGCGTTCAGCCAAAGTGGCGAGGACGACCTCGAGTTCTTGCCCTAAGAGTTGTTGGTCCGCGGCCGACAGGGCTTGCTCGGTCTGGGCCAAGAGCTCGCGGTCGAGGTCCTCGAGTGCTGCTTCGATGGCTTCGGGCGAACCTTCAAGCGACAGAATACGGGTCGCCCATTGTTCGCGTGCAGCCAAGCCTTCAGGTAACAACTGGACCAAGGCGGCCAGCCTGGTCTGGCTGTCGAACGCGGGCAACTCGCCGCTGCGCAAGGGGGCAAGCAGCTCTTGCTGGTGGCGAAACGCTGCCTCAACCGTCCGTTTGCACTGGCGCAAGCTCCACAATTTCTTGTCTTTCCCTTCCGCTTGACGGCGGGTGAAGAGCTGGTGCAAGGCTTGCTGGACCACGGTGAGCGGGATCCCCCGGGAGTACCACTCGCGGGCGAGTTGCCAGTCCGCCGGGGAAAGCAGAAAAGGGGTGCCGCGGAGCTCGATGAAAGTGGTCTCGATCGCTTCGAAGTAGCCCTGCGCGTCCAGCTGGGGGGACGATCCGGGCTCACCTGGTGCGGTGCTGTTCATAGATCAGCTTCAACCCAACGATCGTCAGCAGGGGGTCGATTTCGGTGATGCACTCACAACCGTCGGCGACCAACTCGGCTTGGCCGCCGGTCGCAATCACGTGCTTGAGGCTGGGAATTTCGCTTTTGAGCCGGCGCAAAATCCCGTCGACCAAACCCACGTAACCGTAGAAAATCCCAGACTGCATGGCTTCGGCCGTGTTGCTGCCCACCACCTGGGGAGGTCGCTTGATGTCGACCCGATAGAGCCTGGAAGCGCGCGCGAACAAAGCTTCCGCTGAAATCGAAACGCCCGGGGCGATGATGCCCCCAACGTATTCTCCGGCTGGATTGACCACGTCGAAGGTGGTCGCCGTGCCGAAGTCCACCACCACCACCGGAGCGCCGTAGACCTGCCGCGCGGCGAGTGCATTGACGATGCGGTCGGCACCGACTTCCGCCGGCCGGTCATAGCGAATCGGCAGACCGATATCGAGGCTCGGCTCGACCAGCAAGGGCTCCGCCTTGAAGTACTGGCGGGAAAGGCGTTCGAGCGCGGAGTTGACTGGCGGGACGACCGAGGAAATGACCACTGCCGCGGTCGCCTGCGGATCCAGGCCGGCTTGCCCAAAAAGCGGCCAGAGCAGGGCGGCATGTTCGTCGGCGGTGCGATCTTTGGCCGTCGAAAGGCGAAAAGTAGCCACTTCCAGGTCGCCGCAATAGATCCCGAAGACGGTGTTGGTATTGCCCACGTCGATGAGCAAGATCTGCTCTCCGGAGCGGGTTCCGCGGGTCTCCTCAGGCATAAAATCTCCTCGATTGAACGGATACAACGCGGCGACGCACAACCCCAAACGCGAGCGCTAACCCCACGAAACCTTGCGGTTGGGTCAAAGCTGGGCGATCAGTTCTCCTGCAGCAAGGATCCGCTCTCGCCCTTGAACCTCGAGCCGCAAGAAACCGTGTGCGTCAAAACCGAGGAAAGTCCCCTCGACGGTCTCGGCAGGCAGCCGGCAGCTGAGACGCTCCCCCCAATGATGGGCGGACAGTTCCTGATACCGGTGGATCAGCTCGCCGGGCAGGCTGTCTTGCTGCAGCCCGGCATCCACCGCGCGGACCGCTTGCAGCGCGAATTCGGCCAAGGAGAACTGGTCTTCTGGCACTCCAGCTTCATGGAGCAGCGAGGCGGCTTGCGGCTGGGCAAAAATCGCCAGATCCGCGCGGTAGTTGAGCCCGATGCCGACCAGCGCCACCGGTTCCTCGCGGGGACCGAGGGCTTCAATCAAGATGCCGCCCACCTTGCGCCCGTCGACCATCAAGTCATTGGGCCACTTGACGCGGCATCCGCGTTCCAGGACCCGCGGTCCGCGCAGCTGATGGAGCAGCTGGTTGACCAAAGTGCAGAGGGCCACAGCCACCATCATGGGCAACCGTTGCAACTCGTCGGGACCGGAAAGGGTGCGGATGAGCGTGAGGTAGAGTCCCGCGCCAGGAGGGCTGGACCACGCCCGCTCCTGCCGTCCACGGCCTTGCAACTGCTGCCAGGCCACGAGGTTGATCGCGGTGAGCGACTGGCTTTCTTTGAGGTATTCGCGGGCGATGCGGCGAGCCAGGAGCTGGGTCGACTCTATGGCCCGAAGCAGCACCCATTCGCCGTCAGTGACCGGACAGCAGGCAGACACCCGACGCGCGAACTCGGCAAAGTGCATTGCGGCTCTGCGGCGAGGCTCCCTACTCGACCTGACTTTCCAGTTCGCGCAGGCGCTCCTTGATCAAGACCTCGGCTAGGTCCGGAACGATTTCCCAGGCCACCTCGCGGACCGCATCCGCACTGATCAATTCGACCACCCGGCGCGCAATCCGCTCGATGTCGGCGTCCCCCAGCATCCCACCATTCGCGTCCGCTGCAGAGGCAGGGCTCGGTTGCGGCACGGCTGACGCGGTCGGCACGCTCTTCGGCGTTGCGACCTGGGGTGTGAGCAGCACGGGTTCCGGTGGCGGGATCAGGGGTTCTGGCTGGTGCAGAAACGCGGGCTCTGGCGCAGGACTGAAAGCAGGTTCAGGTACGAACGCAAAGGGCTCTGGCGCAGCTTGGGGCAGCGGTTCTGGCGCGGGAATAAACGCCGAAGCTGCGGGCTCTGTGGCCCACGGTGCGGTAAAGGTCGGAGTTGCGGGTGCGGAATCCCAGCCCGAGCCCGGGGCTGCGGGTTCTGGCTCGATCGGCACCAGCTCGTGCTCAAAGCCGAGGTCGTCGGTATCGGTGAGCGGCTCTAAAGGCTGCGTCTCTTCGTCGAAAATCTCCGGCGCGGGTTCGGCCATAGGCGGCGCAGTGGCAACGGTGAGCCGCGCCACTTCGCGCAACAAATCCTGGGAATCGAAGGGCTTCTTGAGGTGGGCTTCAGCACCACAAGCCACCGCTTCCCGCTCATCGAACGGCTCGAAAGTGCCGATTAAGAGCAGTACCGGGATCCCAGGATGCACTTGCTTGGCGCGGCGCGTGACCTCGTAGCCGTTGGCGCCTGGCATATGGACGTCGGCGATCACGATGTCGGGCTTGAACTCGGCCAGCCTGGCAATGGCGGCGCTGCCATTACTCACCGCGATGACCTTATAGTCCTGATCCATGAAAGTGAGTTCGACCACCTTTTGGATGGTCACACTGTCATCTGCGAGCAAGATTGTTTTGGCCATCTACCCTCCGTTGGTTGCCCGGACCTGCCCTAAGCTAGCACTCCCCTGCGCGAGAGTCAACCGAGCACGCCAACCAAACTCTTTGTTTTTCAGAGGTTAACCTCCGGGCCTCGGGACCACCACCTACAAAACAGTTTCGCGCACCACTTCTTCGATCGAAGTCAGGCCATCGCGAATCTTGTGCAAACCACTGCCGCGCAAAGTGATCATGCCGTTCTTGATCGCCTGCTCGCGCAGTTCGAGCGAACTCCCGCCCGAGAGGATCAGCTCGCGCATCGGGTCGTTGATTTCCATCACCTCGTAAAGCCCTACCCGGCCTTTGTAACCGGTGTCGCCACATTGCTCGCAGCCGCGCCCGCGGAAAATGCGGATGCTGCGCGCTTCGCGTTCGGAGAAGCCCACGCTGGTCAAAGTTGCGAACGGCGTATCGACCGGCTCTTTGCAGAAATTGCAGATCCGCCGCACCAGCCGTTGGGCCACCACCATGATCACCGAAGTCGCTACCAGAAACGGCTCGATCCCCATGTTCATCAAGCGGTTGATGGTCGAAGGCGCGTCATTGGTGTGCAGGGTCGAGAGCACCAGGTGGCCAGTCAAGGCGGCTTTGATCGCCACCTCCGCGGTTTCAAAGTCGCGGATCTCGCCGACCAAGATGGTGTTGGGGTCCTGGCGGAGGAAGGAGCGCAGGGCTGCGGCAAAGTTGTGCCCGATCGACTCTTTGATCTGGACCTGGTTGATACCCGGCAGGTTGAACTCGACCGGGTCTTCCGCGGTGATGATATTGGTGTCCGGTTTATTGACTTTCTGCAGCGCCGAGTAGAGGGTGTTGGTCTTACCCGAACCCGTAGGACCGGTGACCAGGATCATGCCGTAAGGACGCAAGATCGACTGCTCGAAGCGATTGAGCGAGTCCGGCTCGAAGCCGAGCTTGGTCATGTCGAGCATCAAGTTGTCCTTGTCGAGCAAGCGGAGGACGATCTTTTCGCCAAAAATCGTCGGCAAGACCGACACCCGATAATCCAGCTCTTTGTTCTTGTTGCCGATCTTGGTTTTGATCTTGATACGGCCGTCTTGCGGCAGCCGTTTTTCCGCGATGTCCAGCTTGGCCATGATTTTGAGCCGGCTGGTGATCGCTTCGCGCAGGCGGAGCGGCGGATGCATGACTTCGTAGAGCACGCCGTCGATGCGGTAGCGGCAGCGATACTTCTTTTCGTAAGGCTCGATGTGGATGTCCGATGCTCCGCGTTTGATCGCATCGGTCAAAATGATGTTGACCAGACGCACCACCGGCGCTTCGTCCGACTCTTCGGCGAGCGCGTCGATGTCGAACTCTTCGGGCTCATCCTCGAGCACTTCGAGGTCGCCTCCGCCCATGCCCTCGTCAATGTCTTCCATGACTTTCTTGAGCTCGAGGGCATGCGTCGAGCCGTAGTAGCGGTCGATCGCGATGCGCAGCGCGCTTTCTGCGGCCAGAACCGGTTCGACGTTGTAGCCAGTCATGAACTTGATGTCGTCCATGGCGAAGACGTTGCTCGGGTCGAGCATCGCGATCGTCACCTTGGCCCCGGCCTTCGACACCGGCATGATGGTGTATTTGCGGGCGATGTCTGCAGGGATGATCTTGACCACGGACTCGTCGATCTCGACCTTGTCGAGGTTGATCGCGGGAACGCCGAAGTGTTTAGCCAACAGCTCGACCAGCTCGGGCTCCCGGACCAGCCCCATCTTGACCAGGTTGGAACCCAACCGGCCACCCTCTTCCTTCTGCTTGGCCAGAGCTTGCTGGAGTTGTGCTTCGGTGATTTTTCCAGCCTTGACGAGAATCTCACCCATGCGTTCGCTCATGAACACCCTCTTCTTTGCTAAAGAACGGTTGATTGCCGGTCATCGCGAGCCGGTCATCGCGAGCCACTGTCAGCAGAGCCTGCTGCGGGCCAATGCCTCCCCAAAGACGCTCCTGACCGGTGGCTATTTTGTCATAGTTGTTTTGCCATTGTGGTTCTCCGCAGGGTCTCCGTCCGCAGCGTCTCGGCCAGCAGGTCTCAGCCAGCATGCAACAGAGTCAACGCGCGGGTGACGACTTCTTGCGGGCGCAAGTCGAGCAAGCAGGCTTTGGTTTCCGCCAAGCGGCGATGGCAGAAACTGCACGGCAGCTGGCGAAAAAGCGCCCGTTCCGGCGCACCGTAGGGACCAAACCGGCGGGGGTCCGTGGGACCCAGCAAGCAGAGGACGGGGGTCCCCAGGGCATGGGCGAGGTGGACGGGTCCGGTGTCGCCGCCCAGCAGCAAACGGGCCCGGCGTAGCAAGGCGACTAAAACCGGCAGGGAATGGGCCGCGACGGTTTGCGCTGCTCCATGGCTGGCAGCCACCACTGCTGCCGCGAGGTGCTCCTCGCCCGGCGCGGTGGGGACCCGTACCGCCAGTCCGGTCGCGTCCCGCAGCTGGCGCGCTACCTCGCCCCAGGATGAATTTGGGTAGCACTTGTTCCCCCACCCCGCACCCGCCTGAATCAGCACGTAAGGCGTCGGCGTCTCCGCAAAAAAACGTTGGGCTTCTGCGGGCACCTGGGGCAGCAGCCGGGCGCCGCCAAAATCGACCGCGGGGGGAGTGATGACGAAGGGCGCGAGCAGCGCGAGGTTGCGGTCGACCGCATGCACGGCGTCGATTTTGACCGGCTCATTGATCAAGACCGCGCTTCCGGGCTCGCGGCGGTCTTGCCGAGCAGCGCCGATCCGACGGCGGGCTCCGCTCAAGAAAGTCAGGGCTGCGCCTTTGTAGTTGCCCATCAAATCGAGCGCAGCGTCAGCAGCGAAGCTGCGCACGGACGCCCGAAAATCCAAAAATTCACGGCGCACTCGCGCACTCAGCGGCTGTTTCCGCCACGGTCGGAGCTTGATGGGAAAGAGGGCGTCGAGGTCTGGATGTCCGGCCAGCAGCGGGGCAAAGACTTCTTCCACCACCCAGCCCAGGCGTGCAGTGGGCAAAGCTTGGCGCAAAGCCCGCAGTGCGGGCAAGCTGTGAACAAGGTCGCCCAGGGCGCTGGTTTTGACGATCAGGATGTTCACGGCAGCCGCTTGACCTTGGCGATCAGGTCGCTCGTCGCGTGGTCTTTGGGGTCGCCGACAAGCACGGTCCGGCCCCCGTAGGCGCGGACCACTTCGTACTCCGGAACGTTTTCTGGCTGGCCGTAGTCCGTCCCTTTGCAGTGGACGTCCGGGCTGAGCAGGCTGAGCAACGGGGCTGGCGAGTTGCCCGAAAAAATCACCACCCAATCGACCGATTCCAAGGCAGCGAGGAGTTCGGCGCGTTCGGCGGCGGGCACGATCGGTCGTCCCGCACCCTTGAGCGCCGCCACGGAAGCATCGTCGTTGATCGCCACCACCAACACATCCGCTTGCCGCGCAGCATCGCGCAAGTAACGCAAATGACCCACGTGCAGCAGGTCAAAATGCCCGTTGGCCAATGCGATGGTCTTGCCTTGCGCTCGGCAGAGTTCGAGCTGCGGCCACAGTTGTTCAGGGGTGGTCACCTGGCCCATGCGCTCACCTTGAAGCGCGCAGCGTCAGGCTCGGCCGGGGTGCGCGGTCCGCCAGGACGGCTGCGCGCAGTTCGTCCGGAGTCAAAGTGGCAGTGCCCATCTTCATCACCACGACGCCGGCGGCATGGTTGGCGAGACAGGCAGCTTCGAACGGGGACGCACCCGCGGCCAAGGCGAGCGCAAAAGTGCCGATCACCGTGTCGCCAGCGCCGGTCACGTCGGCCACCTGATCCGTGCCGGAAACCGGCAGGTGGGCAGC
>CAZCOV010000017.1:0-14896 GCA_964499975.1 uncultured Thermoanaerobaculia bacterium
GTCCACCGTCATGAGAGTTTGCGCACTTTTTTTGCAGACCACGAGGGGGATCCACTGCAGCGGATTGCGCCTGCCCTCAAACTGCCTTTCCCCGAAGTCGATCTGACCGCGCTCGCTGCGGCTGCGTCGACCGAACGCGAAGTGGTCCAGCTGGTCGCGCAGGTCCGGCGAGTCCCCTTTGCGCTCACCGAGCCGCCGCTCTTGCGCCTCGCCCTACTGCATTTGACCCCGGCGCATCATGTGCTGGTGGTGAGCCAGCACCACCTGATCACCGACGGCTGGTCCACCGGGATCCTGGTACGCGAACTGGTCGCTGCCTATCGCGCCCTGCTCGACCAAAAGCCCCTCGCCTTGCCGCCCCTCCCGCTGCAATTCGCAGATTTTGCCGCGTGGGAACAGCAGGCCCATCACCGAGAAGCACTCGCGGTTCACCGCGAATTCTGGCGCCAACACCTGGCCGGCGCTCCCCCCGTCCTCGACCTGCCCAGCGACCGTCCGCGCCCGCCCCAGCCCAGCCAGCGCGGCGGACGCGTCCACTTGCATTTGGGGCAGGATGCCCTAGCCCGGCTCACCGACCTGGCACGGCAGCACGAGACGACTTTGTTCGTGGTCTTGCTCGCGGCCTGGGCGATCTTGCTCGCGCGTTTTGGCGGGCAGCGCGAACTGGTCGTGGGCACCCCGATCGCCAACCGCGGGCAGCGCGAACTCGAAGTTGTGGTCGGTTACTTCGCCAATACCCTGGCGCTGCGCGTCGGGCTGCAAGAGCGGCCGCGGGTGAGCCAATTGCTGCGCCGGTTGCACGAGCAAGTGCTGCTCGCCCACCAGCACCAGGAGCTGCCTTTCGAGCGGTTGGTCGAGGCGCTCCAGCCCGTCCGCAGTCCCCGGCACACCCCGCTGTTTCAGACGATTTTCGCGTTCCAAAACGTGCCTGCACCGCGCTTCGAGCTGCCCGAACTCAGCCTCGAACTGCTCCCCTGGAGCGCCGGCAACACCAACTTCGAGCTCGCCCTCAACCTGGCCGAGAACCCTGACGCAGCGCGCGGTTGGGTGGATTATGCGAGCGACCTCTTCGAGCGCACGACGATCTGCCGCTTGACCGCACGCTTCTGCCAGCTGCTCGCCCAAGCCACCGCCGACCCCACACAGCGGGTGGACGAGCTGTGGCTGCTCAGCCCGGCCGAAGCTCACCAGCTGGGCACGGAGTGGAACGACACCCCGGGGCAACCGGCAACCAGTGCTGACCCTCAGCTGCTCCACGGTTGGGTGCGGGCCGCAGCCCAAGCCGCGCCCGCGGCGATTGCCCTGGCCGAAGACGACGTCCAGCTGAGCTACGACGAGCTGTGGAGCCGCGCCCAGGGCCTGGCTTTCTCCCTGCGCGCAGCTGGCGCTGGACCTGAAGTTTTCGTCGGCCTAGCAGTCGACCGTTCAGCGGCCATGGTGACCGCCCTGCTCGCCATTCTCGTTGCCGGCAGCGCGTTCTTGCCCCTCGACCCCAGCCATCCGCCAGAGCGGCTCGCGAACGCCCTCGGCGAGACCCGGGCTCCGCTGCTGCTCAGCCGTTCCGCAGAGTTGTCGGTGATGCGGTTGCCCGCGACGGTGACAGCACGCCAGCTCGATTTGTCGGCAGCGCTTGCCCGCCCGCTGTCGCCCACCCTCGCGCCGGGCCGCGCGGGGGTGATCGACGGCCAGCATCCCGCGTACTTGCTCTACACCTCGGGTTCGACCGGCCGGCCCAAAGGTGTGGTGATCTCGCACGCGGCGATCACCCGCCACTTGCGCTTTATGCAGCAGGCATATCCGCAGACCGCTGGCGATCGCATGGTTCACAAAACGCCGCTCAGCTTCGATGTCGCGGTCTGGGAGATTTTCTGGACCCTGGGAGCCGGCGCTTGCTTGGTGCTCGCTCGTCCGGGAGGGCACCAAGATCCGCGCTACGTGCGCGATCTCGTCGACCGCGAGCGGATCAGTGTGCTGCATTTCGTGCCGTCGCTGCTGCCGGTTTTCCTCGCCGAGCTGAGCAGCGGACAAGGCCGCTCCTTGCGCTGGGTGATCTGCGGGGGGGAGCGCTTGCCAGCGGAAACCGTGGCGCGCTTCTACCCGCTCTTGCCGCACGCTCGCTTGCACAACTTCTATGGCCCGACCGAAGCCGCCGTGGGCATCACGCACCACGGCTGTGCGCCTCAGCCCGAAGGCGAAGTACCGATCGGACGCAAGGTGGCCGCGGCGCAGCTGTGGGTTTTCGACCGCCAAGCCCGGCAGGTGCCGCTCGGCGTCATCGGCGAGTTGGGGATCAGCGGCGGCCAACTCGCCCGCGGCTATCTGGCCCGGCCGCGGGCGACCGCCGAATGCTTCGTGCCCGACCCGTGGTCCGGGATGTCGGGCAGTCGGCTGTACCGCACTGGCGACCTCGTCCGCTTCCTGGGCGATGGCAACTTACTCTTTCTCGGGCGCAACGACCAGCAGGTCAAAATCCGCGGCTTGCGCGTCGAACTCGACGAGATCGCCAGCCGGCTTGAAGCCCATCCGGCAGTGCGCGAGGCCGTGGTCCTCGCCCACGGCGATGCGCGCGGACGCATGTTGCTGGTGGCTTTTGCCGTGCCCCAAGCCGGCGCGGGAATACCTCCCTTGGCCGAACTGCGACCTTGGCTCAGCGCGGCTTTGCCCGACTACATGTTGCCCCAGGTGCTGCTCGCCTTACCCACCCTGCCGCGGGGCAGAACCGGCAAACTCGACCGCGCGGCCCTCGCTGTTCAGGCCGCTACCTTGACCCGCAGTGAGGGCGTGGGTCTGCGTCCGGCGCACACCCCGCTCGAAGAGGTCCTCGGCCAAATCTGGGCGGACGTCTTGACGGTCGAGCAGGTCGGGCGCGACGACAACTTCTTTGCCCTCGGCGGCCATTCACTGCTGGTGCCGCGGCTGCTCGCACGGGTGCGCCAAGTTCTGGACGTCGACCTGCCCATCGCCGCACTGTTCGCCCAGCCCACGGTCGCGGGTTTGGCCGCCGCGGTCGAGCACGCGCTCCGCCGCGGCAAGACCGCGCCTGCTCCACCGATTCGGCCCCGTCCGCCGGGCGTGTGGGTGCCGCTCTCGCATCCCCAACTGCGCTTCTGGCTGCGGCGTCCGGCCGAAGGCAAAGCTGCGGTTTCGAACGTCCCCTTCGCAGCCCGGCTCAAGGGCCCGCTGAACGTGGTCGCGCTCACCCGCAGCTTGCAGCACATCGTCGATCGCCATGAGATCCTGCGCACCAATTTCCGCCTGCCTGAGAGCGGTTTCGACCGCGACCCCTTGGGCGAGCCAGCGGCTGAGCCCCACCAATGGGTGCGGCCGCAAGCGATCCTGCAAGTGCCGCTCATCGACCTCAGCGCGCTCTCTTGGGCAGCGCGCGAAGCGCAGCTCTTGCGGCTCGGTCGGGCGGACGCACGCACCCCCTTTGACCTGACGCACGATCTTTTGATCCGGGCCACCTTGATCCGCCTGGTCTCTGAATCGCAACCTCACCCCTCGGCTGGCACCGCGGCTGACACGTCGGCTGGCACCGTCAAAACGTCGGCTGACAGGTCGGCTGGCACCGTGGCTGACAGGTCGGCTGGCACCGCCAAAACGTCGGCTGACACGTCGGCTGGCACCGCCAAAACATCGGCTGGCACCGCGGCTGACACGTCGGCTGGCACCGCCAAAACGTCGGCTGACACGTCGGCTGGCACCGCGGCTGACACGTCGGCTGGCACCGTGACGGAACCGCCAGTTGCCGAGCATGTGCTGCTCTTGATCAAGGACCACTTGGTCAGCGACGGCTGGTCTGAAGCGGTGTTTGCCGATGAGTTGGCAGCTGGCTATGCCGCTTTGCTCCGTGGCGAGCTGCCGCAACTCCCTCCCCTCGCAGTGCAGTACGGGGATTATGCGCTGTGGCAGCGCGAACAAGCCCGACGCGAAGGTTCGGGTCTGCTCGCTTACTGGCTGGCGCGGCTCGATCACGGACGCTTTCCCGGACTGGTGCTGCCCACGGATTTTCCCCGTCCGCGGGTACGCAGCTTGGCCGGTGAACAGCGGTCGCGCCAGCTGGGACCCGAGCTCACTCAGGGCCTGCTCGCGCTCGGCGCTCAAACCCATGCCAGCCCGTTCATCGCGGTGCTGGCGCTGCTGCAAACCGTGCTATGGGAGTGGAGCGGACAACACGACATCTCTTTGACTACCAACATCGCGCACCGCACGCCCGCAACCGAGCCCTTACTCGGGCTGTTCACCAACTTGCTGGTCTTGCGCACTCAGCTGGGGGACGGACCGAGCTTTCGTCAGCTGCTCACCCGGGTGCGGCAAGACACCTTGGCGGCTTTCGCCCACCAGGACCTGCCCTTTGCCTTGATCCTCGCCGCGCTCCGTCCGGGACAGGCCCAAGGAGCGAACGACCTCTTCCCGGTCAGCTTCGTGCTGCAAGACGTGCCGCGCCAAGCCCAGACTTTGCCCGGACTCAAGCTCGAACCCTTGAGCTTTGGTAGCGGCGGGGCGGCGCGCGATTTGCTGTTTTTCGGAGCGCTGCGGGCGGGATGCCTAGAACTCTCCCTGGTGTATCGCACCGACCTTTATCGCGGGGAAACCGCTCTGCGCTTGCTCGCAAGCTGCGAACGCTGGCTGCAGGCCGTGGTCACTGCCCCGGACCAGCCTTTACCCGAACTCCGCACAGCGTTCGCCCCTTCCTTCGCTGGCGCTGTGGAGTCCGCAAGATGAGCCCGGGGATCACCGCAGCCCGCAGCGAAATGAGCCGCGTGCCAGCCGCAGACAGTGCCTCCGTGGTCTGCCGGATGGACGAGAAGATCAGCGCTACTCTGGCGCAAATCGCTGACCTGCGCTTGCCGGTGGTGCGCACTTCCCACCTCGGTAACACCACTGCCAACAACTTCGGCTGGCTGGCGCTGGCCCAGCACACTTACTTGAGCCCGATTGACCACAACCTCCATGGCGTCGACGACATCTACTTCCCTTGGGCCTTGCTCGGCCCGGGCGGACGCGTCGTGGCCTGCTTCAACCACCGCGGCGAACCCCAGCCGCAGTGGGTGGGCCAGCCTGCAGCAGCCCTGCGGCACAGCGTGCCACCCGAGTACTGCGCGTTTTTGAGCTTTGGTCTGCGCGCTGAGCAGGATGGACGCGACCTGATCGCCGAGCATCTGCAGGTGACCCGCGAACTCAGCTGGCAGTGCAATCGCTCCGTGCCGCGGCCGCGCAGCGCGGAGCTGGTCGACCTCAAGCCACTGCTTGTGCCCTTGATCCACGACTTCTATGAGCAGCGTCAGCTCCACTTGCTGTTCAATCGCTGGGTCGAACGGACGCCCCGCGGCTATCTCAAGATGTACAAGCTGCGGCACATCGAATACCGCGCTGGGGGGGAGGTCTTGCTGTTCACCGACCATGCTCGGCCACGGTTTGTCGGCTCCTTGGCCCTGTTCCTCGAGCAATTGTTTGCCGGTTGGCGGCAAGTGCAGGCGCGGCTGCTGCACTCGGCCCCCCTGCCCGAACGGGGTTATGCCTGGATCACCGGAGTTTTCAACTTGCTGCTCAACGCGGTCAAAGAAGCGCAGCACGACCCTACCCAGCGGGTGTTCTGGCACGCGGCCGCAGCCACCAACCACCTCTACATTCAAGCGCCCGACTTCCAGCACGACTTCGCCGCGCTCGCTCAGGCGCTGATCCACTCGGGTCATTTGCCGGCAGGGTGCGAACTCCGCTTCATTCCCAGCTTCAGTTGCCAGCTGTTCGCCACCGACCCTTTGGCCTGTGCCCAGCTCGACGACCTGATCGACTGCTTCTGCGCTGCCCTCAAGCCCCCAAGGCATGGGCTGGCACCGGTCAAGGCCCTCGCGGCCAGCCCTGAGCCGGCGACCGTGGCCCGCGCCTGGTTGGCAGAGATCGCACCGCGAGTGCGCCAGGAGCTGCGCTTAAGCCTGACGCGCTTGAACGCCTTAAGCGAGGTTCACCTGCCGATCGCTTACATTTCTGGGGCTCATCCCATCCATCCCGCGACTTACAACAAGTCAGGGGTCGCACAGCGCCAGCTTTTGGGCAAGAATCTTTACTTTCCTGCTGCCCTGACCACGCTGGCATGGGGAGAAGCCGAGCTGTTGATCCGCAGCCTGGCCGAGCTGGTCGCGGGGGAAAGCGCCTGATGCGCGTGCAGGAGCCATGGAGGAGAACGTGATGGCAGCGATCTGGCAGGACTTGCGCCATGCTTGGCGCCGATTCGGACGAAACCCCGGTTTCACGATGGTGGTGGTGCTCACCCTGGCGCTCGGCATCGCCGCGACCAGCGCGATTGTCAGCGTGGTGTTTGGCGTGCTGGTGGCGGACTTGCCCTATCCCGCAGCGGACCAGGTACTCCGCTTTCAGAGCGTCCGCAGCGCCGAAGGTCAAGTCGAAACCTGGCCTTCGTCGTACCACGACCTGCGCGACTGGGCCGAACAAACCGCGGATTTGCTGGACGATTTTGCTTTCTACAGCTATCCCAACGCGTTCAACCTGCAAACCGCCGGGGAAGCCGATCGGGTCGAAGGCGAGCTGGTGAGTTCCGCTTACTTCCACTTGCTCGGGGTCCATCCGATTGCCGGCCGCACCTTCACCGCGGCCGAGGACCAAGAGCGGGGGGCGCCGCGCGCCGTGGTCCTCGGTCACTCGCTGTGGCAGCGACGTTACGGCAGTGACCCGCAAGCCGTGGGCCAGCAGCTGATCATCAACGACCAGGCTTACGAGATCCTCGGGGTCTTGCCCGCGGGATTTCGCGGCTTGACCGATCAGGCAGAAATCTTCTTGCCGGTGATGATGAGCGATGAATTGCTCGGTGCCACCCGTTTCCTCGACTTGCGCGGCGCCCGCTGGTTGCAAGGCGCGGCCCGCCTCCAGCCCGGGGTACAGCTCTCCGCGGTCCAGGGGAAGCTCGACGCGATCAACGCTGAACTGGCCAACACCTACCCCGACACCAACACCGACATGGGGGTGGTGGTCAAAACCCTGCCGGAAGAGCTGCGCGGGGATTTGCGTTTTCCCCTCCTGACCCTGCTCGGCAGTTCAGGTTTCGTGTTGCTCATCGCCTACACCACCGTGGCCAACCTGCTGCTCGGACGCGCCAGCGCCCGCCAGCGCGAACTCGCAGTGCGCACGGTTCAAGGTGCCACCCGAGTGCAGCTGGTCCGCCAGCTGTTGACCGAAAGTCTGCTCTTGACCGTCCTCGCCACCGGGCTGGGGCTACTCCTCGCGGGATGGACCACCCGACTCT
The DNA here is from genome assembly GCA_964499975.1 of uncultured Thermoanaerobaculia bacterium. GTDB lineage: Bacteria > Acidobacteriota > Thermoanaerobaculia > Multivoradales > J023 > CAZCOV01. The sequence continues at coordinate 7,262 of CAZCOV010000017.1, forward strand.
TCGTGGTGGCGAGCGCCGTCGATTTCAAAAGCCACGTGGACTACGGGCTGCGGCCCGGAGTGATCGCCGTGGTCACCGCACTGGCCCTCCTCTGCACCGTGGGTTTTGGCGTGACACCGGCCTGGCTCAGCAGCCGCATCGGCAACTTCGTCACGACCTTGCGCGAAGGGGCGAGTTCGCTCAGCCGTGAACGCACCCGCTTCCAGGCCGTGCTGGTTGCAGCAGAAGTCGCGCTCGCTTTCTGCTTGCTGCTCGGCGCCGGACTGATGCTGCGCGGTTTCTTGACCCTGCGGCAAGTGGATCTCGGGATCCGCCCGGACCAGCTGCTTTCGGCCCGGGTCGAACTCAAAGGCCAGCGCTATGCCGACCCCGCAGTCATGACCACGCTGGCCCGCACCTATCGCGAACACCTTTTGAGTTTGCCCGGCGTTACCGACGTGGGCATCGCCATGCCGATCTTGCCGTCGGATCCGTGGATCGGCATGACCCACATCATCGAAGACAAGGTCACTGCCACCAGCAACGGCCAGGTCCTGCTGGTGTTTAACATGGTGACCCCCGGCTACTTCGACCTGATCGGCATCCCTTTGCGGGCGGGCCGCGATTTCACGGCTGGCGACGGGCTGAACAGCGACTTGGTCGCGATCGTCGACGAAGACCTGGCGCGCACGCAGTGGCCCAACCAGGATCCGATCGGCAAGCGGGTGCGCTTTGGCCGCCGCGATCCCAATGCGCCGTGGCGCACGGTGGTCGGGGTAGTGGGGAAAGTTCGCCATCAGGCCATGCAAGAAGTCGAGTGGCCGGGCTCGGACATTTACTACCCGGTGTTGCAGTTCCCCGCGCCCAACTTTCCCAGCCTCAACTTCGTGATCAAGACCGCGAGCGGCGATCCCCGCACGCTGATCGCGCCCACCCTGGCCGAGCTACGGCGGGTCTTGCCTGAGGTTCCCCCCTATGATGCCCTGCCCTTGAGCGAACGGGTGGCCAAGTTTTATGCCAAAGACCGCTTCTTGGTCTTGCTGATGAGCGGGTTCGCCGGACTCGCTTTGCTCCTGGCTTTGCTCGGGATCTACGGGGTGATTTCCCAGGGAGTGGCGGAACGTCAGCGCGAAATCGGGCTGCGGCTGGCACTCGGCGGCCAGCCGCGCGACATCTTGTGGCTGATCTTGCGCCGCGCCGGCATCTTGCTCGGGATCGGGCTGGTGCTCGGCAGCGGCGCGGCGATCGCCAGCGGTCGGGTGTTTGCCGGCCTGCTCTTTGGCATGAGCCCGCTCGACGTGTCGACCCACCTCGCCGTGGCCGGGATCTTGCTCGCCGTCTCCCTGCTCGCGATCTGGCTCCCGATCCGTCGGGCTCTCGCCGTTCATCCCACGCTGTTACTGCGCAATGAGTGACAACAACAACATCAACAACAACAACAACATCATCATCATCAACACCATCATCATCATCAACCGATCGGACCTCAGAGGGCGGCCATGACGCATTTGCCAACTCCTCCCGGAATCCGTCCCCTCGACCCTGACGGCCTGCTGCGGCTCGCTGCGGGCAAGACCACCAGCACCCTGCTCCAACTGGCGCTCGAACTCGACCTCTTCGCCAAGCTTTCGGGTCGCGCGGTGCCCCTCGCTGACCTGGCCGCAACCTGGGCCATGCCAGGACCCTCAGCCCGCCTGGTCGCGCAGTACCTGACCAACGCCGGACTCCTGGTTTATCGCGATGGGGAGGTGTCTAACGGTCCGCTCGCCGCAGCCATGCTCTGCCACGACTCGGAGTTGCGCCGCGCCTTGGCCTTGCCCATGAAGTACGACCTGTCACGGGACGCGCTGCATGACCTGCTGTTTCATCCCCCCATGCTCCACTGGTACCAGCTGCGCGACCAGGGCGAGATTTCCGACCAGCGTCCGCTCTACAAGAACACCCATGAAAACTGGGTGGGCGAGCTCGCGGAACAGCGTCACGCCTTGCGCATCCAAAATGGCAAGCGGCTCGCGGCCCGTTATGATTTCACCCGACACCACAAGCTGCTCGATTTGGGTGGATCCTCGGGCGGGTTGTGTTTCGGCATCCGCGAACACTACCCCCACCTCGCTTGCGTGGTCTTCGACCTGCCGGAAGCCGCTGCCGTGGCGCGCGCAAAAGTCGTCGCTGCGGACGCTTCCGCGTGGTGTGAAGTGGTGGCTGGCTCCTTTTTCACCACTCCCCTACCGTCCGGCGCGGACGTCGCCCTGCTTGCCAATGTGCTGCACACCTGGGCGCCAGCCGAGGACTTGACCCTGCTGCGTTTGGCTTGGGATGTCTTGCCTGCAGGGGGCACCGTGCTGGTGCGCGAAGCCTTTTTCGAAGACGACTGGTCGGGGTCCATCGAGGCGGTGTTCGATGGGTTCGTGCTGATCGGCAAGGAGGGCATGAGCGGCTGGCAGCCGACTTACGCTGAGATGGAAAACTTGCTGCGCGAGGCGGGTTTTGGCGCAGTCGAACGGCGTCCGGAATTGGTGATCGGGCGCAAGCCTGAGCTTTGAGGTGAAAGCCGTGGCAGCCGACACTCCGCGCGCCTCCGCCACCGTACCGCTCAGCCGACGGCACGCTTTTCTCGCGCTGTTGTGCGGTCAGACGGTGTCGATGTTCGGCTCCAGCTTGACCGGCTTTGCGCTCGGGGTGTGGGTCTATCAGTCGACCGGCTCGGTGACCCGGTTTGCGCTCATCGCCTTCTGCACCACGCTGCCCGGCATCGCCTTGTTGCCCCTCGCCGGGTTGATCGCGGACCGCTTCGATCGTCGCTGGGTCATGCTCTTGAGCGACACCGGCGCGGCCCTCGGCACGCTCGCGATCGCTGGCCTGCTTTTTTTCGACCAGCTCGCCACCTGGCACTTGTACTTGCTGATGTCCTGCATTTCCGCGTGCAATGCGCCCCAGCTGCTGGCTTTCCAGGCGGTGGTGCCGCAGCTCGTCGCCCCGCAGCAGCTCGGGCAGGCCAATGGCCTCAGCCAGCTGGGCGGGGCCGTGGCGGAAATCGGTGCTCCGCTGATCGCCGGGGTTTTAGTCGTCCAGCTACCGCTCGCTTCGATCCTGCTGATCGACGGTGCCACCTTCCTCTTCGCGGTGGCCACTTTGCTATGGGTCCGGGTACCTGGGCTGGCGACCGGCGCTCAGCCGAGCGACCCGAGCGCCGCGAGCGAACCGTGGCGCGACCGCTTGCTGTCGGGTTTCCGCTTCATCCTCAAACGCCCTGGCCTCAGCGGACTGGTCGCCTATTTCACGGTCTTGAACTTCAGCCGCGGTGCTGTCTTGGTCCTGATCACCCCGCTGGTGCTCGCGATCGCCGATCCCGCAGCGCTCGGCCAGGTCCTCGCGATCGGCGCAGCCGGCATGCTCGCTGGCGGGCTGGTGATGACGGTTTGGGGCGGACCCCAAAGCGCGATTGCCGGGATTCAAGCCGGCACGCTGGTTTATGGTCTGGCCTTGACCGCGGGCGGCTTGCGGCCGTCGCTCGCGCTGATTGCGGTCACGGCCTTTGTCTTGATCGCGACCGGCCCCTTCATCAATGGCCTCGTGCAGACCCTGTGGCAACGCAAGGTCCCCCCCGCGCTTCAGGGTCGGGTCTTTGCCGCCCGGCGGATGTGCTCCTGGTCAGCAATCCCGCTGGCCCAGCTGGTCAGCGGACCGCTCGCGGATTTTGTGTTCACCCCGGCGATGGCCCAAGGCGGCGCCTGGACCCCGGTGCTGGCGCCGCTTTTCGGGAGCGGTCCGGGCCGCGGGGTCGGGGTGTTCATGTCGCTGCTCGGGCTCCTCGGCCTGGCCACCTGCCTGACTGGCTGGCTCTATCGTCCGCTGCGTCAGCTCGACCAACTCCCGGATGCCCTGGCCGCAGAATCCCCCAACCGCGCAGCGACCCCGCTGCTTGTGGATGAGACCACGAGGTGAGCGATGCGGAACGAACTGGAAAACCCAGCGGCAAGCCTTGGCCGCGCGCCCTTGGACCCCGACGCGCTAGAGAACGACGTCCCCTGGAGCGGTGACACGCTGGTCGAGCTCCTGCGCTGGCGCGCGACGCTGGCGCCAGCGCAAGAGGCGTATGCTTTTTTGCCGGACGGCACCGCGCCGGGCTTTGCCGCGTCTGAACCGGCTCCGCCAGCGCTCACCTGGACCTATCACGAGCTCGACTGCCGCGCGCGGGCGATTGCCGCGGCTCTGGCTGCCCATGCCCGCCCGCAAGACCGCGCGCTGTTGCTCTATCCGCCCGGACTCGAGTTCATTGCCGCGTTTTTCGGCTGCCTCTACCAAGGAGTGATTGCGGTCCCGGCTTATCCCCCGACCTCGGTCAAAGCGCTCCCCCGGCTGCTCAAGATCCTCGCGGATGCGCAGCCCACCATGGTCTTGACGGTGGCGCCCTTGCTTGCCCAAGCCGAGGCTTTTCGCGGCCTGCCCGAGTTCCGAGCCCAGCACTGGCTGGCGACCGACCAGCTGGCCGACCCGCAAGCCCTGGCGGCTGCCTGGCAAGATCCGGGGGTGAGCCGCGACACGCTGGCTTTTCTCCAGTACACCTCGGGCTCGACCGCCCAACCCAAAGGGGTCGCCGTCAGCCACGGCAACTTGCTCGCCAACGAGCGGATGATCGCTCGCGCTTTTGCCCAGACCGCAGCTTCGGTGATCGTCGGCTGGCTGCCCCTCTACCACGACATGGGATTGATCGGCAACGTCCTCCAGCCGCTCTACCTCGGCGCCCGCTGCATCTTGATGTCACCCCTCGCTTTCCTCAAACGTCCGGCGCGCTGGCTGGAAGCCATCTCGCACTTCCGCGCGACCACCAGCGGCGGTCCCAACTTCGCGTATGAGCTCTGCGTGCGCAAGATCCCGCCAGGAGAGCGGGTTGGGCTCGACCTCAGCGCGTGGACTGTGGCCTACAACGGCGCTGAGCCGGTGCGCGCGGCCACCCTCGACCGCTTCAGCGCCGCCTTTGCCCCTTGCGGCTTCAACCGCAGCGCTTTTTATCCTTGCTACGGTCTGGCCGAAGCCACCCTCTTCGTGAGCGGCGGCGCCGTGGAACAGGCCCCCAAGATCCTCACCGTTGCAGCCGAGGACCTGGCTGAGCATCGCGTGGTGCCCGGCTCGGCAGAGACCTTGCCCGGGGTGACCGTGCGCGAACTCGTGGGCTGTGGTTGGGCCTGGGGCGAGCAGCAGATCCAGATCGTCGATCCGCACACCCGGCAACCGCTCGCGGCTGACCGCGTCGGCGAAATCTGGGTCGCAGGTCCGAGCGTGGCGCAAGGCTATTGGCAACAGCCAGCGATTTCCGCCGAAGTGTTCCAGGCGAAAACCGCGGCCGGTGTCGGCCCCTTCCTGCGCACCGGCGATCTCGGTTATCTGCTTGACGGCGAGCTGGTGGTGACCGGCCGGCTCAAGGACCTGATCATCCTGCGCGGACGCAATCTTTATCCGCAAGACCTCGAGCTGACCAGCGAGCAGAGTCACCCGGCCTTGCGCCCTGGCGGTGCGGCGGCTTTGAGCTGCGAAATCGACGACAGCGAGCAGCTGGTGCTGGTCCAAGAAGTCGAGCGCGGCACCCACTGCGCGGGAGCAGAGCTGGCCGCAGCCATCCGGCAAGCGATCGCCAGCGAGCATCAAGCCCACGTCCACACTGTGGTGTTGATCCCGGCCGGCAGCTTGCCCAAGACCTCGAGCGGCAAGGTCCAGCGCCAGTACACCAGAAAACTGTGGCAGTCGGCCCAGCTCGAAACCCTGGCGCAAAGCGTGGTCACGCTCTCGCCAGCAGCCGCTGAAGCGATCGACACGGGCGCCCATTTCAGCCGCGAACAACTGCGCGGGCTCCGCCCGGAAGATCAGCACGCGCTCTTGCTCACGCGGCTTAAGCAGCAAGTCGCCGGACTGTTGCGACTGCCGGTCGAAAGCCTTGACCCGCAAGCACCGCTCACCGCTCATGGCCTGGACTCGCTGCTCGCGGTCAACCTCGAACACCTGCTCGAAGCCGAGCTGGGGGTGGCCCCAGACCTCGGCCTGCTGCTCGCGGGCCCCAGCCTGAACACGCTCGCCACCTACCTGCAAACCGCGCTTCTTGCGGCAGCGCCCGCGCCCGCGAGCCTCCCGCGCAGCCTAACGCTCCAGGGTCCGCTCGCGCATGGCCAGCGTGCGTTGTGGTTCTTGCAGCAGCTGGCTCCCGAGAGCACGGCCTACCACCTGGCTGCGGCTTTGGTGGTCCGCGGCGGGCTCGCACTCCCCCTGCTGGAACGCGCGCTCGCCTTGCTGGTCGACCGCCACCCGGCCTTGCGCACGGCCTTCCATCCCGGCCCGGACGGACCTTATCAAGAGGTGCTGCGGCACCGTCCGGTGCCCCTGGTGTGCGAAGACGCGAGCTCGTGGAGCGCGGCTTCGGTGCGCGCCCGGGTCGACCACGAAGCGCGGCGCCCGTTTGCTTTGGAGCGCGATCCCTTGCTGCGAGTTCGGGTGCTCGTCCGCGGGCCCCAAGAGCATCTGCTGGTGCTGGTCGCGCATCACTTGATCGCGGACCTCGCCTCGCTCGGGGTGCTGCTCGCAGAATTGCGCGCACTCTACCGGCAACTCGTCAGCGCAGAAGCCACCGGTACCGACAGCCAGAAGGCCCTGGCCAGGGCGGCGGCCGGGCTGTTGCCCTTGCCGATGACCTACCTCGACTATGTGCATGAGCAGAAAGCATGGGTTGGGAGTCCCGACGGGGAACGGCAGGCGCGTTATTGGCAGGCCCAGCTCGCGGGCTTGCTCCCCACTTTGGCCCTGCCCGCCGACCGTCCGCGTCCGCCCCATCAGACGTTCGCGGGTGCTTCGACCCAGCTGATCCTGCCTCCCGCCCAACACGACCAACTCCTGGCGCTTGCCGAAACCCAAGGCGTGACCCTCTACACGCTGCTCTTGACCGCGCTCAAGGTGCTTCTCGCCGAGCTCAGCCAGCAGCGCGAGGTGGTGGTTGGGACCCCGACTTGGGGGCGGCGGCGGGCCGCGCTGCAAGGCATTGTCGGCTATTTCGTCAACCCGGTGGTGCTGCGCACTACCCTCAACCCTCAGCTGCGGGTGGACGAACTGCTCCAGGCAGTGCGTCCGACGGTGCTCGCCGCGCTCGCCCACCAGGACTATCCCTTCCCCTTGCTCGTCGAGCGCTTGCAGCCGGAGCGGGATCCCAGCCGCTCGCCGCTGTTCCAGGTGGCGTTTGCGCTGCAGCAGTCCGCGCTGCTCAGTCCCGCGGACCTCGCCGCCCTGGTGCTCGGACGTCCGGGGGTGCAGCTCGATTTCGCGGGCTTGCCAGCGGAGTCCTTTCCTCCGACCTCGGAGATCGCGCCGTTCGACTTGAGCTGGATCGCAGCTGCCACGGACGCTGGCCTGGGATTCTCGCTGCTGTTCAACCGCGATCTCTTCGACTCCACCACGGCTACACGCTGGCTCGCGTCTTTGGCGCAGCTCCTGGCCCAAATGGCCAGCACGCCCGAGCGTCGAGTCGCCCAACTGTGCCTGCTCAGCGCAGCCGAACGGCAGCAACTGCAGCACGAGTGGAACGACAGTGCAGGTCGTGCCGGTCACCGGGTGGCTGGCACCCCAACGGCGGCTGGCACCTCAACGGCGGCTGGCACCTCAACGGCGGCTGGCACC
>CAZCOV010000017.1:14996-26327 GCA_964499975.1 uncultured Thermoanaerobaculia bacterium
CCAACGGCGGCTGGCACCCCAACGGCGGCTGGCACCCCAACGGCGGCTGGCACCCCAACGGCGGCTGGCACCCTGGTGGATCTCCCGGCGGACTTGTTCCCCCCCGTCTTTGCCGCGCAAGCTGCGTCCACACCCGCGGCCATCGCCTTGGTTTGCGACGATGCCTGGTTGAGTTACCAGGAACTCGCGGAACGCGCCCAAGCGCTCGCCGATCAACTGGTAGCCCGCGGCTTGCCCCCTGAAACCCCGGTGGCAGTGCTCGCCGAGCGCGGCTTTGACCTCGCTATCGCGCTCCTCGCCTTGCTCGCGTCCGGGGCGGTTTACGTCCCGCTCGACCCGCGGCACCCGGCCGCGCGGCTGCGCTTGACCCTGGAGCAGAGCCGCTGTCAGCTGGCGCTCGCGTCCGCTGCTGGCCTGCACCTGCTCACCCAGGCTGCCCACGACTTGAACGCATCCGCCCCGACCGCGATCCAGGTCGAGCTGCTCCAAGCAGACCGCTACCGCCCAACCCAGGAGCGCAAGCGCTGGGGGCTGGCACGGATCCTGGCGCCAGATCAGCTCGCTTACGTCATCTTCACTTCGGGTTCGACCGGGGTGCCCAAGGGCGCCATGGTCACCCACCGGGGCATGCACAACCACCTGCTCGCCAAGGTCAGCGCGCTGGGCATCGGGCCGACAGATACCGTGGTACAGAACGCATCCCAATGTTTTGACATCTCGATCTGGCAGTTCCTTGCCGCCTGGACCGTGGGCGGGACCGTGCGGATCACCCCGGACGAGGTCGCGCTGGATCCGCTCGCCCTGGGCCGGGCCGTGGTCGAGACCGGGGTCACTTTGCTCGAAACCGTACCTTCCTTGCTCCAGGTCCTGCTCCGGGGTGAGGATGCTCCGGACGCTTTAGGGTCGCAGCCGCTGGCACGCGCGCGCCTCCGCTTCCTCATCCCGACCGGCGAAGCCCTGCCCCCGGAGCTCTGCCGACAGTGGTTCCGGCAAGTGCCAGGTGTGCCGCTGCTCAACGCTTATGGGCCGACCGAATGTTCGGACGACGTGACCCACGCGTTGCTGTATGCACCGCCGGCCCTCCATGCGGTGCGCATGCCGATCGGCCGTCCGGTCTTGAACTTGCGGCTGTATGTGCTGAACCGCGGCCTGGCGCTCCTGCCCATGGGGGTCCACGGCGAGCTGTATGTGGCGGGGACCGGGGTCGGCCGCGGCTACCTCCACGACCCGCGGCGGACCGCCGAAGCTTTTCGTCCTGATCCGTTCGCCGCAACACCCGGCGCCCGTCTCTACTACACCGGCGACCTGGCGCGCACCACGCCTGACGGCGTTCTGGAGTTCCTCGGCCGTAGCGACCATCAAGTCAAGGTGCGCGGCTTCCGCATCGAGCTCGCAGAAATCGAAGCCGTGCTCCGGCAACACCCCAAAGTACAAGCCGCCGTGGTGCTGGCGCGCGCCCTGTCCCCCCGAGACGGCAGTACCCCCGACCTCCACTTGATCGCTTACGTGGTGGGGACCGCGGCAGAAACGCCGGCTGCAAGTGAAGACAGCCAGGCGCTCGACGGCTGGCGCATGGTGTTCGACGAAGTCTATGCCCAGGAGGATTTCTTCTCCGCCGAAGACGCGAGCATCAACTTGCGGGTATGGGTCAGCAGCTACACCGGCCGGCCTTTCCCGGAAACCGAGATTTTCGAGAGTGTGGCCGACTCGGTGAGCCGCATCCTGGCACTCGCTCCTCGGCGAGTGCTCGAGCTGGGGTGTGGCACTGGCTTGATGCTGTTTCGGGTGGCACCCGCAACCGAACTCTACTGCGGCACGGACCTCTCCCCCGCGGCTTTGGTCGAAATCGACCGCCAGCTGGCGCACCGCAATCCAGAACTGCGCGCACAAGTCGAGCTCTTGCCGGCCGCGGCGGACCGTGCCCACCAGTTGGAAGCGCTGCGCGGCCGCAGTTTCGACACCATTTTGGTGGTCGAAGTGATCCAGTACATGCCGCAAGTGGCCTACCTCCTGGACGTGGTCCACAGCGCGCTCCAGCTGGTCTCGCCGGGGGGCAAGATCTTCTTTGGCGGCATCCGCGCGCTGCCCCTGCTCGGCGCTTTTCACTTTTCCGTGCTGCTCGCCCGGGCGAGCGACGAAATGACGCTGGCCGAACTCGCGACGCGGGTGCGCGAGCGTCAAGAGCAAGACAAGGAACTGGTGATCGACCCGGCCTTCTTTCAAGCGTTGCCCCACCATTTTCCCCAGATCACCCGCGTGCGCATCCAGCTCAAGGGCGGACGCGCGCAAAACGAGTTCACCCGTTTCCGTTTTGACGCCACTTTGGAAATCGGGGGCGCGCCGCCGCCCGAACTGCCCGCACTCGCTGGACATGCGCTGACCGCGCGCGACTTGCGCACACGGCTTTTGGCCGCTGGCCCAGCCGGGCTCCTGGTCTGCGATTTGCCCAATGCGCGCCTTAAAACCGAACTCAAGGCCCTGGAGCTCAGCCGCGAACTGCCGCCCGAGACCACGGTCAGCGCTCTGCGCGCGGCCACCGCAGCCGCTGCCAGCGTCCAGCCGCCGGGGTTTGACCCGGTCGATCTCTGGGCCCTCGGGGCAGAACTGGGGTATGAAGTGGAGATCGCATGGGCGGCTTCTGGCGCGCTCGACTGCATCGACGTCCAGTTCTTGCCTCAAAACGCGCGCCCGACTGCGGCACCGCACCCCGCAGGAGCGGTAGGGCTGCCGCTCGCTGCCACCGACTGGAGTCGCTACGGCAATCGCCCCTACTTGGCCGCCAGTTCAGGGCTCGACCTGGCGGTTGAACTGCGTCCTTTCTTGCAGGAGCGCTTGCCCGAATACATGGTGCCGGCGCTGTTTGTCCCCTTGCCCGCGCTGCCGCTCACGCCCAACGGCAAAATCGACCGCGCAGCCTTGCCCGCGCCCGATCTCGAGCAGTTGCGGCCACCAGGTGAGATGGTGTTGCCAGAAACGCCGATCCAAGCACTGCTCGCGGAGATTTGGGCGGAAGTTTTGGGGCGGGAGCAAGTCGGGATCCAGCACAACTTCTTCGAACTCGGCGGCCACTCCTTGCTCGCGACCCAAGTGATCTCGCGGGTACGCGCCCTGCTCGGGGTCGAACTCCCGCTGCGGACCTTTTTCCAAGCGCCGACGATCGCCGGCCTGGCCGCGGAAATCGCCGTTCGCCAAAACTCGGCTGGCACCTTTTTGAACGCACAGGACACCTCCTTGCCTCCGCTCGTCGCGGCCCCGCCCGGCACCCCGCCCCTGGTGTCGCTGGCGCAGCAACGGCTGTGGTTCCTCCAGCGCCTCGATCCCCACAGCGCTGCCTACAACGTCCCGGGCAAAGTCGAACTCCTGGGACAGCTGGCGATTCCGGTGCTCGCCCGCGCCTTGACCGCGGTGATCGCGCGCCACGAGCCCTTGCGCACGACTTTCGTCGAGGTGCAAGGGCAGCCCCAGGCCGTGGTCACAGCGCAACTCCCAGACCCGCTGCAAGTGGTCGACCTGCGCCACTTGCCCGCATCCGCACGCCGCCAGGCAGCGCAGCAGATCACGCAGGTGGTCAGCCAAAGGCCGTTTGATCTCGCGGTGGGCCCGCTGCTGCGCGCGGTTCTGGTGCAGCTCACCGCAACGCACCATCAGCTGATCCTGGTGCTCCACCACGTGATCTCGGACGGCTGGTCGCAAGCGATCCTGGTGCGCGAGCTCTCTGCCCTCTACCCCGCCTTGCGCGCCGGTCAGCCATCGCCGCTCAAGGACCTGGCGCTCACTTTCCGCGACGTGGCCCACTGGCAGCAGTCTTGGCTCGACAGCTCCGCCCTGGCCGCTCAGCTCGCCTACTGGCAGGGTCGCTTGACCCCGGAGCCACCGCCGCTCGAACTACCGCTCGACTTCCCGCGGCCCGCGACTTCCACCGCGCGCGGTGCCCGCTTGCCCGTCGCGCTCTCGCCGGCGCTCACCCAAGCCGTGCGCGCGCTCAGCCGGCGCACTGGGACCACCCTGTTCATGACCCTGCTCGCGGCTTGGGCCCTCCTCCTCCGCCGCTTCAGCCAGCAAGACGACCTGGCCATCGGGTCGCCGATCGCCAACCGCAACCAGGCGGCGGCCGAAGACTTGGTCGGCTTCTTCGTCAACACCTTGGTGCTGCGCCTGCGCCCCTCCGGCCGACTCAGCGGCTTGACTCTCCTGGCCCAAGCCCGAGAGGTGGCGCTCGGTGCCTTTGCCCACCAAGACTTGCCATTCGAGCAGCTGGTCGAAATCCTCAAACCGCAGCGCGACCTCGGCCGCAACCCGCTGTTTTTGACCCTGTTGGTGCTGCAGAACGCGCCTTTTGCCCGGCTCGCTCTGCCCGACCTCGAACTCACCGTGGCCGAGATCGACAACGGCACGGCCAAGTTCGATCTTTCGCTGTCGCTGACCGAAACCCCTGCCGCGAGCGAACCGCCCCAAAACGGCGCCCAGGATGCGGTCGGACCTCGTACTGACGGTCTCTCCGGTTACCTCGAATTTCGCCGCGAGCTTTTCACTCGGACCACGATCGAACGGCTGTGGTCAGGTTTCACCCGCGCGCTCACCGCGCTCACCCAAGATCCCCACCAGCGGTTGGCGGAAATCGCCTGGCTCTCGCCGGCCGAACTCCACCAGTTGCGCTGGGAATGGAACGCGCCAGGCTGGGGGCCAGCTGCTGCGACCACCACCGTGCTCAGCCACTTTGCCGCCCAAGTCGCCCGTTCGCCCCACGCCGTCGCGCTCGCCCTGCCCGACGGCACGAGCTGGACTTACGCCCAGCTCGCAGCCCGCGCCCAACAGATCGCCACCGCGCTCAGCGCCGCCGGGGTTTGCCGGGAAAAGCGGGTGGCCCTGGCCGTCACCCGCTCGCTCGAACTGGCCGCGGGAATCCTCGGCATCTTCCAAGCCGGCGGCGTATTCGTCCCGCTCGATCCCGAGCTGCCTGCCGCACGCTGCCGCGACCTCCTGGCAGATGCGGACGCGACCGTGCTGTGGACCGAGCCCGAGCTACTGCCCCAGATGCCTGAACACCCTGCGGTCTGCTGCGCGGGCAACGACGACCACGACCTTGGCCGCGCGGCTTGGGGTCCGCCCCCGCAACCCAACGACCTCGCCTACCTGATTTACACTTCGGGCACCACGGGAAAACCCAAAGCCGTCATGGTCGAACATGGGCACCTGGCGTCCACTTTGGCCGCGATGCAACAGCTCTGCGGCATGGCGCCGGGCGACCGTATGCCGTGCCTTGCGCCCTACTCCTTCGACATTTTCCTGTTCGAGCTCTTCGCCCCGCTGTGCTCGGGTGGCACCGTGATCCTCTACCCGCTCAAGCCCACCCTCGACATCCCATCACTGGTCGCGGGACTGGGCACCGTGCGCTGGCTGCACGCGGTTCCGGCGCTGATGCGCGAAGTGGTGGCCGCGGTCGCGCGCGATCGCGTGCCGACCCCAGCCCTCGCCGGGCTGTTCGTCGGCGGAGACGCGGTGCCAGCCGACTTGTTGGTAGCGATGCGCACGACCTTTCCTGGCACCCAGATCCGGGTGCTTTATGGGCCGACCGAGAGCACCATCCTCGCTTCCTGCCACCTGCTGCCACAAGCTCCGGCCGCGGCCCTGCCGTTCCTCGGTCAACCCTTGCCCGGAGTTGAGCTGGTAGTCATGGACCGCGACGGTCAGCCCGCACCGCTCGGGGTTGCCGGTGAGCTGTGGATCGGTGGCCGCGGGGTCACCCGCGGCTACTGGCGCCGTCCGCGCCTGACCGCAGAGAAATTCGTGGTCGGGGACAGCGATTGCGGTGCCACCGCCGCGCTTCCCCCAGGAGTGCGCCGCTATCAAAGCGGTGACCTCGTCCGCTGGCACGCCGAGGGCCAGCTCGAGTTCTTGGGCCGGCGCGATCAGCAAGTCAAAGTCCGCGGCTTCCGCATTGAACTGGGCGAGATCGAAAGCGTGCTCAGCCAACATCCGGCCGTCGCGCAAGCCGTGGTCATCGCCCGCCCAGCGGTTGCGGTGGACCGCGGGCGTGAGCAGCAGCTGGTCGCCGGGGTGGTGCTCCGCGCAGCCGCATCCCTGACCGAACTGCGCCACCACCTGCGCGCCCAGCTCCCCGACTACATGGTGCCAGCCGTTTTTCTCATCCTCGACGCCTTGCCGTTGACCCCGCATGGCAAGGTAGATCGCGCGGCCCTCGCCCGCAGCCGACCAGCGCCCGGCCAGCTTGCCCCTGGATCCGCAGCTGGGCGCGTCCAGGTCCTGCCGCGGACCGCTCTCGAAGGGGAGTTGGCAGCGATTTGGCGCGATCTGCTGGCTGACGGCAGTGGCGGAGGGATAGACGTTTCTGCCAACTTTTTCGAGCTCGGCGGTCACTCCTTGCTCGCCACCCGTTTGCTCGCGCGGATCACCCGCACTTTCGCCGTCGAGCTGCCGCTGGCTGCCCTGTTCACCGCGCCGACGCTGGCCGAACAAGCCGAGCTCATCCGCCAAGCCCGGACCCGTGAGTCGGCGCTCCCACCCTTGCCCGCGCTGGTGCCGCTGCCGCGTCCGCAGCATGGGACAACTTACTCCTTGCCGCTCTCTTTTGCCCAGGAGCGGATGTGGGTGATGGAGCAACTGAACCCCAACCGCGCGGTTTATAACGTCGGTCAAGCCTTACGCCTGCGCGGTCCGCTGGCACCCGCACGCCTGGCGCAGAGCTTCCTCCTGCAAGTCGCGCGGCACGAAATCTTGCGCACCAACCTAGCAGTTCCCCACCGCACGGCAGTTGCCTCGGACGAACCGCGGCAAGTGGTCACCCGGCAAGCTGACCTCGACTGGAGTGAAATTGATCTCTCCACCTTGGTGGAAGATCAGCGCGAAGAACGCTGGCGCGCGCTCGCCGCAGCTGCTGCTCGTACCCCGTTCGACCTTGCCACGGACCGCCTCCTGCGCTTGCGCCTCTTCACTTTTGCCCCCGACGATCACGGCCTGGTGGTGATCCTCCACCATGCAATCTGCGATGACTGGTCGATGGGAATTCTGGTGCGCGAAGTGGCTGGCACCTATCGCCAGTTGAGCGCGGGTCAAATCCCCGCGCACCCACCGCTGGCGATCCAGTACGCGGACGTTGCGGCCTGGCAGCGCGAGTTCTTGGCAGGCGAAGTGCTGGCGCAAAAACTCGCCTACTGGCAAAAGCACCTCCATGGCGAGCTGCCGGTCTTGACCCTGCCCACCGACTTCCCGCGGCCGCCGGTCCAGACTTTCCACGGACGGCTCGAACCCCTGACCCTGTCCCCGGAACTCACGACCGCACTGCGAGCAGTTGGTCAGACCGTGGGCAGTACCCTGTTCATGACCTTGCTCACCGCCTTTGCCGGGCTGCTCGCGCGCTGCTCCGGCCAAGACGACCTGATCATCGGTTGCCCGGTGGCCAGCCGCACCCACTGGGAAAGCGAAAACCTGATCGGGATGTTCGTCAACCTCTTGCCGTTGCGCATCGACCTCAGCGGCGAACCGACTTGGCGGGAGCTGCTCGCGCGGGTGCGCGCGGTCGCGCTCGCCGGCTATGACCACCAGGACGTGCCCTTCGAAAAGATCGTGGAAGTGGTCGAGAAAAGGCGTGACTTGAGCCGTGCGGCCGTCCGTCAGGTTGGGCTGGCTATGGAAACTCATGCCTTGGGAATGCGCGAACTCGCCCCGGGCGTGGTGGCCGAACCGCTGCGCCTCGAGCCGGGCACTTCCCGCCTCGACTTGACCTTGTTCTTGTGGGAGCAAGACGGAACCCTGACCGGTCATTGTGAGTACAACACCGACTTGTTCACCCAAGCGACAATTGCAGGCTTTCTCCAGTCGTGGGTACGCGTGCTCGAACACCTGGTGAGCGAACTCGACCAGCCCATCCTCCGCTTGCCCCCCCTGGTGAAAACCCCAGCCGAGCCAGCAGCGCCGCGCGACGCGGTCGTAGCGCCAGCGCCAGCAGACGAACCGAGTGCGCGCGCCCGCCTCACCCAGGTCGCCGCCCGCTCCAACTTGACCGCGAGCCAGCTCCTGTTCTGGTTTGCCCACGAGCTCAACCCCGAAGTCCTGCTTTATTTCGATCTGGCGATCACCACCTTCAAGGTGGCTGGGGTGATCGATCCTGAACGCTTTGCCCAGGCTTTCCAGCGACTGGTCGACCTTGCAGATGCGCTGCGCACCACGATCGCAGTCGAGCACGGCATCCCGCAGCGGGTGATCCACCCGCACCTCGCAGCCGCGCTCGAAGTGGTCGATTTGCGCGCCGAAAGTGACCCCGAAGCCGCGTTCGCGCGCTGGCTCGCCGCGCGCTCCAGCCGCCGTCTCGACCTCGGGATGAAGCTGTTCGACACCGCTTTGGTCCAGTTCCCAGACGACACCACGGTCTTTTATCTCAACGTCCACCACATCATCGCGGACGCCGGCTCGCTGGCCAAGATCGCGACCACGTTATCGCGCTACTACCAGCTGATCGGCACTGCTGGGAGCGCTGCTCTAGACCACCTGCTTCCGCTCGGGTCCTACGAGCGCTTCGTCGCCTGGGAGCAAGCGAACCGGCAAACGCCGCGCTACCTGGAAGCCCGTCAGTACTGGAGCTGGAAGCTCGCAACCGCACTCTCGCCCACCCGCTTTTACCCCCGTGCGGGCAGCTCACCAGCCCAGACCCTGGCCACCCGGATCTCGGTCGAGCTTGGGAACACAGAGAGTGCAACCGTGCTCCAGCTGACCCAAACCCTCAGCGTCTTTTCCCCGGCGGTGATCTTTGCGACCGTGCTCTTCGCTTGGTTGAACCGCTTGGGCGGTGAACGCCGGCTGCGCGTCGGGACTCCTTTTGCCAACCGGCAAGAGGAGTTTGCCGACACCATCGGCTTGATGATGAATGCCTGCCCTTTGCAAGTCGAAGTCAGACCCCAGGAAACCTTCCGCTCGCTCGCGCACCAGGTCCAGCGCGACACGGTCTTGAGCGCGCGGTTTCAGTTCTATCCGGTACCCAATCCAGCCACCCATCCAGCCTATGACGTCTACTTCAACTACCAAAACGTGGCCTTCACCGAGCTGTGCGGACTGCCGGCGAGCTTCACCCTGATCCATTCCGGCCACACTCAGGACGCCTGTGACCTCCAGGTCCGCGACTTCAGCGCGAGCGGACGCTTCACCCTCGACTTCGACTTCAACTGCTCCGCCTGGAGCGCCGAGGAAAGCCAGCGTTCAGTCGGAGTTTTCCTGCAGTTGCTCGGCGCGGCTTGCGCTGACCCCGAAGGGCTGGTGGGCTGCGCTCCGCTGCTCTCGGCCGCTGAGACCCAGCACCTGCTGCACACCTTGAACGCGACTTCGCGGCAGGATCTGCTGGGCGACCAGCCGGGCAAGCGGCTAGAGCAGCTGATCCGCGCACAGCTCCTGCACACGCCGGACGCGGTCTTGGTCAGCGATCGCCACGGGGCGCTGACCGCCCAGGGGCTCGGGGACCACGCCCGGCAACTGGCCCACTACCTGCGCCAGCAGGGCGTCGGGCCTGAGAGTTTCGTCGGAGTCGCGCTCGAACGTTCGCTCGGGCTGGTGGTGAGCCTGCTCGCCGTTCTCGAAGCGGGGGCTGCCTACTTGCCCCTCGACCCTGAATATCCCGAAGCGCGGCTCGCTTTCATGCTGCAAGACGCCAAAATCGCGGTCCTCTTGACCCAAGAACGCTTCTGCCGAGCACCCTGGGCGCAAGCCCCAAGCCCACCGACGCAAGCCCCCCTCGTCGTGCTCGAACGCGACTGGCAGCAAATCACCGCGCAGCCGAGAGGCCCCCTGAGTTTCCCGGCGCATGACCTCCACCCCGCGTACTTGATCTACACCTCGGGCTCGACCGGACAACCCAAAGGGGTGATCATCCCGCACTGCGGCATCGTCAACCGGTTGCGCTGGATGCAGGACGCTTACCAACTCGGCGCCGACGACCGGGTGCTGCAGAAAACGCCGATGAGCTTCGATGTGTCGGTGTGGGAATTCTTTTGGCCGCTCTTGACCGGTGCGGGTCTGGTGCTGATCGCTCCCGGCGAACACCGCGATCCTGCTGAGGTGTTGCGAACGATCGCGGCAACGCGCATCACCACCTTGCACTTTGTGCCCTCCCTGCTCCAGGCTTTCCTGCACCAGCCGGAATTGCAGCCGGAACGCAACCCCGCGTTCCTTTTACCCAGCTTGCGGCGGGTGATCACCAGCGGTGAAGCCCTGTCCGACGTCTTGCAGCAGCGCTTTTTCGCCGCATTCTCCTCGGCCAGAAGTCCAAGACCCGAACTGCACAACCTCTATGGTCCGACCGAAGCTTCGGTCGATGTCACGGCCTGGGCTTGTTCCGCGCAGGACCAGCGCGGCTGCGTACCGATCGGACGGCCGATCGCCAACACCCAGATCTACTTGTGGGATCGTCGGGCGCAGCTGGTGCCACTGGGAATCGCGGGCGAGCTGCTGATCGGCGGGATCAGCCTGGCCCGCGGCTACTGGCAACGTCCGGCGACCACCGCGGCCAAGTTCGTCCCCCACCCATATGCGGTGGGCGAGCGCCTGTACCGCAGCGGTGACCTTGCCCGCTACTTGCCACAGGGCGAGATCGAATTCCTCGGCCGCCTCGATCACCAGATCAAGCTGCGCGGGTTCCGTATCGAGCTGGGAGAGATCGAAGCCGTGGTGTTGCAACACCAGGACGTGGCAGCCGCGGCCCTCACTTTGACCCCGGACCCCGCGGGCAACCCGCGGCTGGTCGCTTTCGTGGTCCCCCGCGCGCCCGGACTCGATCTCGCAGCTTTGCGCGCCCACCTAGCCCACCACCTCCCCGAATACATGGTGCCAGCCGTTTGGGTGCAACTGCCCGAGCTACCGCTCACCCCCAGCGGCAAGGTCGATCGCAAGGCCCTCAAAGCCCCTGAACCCGACCCGCAAACCGCACTCCCGAGCGAACTCGACACCCCGCAAACTCCGCTCGAAGCCTTTCTCGTCGGAGTCTTCGCCGAAGTCTTGGGGGTGGCCACCGTCAGCACCCGCGCCAGCTTCTTCGACCTCGGGGGTAACTCGCTCATGGCCACCCAGGTGGTGTCTTTGGTGCGCGAAGTCTTGCCTCTGGAAATCGCCCTGCGCGACGTGTTCCAAGCCCCGACCGTGGCAGCGATCGCCGTCCAGATCGAGCAAGGGCGCGCGCGTCTCAGCGCTGAGGAGAATCAGTTCATGGACGACGTCTTGGCCGAGTTCCTACGGATGAGCGCGGACGGCGAACTCGCAGCCGTGCCTTAACTGTCGTGCCTTGACCGGCCGTGCCTTGACCGGCCGTGCCTTGACCGGCCGTGCCTTGAC
>CAZCOV010000017.1:26427-33428 GCA_964499975.1 uncultured Thermoanaerobaculia bacterium
GTGCCTTGACCGGCCGTGCCTTGACCGGCCGTGCCTTGACCGGCCGTGCCTTGACTGGCACGGTCGCTGGCGCACGTCAATTGGTACCTGCAAGTTTTTGACAGAGATCGTGGTGCTTTTCAGGGCTGGACTTTTATCGTCGTTTTACATATAGTCACTATGACGGTAGGATGAGCAAGCATTCATCCCGCCCAATAACGCCGATCGGCAACGCCATCTTGCTGCGGAGCATGAATGTCTGAACCAACGCCTGAAAGCTTCCTCCCCTTGCGACCTGGGGATTTTCTGATCTTGCTCGTGCTGGCCGACGGCGAACGCCATGGTTATGGTATCCGTGCTGACGTTGCTGCGCTGACGGCAGACGAGGTGCTGCTCGATGCCGGCAACCTTTACCGCTGCTTGCGCCGCTTGCTCGACAGCGGACTGGTCGAGAAAGCCGCACGGCAGACGGCGCCCGATGCTGACGACGAACGCCGACGCTACTACCGGCTGAGCGAGCTCGGCCGCCGGGTCGTCACCGCCGAAGCTCGCCGCATGCATGGACTGCTGCTGCTCAATCGGGTCAGAGACCTGGTAGGAGAAAGCCCGTGAACCTTGGCGAACGCTTCTGCCGTTGCGTCTTGCTGCTCTTTCCCCGCAGCTTCCGCGCGCGCTTTGCCGACGAGGTCGTCGAGTTTCTGCGCGACCACTCGCGGGCTGAGCAACGCCGCGGAGCTCCACCCTTGCAGCGCGCGCTGTCGCTGCTGGCAGCGCTCGCTGAACTCGCGCTCAGTGCCGGTCGCGAATGGCTCGAACTCGCCCGTGGCCTAGCCGTCAGGCCGGGGAATGCTTTGCCTGGAACCCATCTTCCGGTGAGGAAAGACGATATGTGGGAATCCCTGCTGCAAGACGTAAAATATGGCGCACGAGCACTGTCCAGGCGTCCAGCGCTGTCGCTGGCAATTGTCTTCACTCTGGCGCTTGGCATCGGCGTCAACTGTACGCTGTTTGGCGTGGTCGACGCCGTCCTGTTCAAATCGTTGCCCTATCCCCAACCCGAACAGCTGCAGATGGTGTGGAATCGCTATGGCACCGCGCGCACCGCGTCTTCACCCCCCGACTATGCCGATCGGCGTGACCAGAGCCAGTTTTTTTCAGGGCTGGCGGCGTTCGTCGAACGCCCGCTGGGGCTAACCGAGAGCTGTCCGTCGGGAAATTGTGCCGGCGACAACACACCCCTGCAGGTGCGCGGGTGCCGGGTGACGGCCAGCTTTTTCAACGTGTTAGGCCACCAGCCGCAGCTCGGACAGGCGCTCTTTCCTCCCGAAGAAAGCGCTGACCCGCAACGTCTGGTGGTGCTCAGCCATGGCCTCTGGCAGCGGCGGTTTGGCTCAGACCCGACGATCCTCGGTCGTCCCCTGCGTCTCGACGGCGAGGAATACATCGTCAGCGCCGTGATGCCCGCGCAGTTTGACTTGCCGCGGGGCACCGAAGTGTGGACGCCGCTCTATTTCACACCGGCGCAACTCGCCAATGACTTCCGCGGCAACGAGTACTTGCAGGTGATCGGACGGCTGCGTCCTGAGGTGAGCCTGGAGCAGGCGCAGAGCGAGATGACGGCCATTGCGGCACGAGTGATCGACACCGTGCCCGATCGCAGCGACTTTCTCCGCCGCAACGCCTGGGGTGCCGAGGTGGTGCCACTCCGCCAGCAGCTGGTTGGCGAGGTTGAGACCGGGCTGTTGGTCTTGCTGGGGGCGGTGGGTTGCGTGCTGCTGATCGCCTGCGCCAACATCGCCAACTTGCTGCTCGCTGGCTCGACCAGCCGGCTGCGCGAGCTGGCAGTGCGGACGAGCCTCGGCGCCAGCCGCACCCGCTTGCTACGTCATCTGCTGACCGAGCACGGTCTCTTGGCGGTGGCCGGAGCAGCGCTCGGCTTGGGGTTGACCCTGGTAGCACTGGCCCTGGTTCCGCGCCTTGTGCCCTACGACATCCCGCGCATCGAAACCGTTGCTCTCGACGCGCGGCTGCTCGCCTTCAATGCCGGTCTGGCCCTGATCACGGCGCTGACTTTTGGTCTTTTGCCAGCATGGCAGGCGGCCTCAGGACAGCTGGTGCATCGGGTGCGTGAGGGCACTCGCCACCTCACCGCTCGCCGCTCTAGTCAGGCGATCGTGGTCAGCGAGGTAGCCCTGGCACTGGTGCTGATGATCGGCGCTGGCCTGTTGGTGCGCAGCTTCTTCAACCTCACGAACCGCGAGCTCGGCTTTGATCCCGGTGGCTGCCTGACTTTTCGCCTCAACCTGCCGCAGCGTGATTTTCCCAATGCCGAAGTGCGACGAGCTTTCGAGCAAGAGCTGTTGACCCGGCTGGCACGGTTGCCTGGCGTTGAAACCGCAGCAACTTCGTACCGCGTGCCCCTGGACGGCCAGAATTGGACGCGCACCTTCCGGCCGCTAGGGCAAGTGCCAGCGCCAGGTGAAAAGTCGCCGGGCGCCGAGTTCAACTTGATCAGCCCTGACTACTTGTCGGTGCTGGGGATCCCGCTGCTTCAAGGCCGCGGGATCAGCAGTGCCGACGGCCCCACGGCAGCACGGGTGGTGCTCGTCGATCAGCGCACTGCCGATCGCTTCTGGCCAGCTGGCGCCGTGGGTCAGCGTCTCGACTTGGGTGATGCCGAGCAGCCGGACGTGCGCGAGATCATCGGTGTGGTGGGCTCCGTGCTTCATAACTCCCTGGCTGAGGAAGGGCGACTGCAGATCTATGCTGCCAGCGCGCAGGCGCCGCCACGTAACTTGACGGTCACCCTCAAAACCCGCGACTTGGAGCCCGCACAGCTGATCGGACCCGTGCGCCACGCGCTGGCCGAGCTGGCGCCGGCGTTACCGGTTGCTGCGGTGCGGACACTGGCCGATGGGGTCCGCGCGGCAGGGGCGTTGCCGCGCTTCCAGCTCGCGGTCTTGGGCGGTTTCGCGTTGCTTGCGTTGTTGCTGGCAGCGGCTGGTCTTTATGGCGTGGTGGCGCATTCGGTGGCGCAGCGGACCCCGGAGATCGGTTTGCGCATGGCGCTGGGAGCACGGGCACTGGGCATCCAGAAGCTGGTCTTCCGCGAAGGGTTGGGGCTCGTCGTCTGGGGTCTGGCGCTCGGTTGGCTGAGCGCGATGGGACTCAGTCGTTTTCTCGCTAGCTTGCTTTATGGCGTGGCAACGACCGACTTCCTCACCTACACCGCGCTCTCGCTCATCTTGCTGACCATAGCAGCCGCTGCGGTGTTCTTGCCTGCCTGGCGCGCGTCTCGCCTCGACCCGGTCAACGCCCTGCGGGACCTCTCGTAGAAGGACTAAGCAGCTTGACGAGCGGCTGCCGGCTCTGCCAACAGCTCCTCGATCAACCGTTCGAACTCTCGCTGCAGCTCCTGGTGGTGGTGCCCGGTGCCAGGACCGGCAAAACCGCTGTGGATCTTCCGCACCTTGCCATCGCGACCGATGAAAATCGTGGTGGGGTAAGCGAGCACCCGGGTCAAGTCGGGCAGCAGAGCAGAGGCAGCCGCTTTGTCACTGATGCCCGCGAGGAGCAAGGGATAGGTGATGCCATGGCGCTCGGCAAAGTGCTGGACTTGCCGCCGATCGCGCTCGGGATTGCCGGTGAACTCGAAAGCGAGACCCACGACTGCAAGCCCAGAGTCGCGGTAACGACGATCCCAGGCGGCCAGCCAAGGGGCTTCATCGTTGCAGTTGGGGCACCAAGAACCAAAGAGATTGACCAGCACCACCTTGCCCGCAAAGCGCGCATCCGTCCCGGCCACGGTGTGGCCGGCGAGGTCGGGAAAAGCAAAAGTGAAACGCCCTTCCGG
The DNA here is from genome assembly GCA_964499975.1 of uncultured Thermoanaerobaculia bacterium. Lineage (GTDB taxonomy): Bacteria > Acidobacteriota > Thermoanaerobaculia > Multivoradales > J023 > CAZCOV01. Next base: position 30,260 of record CAZCOV010000017.1, read on the forward strand.
GTGGGTCAAGCCGACTTGCTGCCAGGGATCGGGCAAGACGTTCTCCCCGGTCACCGCGCCTGCGGTCGGGGTGCCAGCCGCTGCGGGCAGCTCGTTCAGGCGCCTCGCGGTCCACGTCGCATGGTAGGTGTCACGCGACCAGAAATCTCCGCTAAGCGTGCCGTCGGGCTGGGCTTTGGCATGGAACAAGAAAGCGTGCGACCCGTCGAACGTGGCGAGGCGCAAGAGGCCTTCGGCAAAAGCGCCTTCGAGGTAGCGGTAGTCGCCCGCCGGGGTGAGGAACGTGCCGACCACGCGGTCCCCTTGCTGCTGGAACTCGCCCTGCGCCGGAGACTCGCCGCTGTCATCGCGGAAAGTGACGGCCCATATCCCGCTCACCCCCGGCACCGCGGTGGGGTCCCCCGCCGTAACTCCACTTTCAGCCCGGGGCAAGAAGCGCCGTGCATCTCCGCGCACCGCGCTGAAAGGCAGCCGGGTGTCCTGCTGAGGGGAAGTTCGCCGAAACGTTCCGGTCAGCCGCTGCCCAGCGGCATCGAGTTCGGCGGTGATTTCCGAGTCGTACCAGGCGAACTCGAGCACCACACGCTGCCCCTGCTGCTTGACCCCGGTCAGCAGCGCTTCTTGCCCCGCATTGACCGCTGCTGCCACCAGCTGCCCGGAGACTTCGCGGATGCGCAAGGTGAAGGGCAACTCACCGCCCGGCGAGGTCAAGACGGCGCGCCACTCACCGACGAGTGACGGCGTCTTCGCAGAATGAAAGTGAAAGTCCGACCCACAGGCCATGAGGAAGCAGGCGATGAGGGGCCAACTTCTGTGCTGCATCAGCTTGCGTCGTTGTCGCATCAGCAAATTCTAGTGCAACCCGCTGCTGACCACCACCCCTTTGCCAGTCCAGTCCTGGTGCGGCCGGGCTGCGCGGGTTGCGTCGGCACGCTCAACTTTCGGCAGTGGTTGCGTGCTTTTTGCCCACGGCCTGAGCGAGAAAGCCGCGGATCTTCGCGCGGGTCGTTGGACGATCCCAGATTTCGCGGATTGAAGCCGCGGTTGCGGGTGCGCCTTGCTCCATACGCAAAACCGCAGGAGCGCGCAGCTGCGCTTTGGTCACGGCAAAAACGTCCGCGGGGATTTGCCCGAACTGCCGGGCCACTCTGACCGCATGGTCAAGCAAGGCTGCTGGCGGAACGACTTCATCCACCAACCCCAACCGCAAGGCTTCATCACCCTCGAGGGTGCGCCCGCTCAAAATCAATTGCTGGGCCTCGCGCGGTGGCAGCAGGTAGCGAAAAGCTTCGAGCGCGACCGTGGGGAAAGGAACGCCGACCAGCATTTCGGTGACCCCCAACTTGGCCGGACCTGCAGCCAGAACCCGGTAATCGCAAGCGGTCGCGAGGATAGCGCCTCCCGCCAAGGCGTGGCCGTTGATCGCCGCTACCACCGGCAACGGCAAGGTAAACAGCCGTTTTAGGGTGGTCGACAGCTGGCCGAGAAAAGCCTCGAGGTAGGCCGCGTCCTCTTGCAACAGACGAAAAAGATCGACGCCTGCCGAAAAAATCGGACCGCTGCCGGTCAAGATCACGGGCAGCGGTGGACCTGCGACCAGGGTTTCCAGGTGGCGATCCAATTCGACGAACAGCTCGAGGTCGATGGCATTGGCTTTGCCATGCGCCAAGCGCAGCAGGGCGATGCCGTCTTGATCTTCAAGGTGGATCACATGGGCTCCTTCTATCGTTTATTGCGGATATTTAAATTATTCATTATTACATATTCTCCCTTCACCAACCCGACTGCGTCGCTGGCGATCACCAGGCCGACCACCTGACCACCAGACGATCCAGCAGAGAGCCCTCAAGGAGGGCGATATCTAGATATTAGAGAAACTAACATGATATTTAGAAAAATCTTTATGCGCAAAATCACAAATCAACCCGAATCAGCTTTCAGCTCGATCATAGAAGCCCAAAACATGAACTGGACAAGCCACAACCCAAGTGATAGAATACCAGCAAGTAAGCAACTACCTCGCAGAAGTCTGATCGTTTCGCGAGGCTCTCAATGAAATCCAAAAAGCTTCGAAAAGAAAGGGTGAACGCTGATGAAAAACCGCCTTGTTTTAGCTTTTTTTCTGTTGATCCTAGCCTCTGGCGCCGCCTTGGCGCAGACTCCGGACGCTGAGCTTTCCGCGGCCCCAGCAGCTCAGTGGCCATTTGCTTCGACCGTTTGCGAAGGTCAAACTGGCGCAGTGCTGGGCTTGTGCTTGGCTTATTGCGATGCCATGGAGTGCGACCTCGCCAACGACTTGAACCCCGACACCAAACCGCGAGCTCGCGGCAAGGCCTGTAACCTGGTGCGCAGTGCTTTCAAGCAGCTTGCTGGCGATGATTTGCCCTGTGAGTGTCCCTGTTGGGACGATCCCAACTTGCCGGTTTGGGCCGAGTGGCTGGCGGGCGAAGTCGTGGCGAGCCGCTGCCTCCTGGACGAGGACGTCTGCATCAATGCCGGTGCACCACCCCAGGCTTGCACTCCGCCGAATGGCGATGCCTGGCTGATCTACATCGGAAATCGGACGGTCCAACACACTTCGCTGGGGGTTCAAGGCCTCCTGCCACCTTCTTGCGGTCAAGGTGGGGTTGGGGGTGGAGCTGTCCATGAGGTCAGCGTGTCTCAGGGTACGGCTTGTGGGGTGCAATTGAATGCCCTGATCGCCGCCAGCGGCCTGACTTGCGGCTTCTAAACGGCTTCTAAACCTGCAAGCCAGAATCGCAGCTGGCCACGAGCCACCCACCCTGCCGACGAACCGCTCACTGAGCGATCACAAAGCGACGTGCCGAGGTCATCCTCGGCCGTCGCTTCGTTTTTCCGCGCACCGGCGAACCGGGAGTGCTTAACGGTTTTCGGGCCTTGAGCCGAGCGCTCGCACAGAGGTTGATTTCTGAGCCAGAGATCCTGAGAACCCTGCCGGGTCCAAGGAGGGGGCCCGAAAACCGGTACACCCCCCGCCGAGGACGCAGGACACCAGGCCCCCGACGAGGACGCGAGGACGCAGGCCACCAGGCCACCAGGAAGAGGATGCCGAGGATGCTCAGCGGTCGCGGCGTTCGAGGTCTCCGCAGACGATCAACCCTTGCGGGTGCGCTTAAGGAGAAAGACGATGGCCTCGAGATCGCTGAGC
>CAZCOV010000018.1:0-1011 GCA_964499975.1 uncultured Thermoanaerobaculia bacterium
CTGGCGCTGCTAATTTCGGTCCGATGAGCCGCGAGATGAAGGACAAGGAAATCGACGAGTTCGAGAAGCAGTTCGGCTTCAAACCGACCGGACTCAAAGTTGCGATCGACATGCTGGCGGTCTACGTTCACAAGGACAATCCGATTGCGGAAAAGGGTCTGACCCTGCAACAAATCGACGCGATTTTCTCCTCGACCCGTAAAGGCGGCCACCGCGACGACATCTCGACTTGGGGCAAGGCCGGCCTGGACGGCACCTGGGCCAGTGCGGCGATCAGCCTTTATGGCCGTAACTCGGCTTCTGGTACGTATGGCTACTTCAAGGAAAACGCGCTGTTTAAAGGCGACTACAAGAGCACGGTCAAGGAACAACCGGGTTCGAGCTCGGTAGTCCAAGGGGTGGCGAGCGACAAAAACGGCATTGGTTACAGTGGCATCGGCTACAAAACCGCTGACGTCAAGACGGTCGCGCTGAGCAAATCAGCGACCAGCCCAGCCGTACCAGCGATTCCGGAACGGGTGGCGGATTATCCCCTGGCCCGCTTCCTCATGATCTATGTCAACAAGCAACCGGGCGTGGACCTCGACCCCTTGCGCCGGGAATTCATCAAACTGGTCCTCAGCCAGGAAGGCCAGGAAGCCGTGGTCAAGGATGGCTACTTGCCGATTTCCTATGAAGTTGCCAAAGCGACCTTGGCCGAAGTCGGGGTCGACATCGACAAGGACTTCTGAGCATGCTTGCAACCCCCCGGAGCTTTACCGGTCGAGCGCCCAGGCGGACCACCCGGCCAGGGGTCTTGGTGATCGACCGGTTCGCCCGCAGTTTGATCACTGTGGGCGGCATCGGGACGATCCTCGCCGTGCTGGGGGTGTTCGTTTTCCTGGCCTGGGTGGTTCTGCCGCTGTTCTTGCCCGCCAAAATCACTGCACCCGGTTGGTTCACCCACGGTAACGGTGAAATCCCCCTTTATTTGGGTATGGATGAATACCAGCGGTTGGGCTGGACCTTGGG
>CAZCOV010000018.1:1021-33329 GCA_964499975.1 uncultured Thermoanaerobaculia bacterium
GCAAGTTTTTCGCCTCGACAACGGAACCCTGCGCGCTGAACACCAGCTCTTCCCCGCTGGACAGCTGGTTTCAGCGTCGGTGTTGCTGCAAGGCGATCTCGCGGCCTTCGGGCTGGCGGACGGCAGGCTGCAGCTGACGAAGATCGGCTTTGTCACCCAGGTCTTGAAGGCGGAAGATCTGCCGGTGGAACTGACCCAGCAGTTTGCCGGGAAGGAACCTGGCTTGGCCCTCGATCATGAAGATGGCGTGGTCCAGCTCACTGTCCAGGGACAGTTCCGCGAGCAAAAGCTGGCGATCACGCAGGTGGCCACCGCTCAGGTTGGGGCTGGACCGATCCGCCGACTCCATCACGTGATCGGCCCTGGCGGCCCGCTGATCGCTGCCCTGGTCGAAGAGCCCACGGGTTTTCGGCTGCAGCTGATCGTCGGGCGCGAACGCTCCAACTTTCTGACCGGGCAAAAAAGCGTCGAGTTCGACCCTCCGCTCGAGCTGCCTTTCACGCCGCTCGTCGCCAGCGTCCCGAGTCATATAGCGCTCACCGGCTCGGGTGCGAGCCTCTACCTCGCCTGGGAAGATGGCTCGCTGCTTCGTCTGGATTTGCGCGACCTCGACAACGTCCAAAGCGCAGAGCAGCTGTCGTTGGTGCCAGACGGCAAGCTCACCGCCATGGGCTTCGTCCTCGGCAGCAGCACGCTGGTGTGGGGCGACTCCCAAGGCCGGGTGAGCGCGGGTTTTCTCGTGCGCGTCAGCGACTTTATGGGCCAAGGTTTGCCCGGAATCGAGCGCAATCCGCAGCGCCCGACGACCGCCAACGAGCTTTTTCTCAAGACCAAGGCCCTGGCTGACCAGGGCTCGCCCGTGCGGTCGCTTGCAGCTTCGGCGCGCAGCCGCTTGCTGTTGACCGGGTTTGACAACGGTGAAATCCAGCTCAAAAACGTCACCAATGCCACGACCCTGGCGACTTTCGCCGTACCGTCAGGAGAGCCCGTCTTAAGGCTGGCCATGGCGCCCAAAGAGGACGGGCTGGTCGCTTGGACCCGCAGCGGAATTTTTCACGCCCACCTCGATCCGGGTTATCCCGAAGCCGGGTTCGCTGCACTGTTTCGACCGGTCTGGTACGAGGGATATAGCGAACCTCAGCATGTCTGGCAGTCTTCGAGCAGCACCGACGATTTCGAAATGAAACTGGGGCTGATGCCGCTGATTTTCGGGACGATCAAGGCCACCTTCTACTCGCTGTTGTTCGGCGCACCGCTGGCACTCTTGGCGGCTATTTTTACCAGCGAGTTCCTCAGCCCGCGGGCCAAGTCCCTGATCAAACCGAGCATCGAGTTGATGGCGAGCTTGCCGAGCGTGGTGCTGGGCTTCCTCGCAGCGCTGGTGATTGCGCCCTTTGCCGAAGGGGTCGTGCCAGCGATCCTCACCGGTATCGTCACTCTGCCGCTCGCTTTCCTCGGAGGCGCTTATCTTTGGCAGCTCTTGCCCGTGACCACCCTGCTGCGGCTCGCGAGCTGGCGCATCGCCGGGATCGCCCTGGCGCTCCCGGTGGGGGTGGGGCTCGCGGTCCTGCTCGGACCGCGGGTTGAAAGCTGGCTTTTTGCGGGAGACATCAAGGCGTGGCTGAGTTGGGAGCCCGGGACCCCAGGGCAAGAGCAATTCGCGAGTGCAGTCGGAGGTTGGATGCTGCTGTTCTTGCCGCTTTCAGCGTTTTTGGTCGCGCTGGCTCTGGGCAAGTTCGGCAACCCGTGGATGCGCGCCCAGAGCGCCCGCTGGAGCCAGCGCCAATTCGCTGGGGCTGACGCCGGCAAGTTCCTGTTGGGCCTCACTCTGAGCTTGGGGCTGGCGCTTCTCTTGTCGCTGCTCTGCGATGCTCTGGGCCTCGACCCGCGCGGCAGTTACGTCGACACCTTCGTCCAGCGCAATGCCATGATCGTCGGTTTTGTCATGGGCTTTGCGGTGATCCCGATCATCTACACGATTTCCGAGGACGCCCTGTCGACGATTCCTGAGCACCTCCGCTCGGCCTCGTTGGGGGCGGGGGCTACCCCCTGGCAGACCGCGGTCCGGATCGTCATCCCCACGGCGATGAGCGGCTTGTTCTCGGCCATGATGGTCGGGTTGGGACGGGCGGTGGGCGAGACCATGATCGTGCTCATGGCGGCAGGCAACACCCCGGTCATGGCGTGGAACGTTTTCGAAGGCTTCCGCACGTTGTCGGCCAACATTGCAGTGGAGCTGCCGGAAGCAGTGCGCAACAGTACCCATTTCCGGACGCTCTTTCTCGCGGCGCTCACCCTCTTCGCCATGACCTTCTTGGTCAATACCGTGGCCGAGATCATCCGGCTGCGCTTCCGCAAGAGGGCTTACCAGCTATGAGCGCGTCTGCCCCTTCCTCGCCCGTTGCTACCGAGGGCGAGAAGGCGTCACCGTGGTTGTCGCTGCCCCCGGTCGCTGCCGCAACCGGGGAAGCGGCTGCCGGGTCGGTGGCGGTCCAAGGCCGTTGGCGGCGTCAGCGCACCCGCGCGCGTTCGTCGCTGTTTGCCGCGGGCGAGCCCATGCTGTGGTTGACCGGCGGTGGTCTGGTGATTTGTGTGGTCATGGTGTTCGGCCTCATGGCCTTGATTTTCACCAAAGGGATGGCCACCTTCTGGCCGCTGCCAGTGGTCCAGATCGAAACGTTTGATGCGCGGCCATACCTCGGCGAAGTCACCCGCGAGGAGCGATTCCAACCCGCCGAGCATGTGATCGAGGGCTTGCCACCCGCGATTTTGGCACCGGCGCAAGCACAGCTGGCTGCCAACGCTGGCTGGGCCAGCCGCCGTCTGTTGCGTACCGGCAACTATCGCCTGACCCAGAACCACTTCAACTGGATCAGCGACTTCGAGGTCAAAACCGAGACCTTGCCCGAGTGGGCGCTGGTCATTGAACGCTTGGAGTGGGGACGGTACTACGGTTTTCCCGAAGCTTTTCTCAGGATCCACTCGCTCGGCCAGGCCAGCGCTGGTCCCACCCTCAGCCCGACCGAGCTCCGCGCTCAGGCCGAACAGCTGGCCGCGCAGCTGCCGGCCGCGACCCCGCACGAGTTGCGCTGGCTCGACCAGCGAGCAGGTCAGGGTGAAGTCTTGTTGCCCCTCGCCGAACTCGACAACGCCCAGGCGCTCTTGGGTCTTGCGGAAGTCGTGCCGGGTAAGGCGGCAGCTTGGGCGGAATTCCAACGCCACCACGCTGCGGTGCGGGAGCGCTGGAAAGAGCGGCGCAAGCTCGAAAAGGTGGACACTGGAGAAGTCAATTACCGCCAAGAGCAAGCGCGCCTCGCGGTACGGCAAGCCGAGCTCGAGCTGGACGCTGCAGCTAACGCCGGGCAAAACCATCCGGCCCAGGTGGAAGCGCTGGCAAAGCTCGCTGCGGCAGAACAGGAGTTCACTGCGATTCGCTCCTGGGCCGACCAGGAGTTCGCGCGGATCCGTCGCGAGATCGATCAGATCAACCGCGAAAACGCGAGTTTTCAACTGCTCCTGCGCACCGCGGGAGAAGGCACCCTACCGCCCCAAACCACGCTCATCCGCATGGACGAGATCGTGCGGGCGTATCCCGCCAATCAGCTCGGTTTCGCGGGCAAAGTGGAAGTCTATCTAGCACGCTGGCAGGAGCTGCTGCGCGACGAGCCGCGCGAAGCCAACAGTGAAGGTGGCGTCTATCCTGCGATCTTCGGCACCGTGGCCATGACCTTGATCATGTCTTTGGTGGTGGTTCCGTTCGGGGTCTTGGCCGCGCTCTACTTGCGGGAATATGCCAAAGCCGGCGCGCTGGTGAGTGCGGTGCGCATCGCGGTCAACAACCTGGCTGGCGTGCCGAGCATTGTTTTTGGCGTGTTCGGGCTGGGCTTTTTCTGTTACACGGTAGGCGCTTCGCTCGACGAGTTGCTCTTTGCCGCCCACTTGCCCAACCCGACTTATGGCAAGGGCGGCCTGCTGTGGGCCGCGCTCACGCTCGCGCTCCTGACCTTGCCGGTGGTGATCGTGGCCACCGAAGAAGCGGTTGCTGCGGTCCCGAACTCGCTGCGCGAAGGGTCCTATGCCTGCGGTGCTAGCAAGTGGCAGACCATCCAACGGATCGTTTTGCCGCGGGCCTTGCCCGGGATCATCACCGGCATGATTCTGGCGATCGCCCGAGGTGCGGGTGAAGTGGCCCCGCTGATGCTGGTCGGCGCGGTGAAGCTCGCGCCAGAGCTGCCGCTCGATGGTGCGTTCCCTTTTGTTCATCCCGAGCGCAGTTTCATGCATCTCGGCTTCCATATTTTCGACGTCGGCTTCCAGAGCCAGAATTCCGAAGCCGCGAAACCCATGGTCTTCACCACCACGCTGCTCTTGATTCTGATCATCGCAGCGCTCAACTTTTTAGCGATCTGGCTGCGGAGCCACCTCCGTCGGCGCTACGCAGCAGGGAAATTCTAGCTTCACCGCTAGCTTCACCGCTAGCTTCACCGGAGACGGACATGCGGCCTAACCCCCTGGTAGCCATCGACCGTGGCGAAAACGTGCCCACCGAGATCCACGACAGCCTGAAATCCGAGGAAGCCGTCCTCGAAATCGACCAGTTCAGCCTGTGGTATGGCCAAGCGCAAGCCCTGTTTGCCACCTCGATGATCGTGCCGCGCGGCAAAATCACCGCGCTCATCGGCCCGTCCGGCTGCGGCAAATCAACCCTGCTCCGTTCGGTCAACCGGCTCAATGACTTGATCGAAAATGTGCGGGTCAAAGGTGACATGCGACTCAATGGCGATTCGATTTACGCCAAAGGCGTGGACGTGATCGAGCTGCGCAAGCGGATGGGCATGGTCTTTCAGAAATCGAACCCCTTCCCCATGAGCATCTATGAGAACGTGGTCTACGCCTTGCGGATCGACGGCGAGAACCGCAAGCGGGTGCTCGACGAAGTCTGTGAGCGCAGCCTGCGCGGCGCTGCCTTGTGGGACGAGGTCAAGGATCGTTTGCAGGAAATGGCGTTGGGGCTGTCGGGGGGGCAGCAACAGCGCCTGTGCATTGCGCGCGCGATTGCGGCCGAGCCGGAAGTGTTGCTGATGGACGAGCCTTGCTCCGCGCTCGACCCGATTGCCACCGGCAAAATCGAAGACCTGATGCAGGCGTTGCGCGGCGACTACACCATCCTGATCGTCACCCACAACATGCAACAAGCGTCGCGCACCTCGGACTACACCGCGTTCATGTACCTGGGGCGGCTGATCGAGTATGGCCAAACCCGCGAAATCTTCACCAAACCGCACCTCAAGCCCACCGAGGACTACATCACCGGACGTTTTGGCTAACGTTCATCCGTCAACCAGGAGCTCTTCCCCAGCGGGCCACCTGCCCTTGCGCTGCGAGCCGCCCTACCCAGAGCTAGACCCCAGCCAGCGTTCGAGGACCGCAAACAGCTCTTCCTCGCGGAACGGTTTGGAGAGGAAGTCGTCCATGCCAGCGGCCAGGCACCGTTCGCGCTCGCTCGCCAGAGCGTGAGTCGTGACCGCGATCACCGGTACGTGGCGGCCGCTCTTGGCTTCTAGCCGACGGATTTCTTCGGTGGTGGCATAGCCGTCGAGGTCGGGCATCTGACAGTCCATCAGGATCGCATCATAGGTTTTTTGGGCCAGCGCGGCCAGCGCTTCGTGGCCGGTCTCAGCTAGGTCGACGGCATAACCCAAGGCTTGCAACTGATGCTGGGCGATCAGCCGACTCACTGGCTCGTCTTCAACCAACAGCACGTTCTGGAGCGTCTCCCCCACCGTCTGCTGCGAGAGGGGGGACGGTTTCTCGACCGCTGGGTCGTCCGGTTGCGCAACCGGGCTGGCGGTCCTCAAGTGGATGACAAATGAGGCGTTGGTGCCAAACCCTTCGCGGCTTGAAATGACGATCACGCCGTCCATCAGCCCCACCAGCCGTTGGCTGATCGCAAGCCCCAAGCCGGTTCCGCCAAAACTGCGTGTGGTGGAACCATCTGCTTGAGTGAAAGGCTGGAACAACTGAGCCTGAGCTTCGGGTGAGATGCCAATCCCGGTGTCCTCGACGCTAAAGCGTACCGCGACCATTTCCGGCGGGTCGGCCCGTCGACCTGCCCGATCCGTGGCAAGCTCGACTTGCAGCTGGACTTTTCCTTGGGCCGTGAACTTGATCGCGTTGTCGACCAGGTTAACCAGTACCTGGCGGAGCCGCAGGGGATCACCGCGCAACCTCGCTGGGAGTTTTGCGGCAACCCGCCAGCGCAACACGATGCCCTTGGCTTGCGCCTTGAGCTGCAGCCACTCGCACAGTTCGTTCACCAAGTTTGCGAGGTCGAATTCGGTCTCGCTGAGCAACAGCTTCTCAGCTTCGATCTTGGCGAAGTCGAGGATGTCGTCGATCAGGCGCAACAGGTTTTCCCCCGAAGCGTGGATGATCTCGAGGTAATGACCGCTTGGGGCGGGCGGGTCCGCCTCGGCCAAGAGCTGAGCCGCGCCGAGAATCCCGTTGAGCGGGGTGCGGATCTCGTGACTCATGTTCGCCAGGAACTGGCTCTTGGCCCGGTTCGCAGCTTCGGCCGCTACCATGGCGCTTTGCAGTTCAGCCGTCCGGTTTTGGACTTGGATTTCAAGGTCCTGCGCCGCTGCCAGCAGTTCTGTCGTCATGGTGATCGCGAGCGACACGGCGAACAGCACAAAACACGCCCCAAGGGCAAAAATCAGCGCCGTGAGCCCGGCCAAAAGTCCTAACCTCCCGGTCAAGACGAGGGTCAAGGCGATGCTGTACCCGCAAAGAAAGATCAGCATCAAGCCGATGAGCACTCGCCAGGCCCGCTGTTGGCGAACCGCCCGCAGTGAGGAGCGAAACTTGACCGCGCGGATGAGCGTCAGCAGCAGGATCCAGGTACCGATCGCGATCAGGAGCGGGTTGACCCACGAGACCAACATGAAATTCAGCTTACCATTCGCGGTTAACGGTCAAAAGCAGGGCGTCCAGATCATCCCATCGCCGTGCCACCGCGGTTCCAGACAAATATGCGAGCCAAAAATAACTGATCGAGCTGAGATATTCGAGGCCTTCGCAGCAGTTAGTGGTTGCTGGCAGCAGTTTGTGGGGCAGTTCGCTACGCCCCAAGTGGTCGAACCTGTAACGAGTTGGGTTGATGTCGAGGTAAGAGTCAATGATTCCATCTCACCTGATTCCATCTCACCAGAGCGGGCCCACCGGTTATCGACCGGGGGAAGCTTTTTCTGACGCCGGCAGGCGGATTCTTGGCTGGTCAGACCTGCGGCAACAACAACAAGTCACCCGCGTCTATGACGCTGTTTCGGGCCCGCTCCCGCTCGAACCAGCCAGCCTCAAGACGGATGGCGGGTTGCTCTATTTTTATTGCAGCGGATCGGGTCATCTGGTCGACGCCAAGGGTGTTTTCCCTGAGGCGCTGGGGATGGACGTGCTGCTGGACCACCAGGTGGTCGGCAGTGCGCGAGCGACGTCTATCCACCCCCTGCAAACGTCGTTTTCCACCCGATTCCCGGTGCTGGGACTCGCCCCTGGCAGGCATCGCGTCGAGTTGCGCCCTACCCGCGCAGCGCGGACCTTGGTCGGGGGGCTTTTTAGCGTGGTGGTCGTCGAATTTGACCAGACCGCTGACTAGCCCCTGCTGCTCAACTCCGCAGCCTCTCGCTGTTGCCGTTTTCCGCTGTTTTGGGAATGGACGAGGGACTGGTGCTTGTTGACGAAAAGGGACCGGGCACGAGCACAGCGGATATCAAGTGACCAACGCTATTTCTGACACCCCTTCAGGACCCTTTTACCGTCAGTCCTCGTCGGTCTGGCGTGAGAGCGGCATTTGGCGAGCAGCCATGCGCTTCCGTCAGGCCCTGCTCCGGGGTGACGCCGGGCGGGTCACGCCGTCCCCTCTGGGCGATTCCGTCGAAGCTCCGGGGGAAGGCGAGGTCGCGCTCGATCTCGTCCAGCGCATCCTTAGCGGTGACCGCACCGCTGAAACCAAGCTGGTCGAGCGCTACAGTCGCGGGTTGCTCTATATGCTGCGGCGGACTACCGGCAACATGAGCCTTGCCGATGATTTGCATCAGGAGACCTTTCGGATTGTTCTGGAAAGACTGCGCACGCGCGGACTCGACGAGCCAGAGAAGCTCACCGGGTTCATCCACCGCACGGCGCGCAACCTGTTCATCGCAAGTTACCGCAAGGCGATCCGCCGGCAAACCCAACCCGAAGACGCGGTACAAGATTTTGTCGATCCAGCACCCAACCAACTAGGTCGCGTGCTCGATCAAGAAGAAGCCCGCCTCGTTCGCCAGCTGATCGCCGAGCTCACCCCCGACCGGGATCGTCAGCTGCTAACCCGTTTCTACTTGGGCGACGAGGGAAAGGAAGAGATCTGCCGCGATCTCGGGCTGAGCAGCTTACACTTCAACCGGGTGCTGTTCCGGGCGCGCCAACGCTTCAAGGACTTGTTGTTACGCTTCGACAAGCGGCAGCGACCGTGACCTTCTGGCGTTTTCCTTGATTCCAAAGCAGGCCCCGCCCTACGCTCTGTGAGCGGTGGATCATGGACCACACCTACATCGATGAGCACCTCGTTTTGGACCGCTACCTCCAGGGGGAGTTGCAACCCGAAGACGCGGTCCGCTTTGAGCAGCATTTTCTCGACTGCAAACGCTGTCTCGATCGCCTCGAACTGTACGAAAAGCTGCAGCAAGGCGTGAAAACGTCCGCTCGCAGCGGAGCATCGCCTGTCGGCACTGCCGGGAGGGTGATTTTCTGGAAACCGCTCTGGTCGTGGCTCTTGCCTCTTGCCATCCTCACGATTGCGACGCTCTTCGGGTCGCAGTTGCTGAAGCTCCGTCAGGACCTCGCAGTCCAGCCTCAAGGGTCGGCTCGCTGGGCCGCTGGGCAGCCCATGGACCCCCAAGCCCCTGCGCCCTATTTTCTGAACTGGTTGGCGACCGAGATCGCGACCCTGCGTTCACAGCTCGTCGTCCAAAAGCAACTTTTCACAGCTCAAATCGAGCGTGAAGAGCGGGCCAAGGACGACCTTGCCCGCGAACTCGCGCAAACCCTCCGGCCCAACCCCCAAACCCCATGGATCGCGAGCACCGGGCTGGCGCGCCCCGGATCGCACCTTTCCGCCACCCCCTGGCGATTGACCGCAGACGCTGGCTGGTTCGTTTTCGTGCTGACCCCGGCCCCGCCGCGGCTTCCGCAGTATCAGGTACGCTTGCTGCGCGCCGCCGCGACGGTGGTCTGGGAAGGGCAGTTGCGTCTCGATGCCGAGGGCCGTCTGGTACTCGCCATCCACACCTCGTGGCTAGGAGCGGGCGCCTACACTCTCTACGCTGCAGGGCTTCTGGGTGGTGGAGGATCCGGACGCGACACCTCCTACTCCGCGCGGATCGAAGTCGCAACTCCGCAGTAGCTTAGGGTCGACGCAGCAATAACTTCCCATTCTGGCATCCCATCGACCCTTGGGCTGCCCGCGCCGACCAGCACGAGGTTGCCATTCATTGGAGCGTTTGGGTCAGCTGAGCGTTTCCTCTGGTCTCCTCGTGGATCAGACCAAACAGGACGAATTCGATCGTCTCGGCGATGATCTTCTCGCGGTTGCACCGGCCGCTCCGACGGTACCAACGGGGTAGCCATTGGATCGGCGCGAGCAGGTTCAAAGCAGCCACCCCGATGTCGAGATCGCGCAAACGGCCGGTGGTCTTGATCTCTTCGATAGTGGTCCGGATCTGGTGGATAAATTCCCGCTTGCGCGGCATGAACCGTCGCCGTTCCTGTGGAGTCAATTGATCGAACTCGTCGAGCAAGATCAAGATCAAGTCGTGCTCGTCGAGCAAGATCCGCGCATAGCGAGCGAGCAGGGTCCGCAAACGACTCTCCGGATCTTTCTGGGCCAGCCCGGGGAGCAGAACTTCGATGTCCAACTTGTTGAGAGCGTGCTCGATGATCGCTGACAGTACCTGCGACTTCTTGGGCAAATAGTGGTAAAGCCCAGCCTTGGTGAGGCCCACTCCGTCGGCAATGTCATCGATTCGGGTAGCGGCAAAGCCCTTGCGGCGGATGATCCCTGCCGCTACCCGCAGGATCTCCGCTTTGCGCGCATCGTAACCTGCGCCAGTCGAATCCTTTTTTCCGGTTTTCAATGCCCATCCTCCAAGTGCCCCCTTTCTCTAGCCAGCGAAAAAACAGTGGGGGATTTTACCTACCGACCGTTCGGAATGTCAAGCTTTTTCCAAACGGACCGGACGTTTTTTAGGATCATGAAATTTTGTCTACGACATTTGTTCCAGCGCGCCGCATCCCAGATCTCCCGGAGCGCTGCTCAACGCGGCGGAAAGGCATATCATCGAGTTGCGGAGGATATCGCGATGAGAACGCATGGCCCGTGCCCCTTTGCCCCCTGGATCTTGGCCACCCTGATTTGGCCGGTCTTGACTGTGCTGGTCTTGGTTTGGCTGGCCGCTCCCAGTTGCGCGGCGGAAACAGCCAAGCCGACGGCCGTTCAAAACTTCACTCTGACGCTGCAAGGCAGCAAGCTACACTTGCTGGCGGCCGGGCCAGAACAAGGCACTACCGTACTCCTCCTCCATGGAATGCGCTTCAGCGCTCAAACCTGGCAAGAACTCGGTACCCTGGAGCTCCTGGCAGAGCAAGGCTATCGGGCACTGGCTTTGGACCTGCCGGGATTTGGCCAGTCCGAGTCGACCCAGATCCCGGCGAGCGACTTGCTGGCCAGCTTGATCCCGCTGATCTCCGATCAGCCGGTGGTGGTGGTCTCGCCGTCGATGAGTGGACAGTACAGCTTTCCCCTCATCATTCGCCGTCCCAGCCGGGTTGCCGGGTTTGTGCCGATCGCTCCAGCCGCGATCGAAGAGCACCTCTCGGCGCTTGCCGGAGTCCAGGTCAAGACCTTGATCGTGTGGGGAGAGAACGACGAAATCGTCTCACCTAAGAAGGCCCGCACTTTGGGCGCTGCTCTGGCCCAGAGCCGCCAGGTGATCCTCGCAGGAGCAGGGCACGCCTGCTACCTCGATCGCCCGATCGACTTCCACCGCGAGCTCCTACGTTTTTTGGCGACGCTTTGACGCGTCGAGCACGTCACGTACCTTTTCGCTCAGTACGTGAGCGTTGAACGGCTTTTGCAAGACGATGTACTCAGTGTTTTGCAAGCCGGGCTGGTCCTTGAATTTGTCGTCGGTATAACCTGAAATAAACAGGACTTTGAGCTGAGGATGTCGTTCGCGCAGGCGGGTGGCCAAGTCGGGTCCGCTCATCGCAGGCATCACCACGTCGCTGACCAGCAGATCGACGTTACCGCCTTGGGCCAGCGCGGCGTTGGGCGTTGCGGCCTCGAGCACGGTGTACCCTTGGCGGCTGAGGATCCGGTGCACCAGTCGCCGGACCGCGGGGTCGTCTTCGACCAGAAGAATGGTCTCGTCACCCTGCCGCAAGGTCTCGACCGCCAGGGGTTCGTCGCTCGTCGGCGGGTCCTCGATCCGCGGCAAGACCACTTCAAAAGTGGTGCCTTCACCCAGTTTGCTGTTGACCGCGATGTAACCGCCGCTCTGCTGGACCGTGGCATAAGCGGTCGACAGTCCGAGCCCTGTTCCTTTGCCTTTGCTTTTGGTGGTGAAGAAAGGTTCGAAGATGTGCTCTTGGACTTCGGGTTCCATGCCCACCCCATTGTCGGTCACCGTCAGGCTCACATAGGACCCCAGCGCAACTTCCGGTTGCTGCCCATAGACCGCGGCGTCGAGGTCCAGGTTGCGGGTGGCGATGGTCAGCCGGCCGCCATTGGGCATGGCGTCGCGCGCATTGATCGCCAAGTTCAAGAGCACTTGCTCCATTTGGCCAGGGTCGACCCGCACCCGACCGAGTCGCAAGTCGAGATCGGTGACCAGGTCGATGTCTTCGCCGATCAACCGGTGCAGCAGGTTCTGGAGCTGCTGCACCATGCGATTCAAGTCGATGACCCGCGGTGAGACCGCTTTGCGCCGGCTCAAGGTCAAGAGCTTCGCGGTCAGCTCCGTGGCGCGGCGACCGGCATTGCAGATTTCGTCGATGAAGGTCCGCCGCGGATCATCCTGCGGCAGCTGATACTGAAGCAGTTCGCCATAGCCGTTGATCGCGGTCAAGAGATTGTTGAAATCATGGGCCAGCCCCCCGGCCAGCCGTCCCACGGCCTCCATTTTTTGCGATTGACGGAGTTGCTCTTCGAGCTGACGCTGGGTCGTGACATCGCGCAAAATCCCCAGGAAAGCGACGACTTCCCCGCGCGCATCGCGCACTGCCGAGCTGGTCACCAAGACGTTCAAAATTTTGCCTGTCCGCACTTTCAACTGCGCTTCGTAGTCGCGCACGAAGCCCTGCTCAGCCAACTTATCGAGCAGCTTGTGCCGCTGCCAGGGATCGACATAAACGTCCCGCCCGAGGTCAACTTTGAGCAAGGATTCTTTCGAGTCGTAGCCCAAAAGTTCGACGCCGGCCTGGTTGATGTCGAGCAGTTGACCTTCAGGCGAACTCATGTAGACCACGTCTTTGGACTGCTCAAAAAGTCGGCGGTAACGCTCTTCGGATTTGCGGACGGCATCTTCTGCGCCCTTGCGTTCGGTCATGTCCCGCGAATGGACCACGATGCCGCAGACCACCGGGTCGTCGAGCTGGTACGTGGCCCGCGACTCCAAGATGCGCCAGCCCCCATTTTTGTGACGATGTCGATATTCGATCGACGGCACCGGGCCGGTAGGGTCGGCCGGAGGTAGCAGCAAGCTGAGGAATGTTTGCTGGTCTTCGGGGTGAACCGCGTCGGCCGCACGCGTGTGCAGGCGCTCTTGCGGGGTGAAACCGATGACCCATTCAGCCGAGGGGCTCTCGAACTGCACATTCCCCTCGCCGTCGAGCACCGTGATCAAGTCCAGCGAGTGCTGGATGAGCGAACTGAAGTAGCGCTCGCGCTGGCGCAGGGCCTCCTCGGCGCGCAGCTGTTCGGTCATGTCGATGCCCCAGCCGATCAGCTGGGTGACCTCGCCTTCACGGTGGGTGACCGGAAAAAAGGAGCGCACAAAGCGTCGTTCCACCCCGTCGCGTCCGGGGAACGTCTCCGCGAAGCGGAGCGGCTGACCGCTTACCAACGCTTGCTGACGGTAGTGAGCGCGGCGTTGTGCCAGGGCAGGGTCGAGCTGGCGCTTGCTGCAGTAGTCGATTTCGGTCTTGCCGATCAGCCAAGCGCGCATCTCAGGGTCGCGGACCGAACTGGGGTTGACATACTGGAAGCGCCCTTCGAGGTCGAAGATGGCGAGGTCGATGGGCAAGCGATCGAACAATTGCTCACGCAGCAAATGCAGGGCTGAAGCGCCCGCCCGCCAGCGCTCCAGCTCGGCAGATGCCTGGTGGATGAAAATGCGGGACAGCGTCTCGGCAAACTGTGGGTTGGGCAGGGGTTGGCTGTGCAGGATCGCGACCAGCCCCAAGACTTGCCCGGTGGCTGAGTTCAAGGGGGCCCCTAAGTAGCTCTCAACCCCCAGCTTGACCAGGCACTCGTCATGGGGGAAGTGCTGCCGGATGTCGCGCTCGACATAGAAAAGCTCGCCGAAGAGCTCGCTTGTGCTCGTGGGCTCGAAAGGCGTACCGGTGATCGCGCAGACAAAGTTGTCGCGGCTGCCCTCGCGTCCCGCCACTGCCAATGTGCGAACGGTCCGCTCGCCGGTTGCCCCCTCGACGAATTCGGCCACGATGGCGTGGTCCACCTCGAGCGCCCGCGTCAGCTCGGTCACCAGGGTGCGAAAGAATACTTCGCCCGTCTTGGCGAACAGGGCGCGGGAGACTGCGAGAATGCCTTCGGCGACCGGGTCACTCCCGACCGGGTCATTCCTGACCGGGTCATTCCTGACCGGGTCATTCCTGACCGGGTCATCCCTGACCGGGTCGCCGGTTCGAGCTCGGCTCAGCTGGTGCCCACCGTCCATGAGGTTTGCCTTTTCGGTTGCCGCTCCTCGGTTTCTGCCGACCGGGTGCGGTCAGCGACGATCGCGCAAAAATGGGAACTCTTGCCGGGTTTTGACCACATGCTGGGGATCGAGATCCGCCAGCAGCAAGGTTTCCTGGTCCGCTGCAGCCACCAGGATCTCGCCCATGGGGTCGATCACCCGGCTATCTCCGCGGTAGCGCAAGCCGCCTCCCGAACCGACCCGATTGACCCCCACCACATAAGCTTGATTCTCGATCGCGCGCGCCAACAGCAATGCGGTCCAATGATGCCGCCGGGCTTCAGGCCAGCTGGCCACCACCACGTACACATCCGTGTGAGGTGCGTTGACCCAAAACTCGTCGGCAAAGCGTAAATCGTAGCAGATGAAAAACGTGAAACGCAGGTCGGCAATCGTCACCGTGGTGAACTGATCTCCAGCTGCATAGTGCTGACCTTCGCCAGCATGCGTGAAGGGGTGAATCTTGCGGTAACGATGGATCTGCCCGCCGGGTCCGGCCAGGATCAAGGTGTTGTAGGGCTTTTCTCCGGCAGAAGCCCCTTCGGGGACCGAGCCCGCCAGCCACAGCTGATGCGCCTGGGCCTGGCGGCACAGAAACTCACAGCTCGGCCCCCCCGGCGGCTCGCTGACCCGCTGGGTCTGCATGGAAAAGCCGCAAGCAAAGGTTTCCGGCAGGATGAGAAAGCCAGCTTGAGCGGCTGCGGCCATGCGGATCCAAGGTTCGAGGCGAACAAAGTTAGCGGGCGGGTCTTCCCACACGATATCACTCTGCAAGGCTGCGATCCTCATGCGTTCAAGCCTCCTCAGGTGGCTGGAGCTGGAGCTTTCCCCCGCGGGAGTCGCTGCAGCCGTCGATTTGCTTCCGCGAGCAGCTCGAGGGTTTTACAAAAAGCGAACCGGACGAGATGCTTGCCTGCGTCCTTGTTGACGTAAAAAGCGGTCGGCGGGATGGCAGCGACTCCTACGGCTGCGGGTAGCATACGGCAAAACTCGACGTCATCGTCATAGCCCATGGGCCTGATGTCGGCCAGGGCAAAATAGGTTCCGGCCGGGGGCAGCACTCCCAATCCCGCCGCCGCCAGACCTTGGCAAAGCAGGTCCCGCCGGGCGCGGTATGCCGCGTGAAGGTCGCGGAAAAAGTCATCGTCGGCGGTAAGTGCCAGGGCCATGGCCGGCTGGAGCGGGGCGCTGTTGCAGAAGGTGATGAACTGGTGGGCGGTGCGGATTGCGGCGCTGATTGCGGCTGGCGCACAGGCATAGCCGATCTTCCATCCGGTGAAGCTGAAGGTCTTGCCGGTCGACGAAATGGTGATCGTGCGCTCCCACATGCCGGGAAGGGTAGCCATCGGTAGGTGCTCGCCAGCAAACACCAGGTGCTCGTAGACCTCGTCGCTCAACACCAGGAGATCATGACGGCGGCACAAGGCTGCGATCGTTTCGAGTTCGGTGCGCGAAAACACTTTGCCGGTCGGGTTGTGCGGGGTGTTGAGCAGGAGCAAACGGGTCCGCGCTGAGATCGCCCGCTCCAGGGTTGCCGGATCCCAGGCAAAATCAGGGGACTGCAAGGTGATCAGGCGCGCTTGGGCCCCGGCCATGGCCACGACCGCAGGGTAGGAGTCGTAGAAAGGTTCGAACATCACGACTTCGTCTCCCACGTCGCAGAGCGCTTGGACTGTGGCAAAGATCGCTTCGGTCGCCCCGTTCATCACCGTGACTTCGGTATCAGGGTCATAGGTCAAGTCATAGAACCGCTGCTGATGATGAGCGATCGCCCGGTTGAGCTCAGGGATTCCGGTCATCCGGCAGTACTGGTTGCGGCTCGGCGGAACTCCGGCCGATGCCTCGTGCGGGGTGCCGTGACCGATCGCGGCGATCGCCGCGGCTTTGATGAAATCAGGGCCGTCAAAGTTGGGAAAGCCTTGCCCGAGGTTGAGCGCGCCGTGCTGCTCGGCGAGGTGGGTCATTTCCGTAAAGACGGTGGTGCCAAAGCCCTGGAGCCGCGTGGTGAGAAATGGCTGACGTCGCATAGATGGAGTCTGCCACTTCCCGCCCTCGACCGCAATGCGAACACAAGGGCTTCGGGGGTGAGTGTCCGCGGCTACGGTTTCTGGCGGACTAGTCGTTCGAGGTTCTGCACCAGCCAGGTTTCGGCTGCAGTGAAGTGGCGGAAGAGCCGCTCGCGGCGGCGAAATTCCGGGGTGTGGACCGCCCGGCGACTGCGGCAAGGGACCGGGGGCAGGGCGGCGTGCAGCAATTCGTGGTGGACGATGGACTCGACCACATAAAGCGGGACTTCGGGGCGGTCGAGCAGGGGGTGGATGCGGATCAGGCGGGTTGGCTCGTGGTAGCTGCCGAGGCGGATGTGGAAGCCTCCGCGCTGCCGTTGCCGCGGACTGCGGGCTCGCCCCCAAGTGATCGCGACGTCGAGGGCGCCGTCGAAGTATTCGCGGTTCACCCGTTCCTTGAGCTCGGCGAGGTCAAAGCAAGCCCCGCACGGGCGCAAGCGGGGTGAGCAACGAGGCACCTGAACTACGGGCGCGGTGTGTTGTGCGAAGTGCTGGCGGATCACGCTCAGCGGTTGTCGGCGCTTGGCCCCACGCCGAGCCACAAAGTCAGCCACCGCGCGCAGGGTGTCTTCGGGAGCGTGGAGAAAACAGTGGTGGATGCGCACGTCCCACCGCTCACCCACGGGACGAACCGACAAGATCCGGCGCGAGTTGTCGGTCAGCACCAGAGCACCCAGCCGTCCGCGCAAGTGGCGATCGAGGCGAGTTCGCAAGACGGCGACGCTGCCGGGGTCTGGCGCGGACGCACCCGACGGCTCTGGCCATGGCGACCGCGGCACCGGCAGGGAAGGCCCAGGGGACGGAGCCTGGGGAGAGCTCAGCGTCGCTTCAGGAAAGAGGAGGAGCTGGAAAAAACCCATGTCCTGGCGTCCGCTTTCCAACCCTTAGCCCGATGAACGAGAGCCTTCCTGGGGACAAGTTTCGCTGATCAAGTGATCGACCACCGCAACCAAATCGCCGGTTTGGTGGTAGACCTTGAGCTGACGGTCCGCGCTCGTGCCCTCGTTTAGGATGGTTTGGACGTACTGGACTTCGGCGCGCACCCCGATCTCGTCCACCACGTCATCGATCAGTTCCAAAAGTTCGGTGACGAGCTCCGCGAGCGCCACTTCACGCTTCTTGCCGAAGTCGATCAGCTGGCCGTCGAGGCCATAGCGCACGGCGCGCCACTTGTTTTCGGTGATCAAATGATGGCGGTAGCTGCGCCAGCTTTGGTTGTTGTGCCGCAGCTTGATCAGCTTGGCCACGATCGCTTGAATCAAGGCGGCAATGCAGATCGCTTCGTCGACTTTGGTACACATGTCGCACACCCGGAATTCGAGCGTGGGGAACTTGGGATGCGGGCGAATGTCCCACCAGATCTTGCGTGGCTCGTCAATGCAGCCGGTCTTGATCAGGGTGTCGATGAAGCCGGAGTAGTCAGCCCAAGATTCCAGCGACGGTGGGATGCCGGTGCGCGGCAGGCTTTCGAAAATTACGGTGCGATACGACTTGAGTCCGGTCTCGCGACCGTGCCAAAACGGCGAGCTGGTCGACAGCGCGAGGAGGTGAGGCAGGAAGTAGCGCGCCTGGTTCATGACGTCGATCAGCAATTCCTTGTCCTCGATCCCGATGTGGACATGCATGCCGAAAATCAGCATGCGGCGGGCGAGTTCGGCCATACCGGCGTGGAGTTTGGTGTACCGTTCGCCGATACTGATGTCCTGCTTGACCCAACTGGAAAAAGGGTGGGTGCTGGCTGCTGCCACCGCCAGTCCATTTTGCGCCGCGATGTTGCAGATCGACGCGCGCAAGCGCGTCAGTTCGGTGCGCGCTTCTTGGATGTTGTGACAGATGTGGGTTCCCACTTCGACTTGGGACTGGAGGAATTCCTGCTTGATTTGATCCTGGAGCACGACTCGTCCCTGTTCGAGGAACTCCTGAATGTAGGATTTGAGCTCGCGCGATTTGGGGTCGATGATTTGGTACTCTTCTTCGATTCCCAGGGTGAGTTTTGACAGCGGCATACGGTTGACCTCGTACCGGTAAGCAACGGATTCCAACGACTTTTCTAACCCCGCGCAGTTTAGCATGGGGTTGCAGCGAAAGCACAAGCGATAGCGCGAACCGCGCGAACCTTCCTGGCGCCATCCGGCGAGGCATGGCGCCCAAGCTGGCGGCTGATCGAGAATCAGGGCTCGCGCGAGAACAAGACATCGACGATGTCGCGCTGGCGCCATGCACCTGATGTCTCGAAATAAGCGTTGCCCCAGAAGACCAGTTGGTTGTGGTGCTGATCGGCCACCACCAGCGCCCGATATTCGAGCGACAGGGCGGCAATGTCGAGCGCGAGCAGCTTGCGCAGCTCAGCGGGCGCGGCCACGCCGTCATGGTCCAGGTCGGTCCAGATCAAGAGCTGGTCGAAAATCGGATCGCCAGCATCGATGAAGCCATTCTGGTTGCCGGCGATGCTGTCGAAGGCAAACAGCGCGGCAAACCCATTGGGGGCTCGCGACCCACCGGGTAGGGGTGTTGAATCACCAAACAGCTCGCTGCCGTCATCGATAGTTCCGTTGCCATTGCGGTCCAAGGCCAGGAAGCCGTCGAGGCGGCCGGCACGCGACCACGCGACTTGTTCCTTCCTCCCATCAGCGTCGATGTCGAAGGGGACACCCTCGGCAACCGAGGTGAACTCGAAGCCCACGTCGTCGAGGTCGATCACCAGCGGTGAGCATCCCAGGTCGGGTGGATCGCAGCGCGCACAAGCGGGGTCCGCCTGACACTGGTCTGCGATCTGCTCTTGTGGCGTCTGGTTGGTGCTCGCCACCAGCGCGCACTCCCCGCTCTGGACCCGGCGATCGACGTAATCTCCAGTTCAGGTCACGCCGACCTGGTTCATGATGAAGCTGTTGCAAGTGCTACTGTCCTGATCATTCAGCCCAAGCAAGTGCCCCAGCTCGTGCGCCACGGTGTCCTCAAAAATATCGCTGCGCATGCACTCGATGACTCTGGTTCCGTCCGCTGACCGGGCTCGCTGGAATACAAAAATTGTATTACCACCAAAATTACCGCAGGCCCTGGCATTTGAAGGATTGAACCCCGACTGATACCGGATCTTGATCGTGCGGCCTGAGCCGCTTTGCTCCGTAAACTGAGGAAAGCCATCAAACTGAGTGCTATTGCAGTTAGAGGCATTCCACGCCTGATAGCCTCGCTTGAAAGCGTTGTTCAAGCTTGAGGGAACGCCAACTGTAACGAGAGTGACTGCGTCATAACCCACGAGCTGGCCAGGCGATCGGTTTGAAGAAACGCACTGGGAAATTAGAGGGTTCTCGCCAGCAGCCAGACCTGTCAGGAAACAGGGTAGAAGCACGACAAGGCGCTTCATGGCCTTCATGGCAGTGCCTCCCCGGAACGAAATGCCCGCAGCTCACGCAGAAGCAGCTCGCGGGACGCGGGAAAAGGCTGAAGATCGCTTTCGGGATGAGGTCTGAGGAAAGTAGCCGGAAGGCTGAGTTCGCCATCTGGTTTGATCACCACAATGCTGGTTTCATAAGCCAGATCGAGGTAAGGCTCATCGGGTGAAGGTTTATAGAAACGTGGAACAGCGATGAGCACCTGATCACCTTTGGTGGGAATATAAGTAGGGTATCGCTTGTCGTTCTTACAGATTTTGTAAGGCCCGGCATTAAACTTGCCAACTGGGAAATAGAAATAGTAAGAGCGAAGAGGAAGTTCGCCGAGAAACACTTCTTCGGGAGCTACCTCGAAGAGCTGGCCAGGGACACCCCTATCGAAACCGAAGTCGCTACTCACGATGGTAGCGAGAAAGATGAGGTCGGATTCGTGAAGTAGCTTCTTGAAGCTGCTCCGATCGGGCGGGTTGACGTATGACGTGTAAAATTCATCAACTGCGATGCAACTACCGTCTTCAATACGAGGCGGGTCGGCCAGAGTTTCCTCCAACCATGCAGCCATATGGGGATAAAAAAGTTCAACTAAAACCTTGCCATCGGACCCGAAGGCGGCTTGATGCGAAACCCAAACCGGATAGGAGGTATCCATTTCCCCGCTGGTCGCGTACAGGACAGGAGGAATTACGGCAACGAGCGAACTCGGCAAGAGCAGGACGAGCGGCAGCATAAGAAGCAGCCGAAGGAGCGGTCTCCGCTGGCTCGATCGGAGGTTGCTGGTCATGGCGGGTCCTCCTTTTTGGGGTGGCTGAGCGGCGGCGCGCCGTCAGCACGAATGGGCCCAGTAGTTTAGCGCCCAGTTGCTCCGACCGCAACGGAGTGTGTGGGCCGAGCGCGAACCGCGAACCGCGCGAACCCGACCACCTGTACCACCAGGTGAGGGTAATGCCCTAACGCTCGCGATCAGCTACCGCAGATCGAAGGGGTTCTAGTTGAGCAATCTCGCTTGCCCTGGAGCCTTTCATGGCACGCCAGAGGTCCCAGTCGAGTTGAAGACCCAACCAGAACTCAGCCGACATGCCAACCACTTGCGCAAGACGCAGGGCGGTGTCAGGCGTGACCGAACGCTTGCAGCGCACGATTTCGTTGAGACGCGGGAAGGAGATCCCGAGGCGCACCGCCAGCTGCGACTGAGTGATGGCGAGCGGTTTGATTAATTCCTCAAGAAGCATCTGGCCAGGATGCGTCGGAGGTCGATGGTCAGGTAGCCTGCGGCCTACCAGCGGGGCTTGACGGTTGCGCGGCCGACGCGCGCCGGGGCTCTCAGTGGTAGTCCGTGATTTCGACATCGTAGGCATCGCCGTCCTCCCAGCGGAAGCAGATCCTGAATTGATCGTCGATCCTCACGCTGTGTTGCCCCCTCCGCCTACCGCGAAGCTGTTCAAGACGGTTGCTGGGCGGTATCCCGAGTTCCAGAAGCTGTCTGACCCGGTTGATCTGGTCGAGTCTTCTCCGGGCCACAGGCCAGATGTTGCGCGGGCAGACCCTTCGGGCCGCTCGTGTATCGCCACCATCAAACACGCCCTCGGTTCCTCGGTTCCGGAAGGAACGTATCACGGGTCACATTATAACGGCTCCCGGAATCCTGCTCAACCCTGAAGTCGCCGTCGTCGCCGCGCGAACCGCACGAACCGCGCCAACCACAAGCCCGGAGTCTTTGCTGAGCGGGTGGACGGCGGTCGACGCGAGAGAGAGGCGAGGGGGTTCGTTTGGACGAGCTGCGCGGTTTTCGCGCTAAGATGGAGCCGTCGGTCGACCGGCAATCCATCAGGGAGCAAAAAACATGTCAGGTGACGCTCACTCAGCCCCGACGGCAGGAACCCTCAACGACTCCGAAAACCGGCGCGGTCGGCGACGCTGGCTGATTCATGGCACGCTGGTGGCCCTCGACGCACCTGCGATCGCTGACCACCCGTGGGTCGTCGACGCCATCGACCTGAACAGCAGCGGCATGGGTATGGTGTTGCCCGCGGAGCTGGCCGAAGGAACGGAAGTCTTGCTCAGCTTCAAGCTGGGTGAAGCCGTCGAATTCTCGCAACTACCCGCAGTGGTCCGCCACCAACTGGGATCGAGCGGTGGGGTTCGCTTTAGCCCCTGGCCCGCAAGCGAACGGCTCAAGCTGCTCGAGTGGCTGGTTCAGGCATACGAGAACGAATAAATGCCCTGCAGTCCAAGGCCATGCAGCCTCAACTTCAAGCCATCGTCGACGAATTTCACAGCGCCCAAACTCGCCTCTGTGACCTCTACAAAGCGGTACCCGAGGAGTCGTGGCCAAAGCGACCCGGCCCAAGCCGGTGGTCCGTGGCCGAGTGCGTAGCTCACCTCAATTTGACCTCGACCGCGTACTTGCCGCTGCTGCGCGCCGGCATTGCCAACGGTCGCAAGGTCGGCCGCGGGGACGCCGGCCACCATTCCCAGCGTTACCGACGGGACCTGGTCGGCTGGTTTTTTTGGCGCGTTTCTGGCCCGCCGGTTCGCGTTCGGGGCAAGACCACCGCGCCTTTTGTTCCCACGAGCACGGGCGCCCCCAGCGATTTGATCGCTGAATTCGATCGGCTGCAGCAGGAGCAAGTCGCGTGCGTCCGGGAGGCCAACGGATTGCCGTTGGATCGGATCACGATCACATCTCCTTTTTTCTCGTGGATTCACTACAACCTGTTTGCTTGCCTGAGCATTCTCCCGCGGCACCAGCATCGCCACCTGTGGCAAGCAGAACAGGCTTGGCAGGAACTACAGCAAAGGCTGGCAGACCCCTCCTGACGCGGCCAGGAGAGTGAAGACCGTGTCCCCCCCGCGCTGACCGCTTCAGTGGGTCCGGGTTTCAAGGGTACAATCGGGCCTCTGAGGAGGATCCAATGGCAGAGTCAAGCCGAACCGAGGGGCCTCTACGGCCCAAGATTTCGGTCGTGATCACGACCTTCAACGAAGAGGCCAACATCCGTGAATGCCTCGAGTCTTTGACCTGGTGTGACGAGATCCTGGTGGTCGACTCGTTTTCGACCGACCGCACCCCGGAAATCGTCAAGAGCTTTCCCGAAGCGACTTTGACTCAGCGCATCTATTTTGGTTCGGCCGCGCAGAAGAACTGGGCCATGGACCAGACCCAGCATGATTGGACCCTGATTTTCGATGCGGACGAGCGTTGCACGCTGAAGTTGCGCAAAGAGATCGAGAAGCTGCTCGCATCCGGTCCTCAGCACGAGGCTTACACCATCCGGCGGCGGGTTTATTTTCTCGGCAAGGTGATTCGTTTCTCTGGATGGCAGCATGACCAAGTGATCCGGCTGATCAAAAATGGTGCAGGGCGCTATCCCAACCGGCGCGTACATGCCGACATGAAAATCCGCGGCAAGGCACCGTTGCTCAAGAACCCGATGGAGCACTACATGGTGGAGGACTTCCACCAATACGTGCTGCGGATCGTGAAGTACAGCCACTGGGGGGCAGCCCAGGGCTTCAAGGAAGGCAAGAATGCTGGACTCGCAGAAGTTTTCGGCCGTCCAGTGTGGCGTTTCTTCCGCACTTACATCTTGCAGCTCGGTATTCTCGACGGCCTGCACGGCTTGGTTTTCTGCGCGCTCCAGGCTTTTGGCAGTTATCTCAAATGGTCGATTCTGTGGAGCTGGCGGGTCAACGAAAAGCGGGGGCTGGCACCGGATCTACCGGCCTTTGATGAGCGGCAGGAGACGTGGTCGGGTTTAGAGGAGCTCTAAGTCCAAGCTAAGGACGCAACCCTTACACCCCGAGCAAGATTCCCCGCGCGGGTTGGCCAGTCAAGCGGGCGAGGGCAAAGACGTACCAGGCGAGCTGGCGCCGGTAGGCTTCGGCGCGGGAAGTCAAGTCAGCGTCGGTCTTGAAGTCGACCACGGTCCAGGTTCCTGCTGCGAGGAACGCGAGGTCGACCGTACCTTCGATCAGATGTCCAGGTTCGAGCGCGAGGACGAATGGGGTTTCGCGATGTTGCCGGTCAGCGCGTGCGGCAGCTTCAAGCACCGAATGGGTCAGGGCGCGCTCGACGCTGGCGGTGGCCGCTGCGAGTTCGGCCGGGGTGGCCGCAAGCAAGCGACCATGCCATTCGACCAAGCTCCGGACGTCCGGCCGCGCGGCAGCGCCTGCCGTCTGGGCGGTATCCCCCCCCAAAGCGTCGCGCAGGACGGTGTGGACCAGGGTGCCGAAGCGCGGCCCCCCTGGCCGGCCAGGTGGACGGGGCAGCATCTCGATGCGGATCTCCAGCGGGGGTCCAGGCGGCAGGGTTTCAAGGTCGGTGACCGGCTGGACCACGAGCGAAGGGACGCTGCCCGCGGCAATTGCCGCGGCGCGCGCATCGCTCCAGGCTTCTTGCGCGGCCACGCTGGCGTCGGCAGTGCGGGGATCTGCGTCGCGGCTCAGGATCTGCTCGCGCTGCAGACCAAAGTTGCCCGGCACCTCGAGCTGGAGGAGGCACGGATCCCACCACACCACCGGCTGTTCGCCCACTTCCGGACGGTGCATGCCGGGGCGCACCGAGAACTCGGAACCGTCAAAACGCTGGGGGCGCTGGATCACGGTGACCTCACCGAAAGCAGGGCAACCGGGCCCTGGCTCGGAAGTGCGAAACCGGTCTTTGGACGGGTAGAGGACGGGGTTTAAAGGGCTGGCCCAGCCGTCCTCCCAGGGCTCGTCCCCCACTCCGGAAACGACCAGCAAGTCACGAGCGCGAGTGGCTGCCACGTAGGCCAGGCGGACCCCTTCGGCACGGTCGCGCACCAGTTCGACGGCGCTTTTCTCGAGTAGCTCCCACGGCGCGCACCCGAGCAGCTTGCTCGCGGCCAGCCCGGCTTCCGCGTCGATCGCCAGGCCGGGCTCGCTGCGGCTCAAATTGGCGGTGATGTCCGCCAGGATCACCACCGGGAATTCGAGCCCTTTGGCCCCATGGACCGTCATGATGCGCACCCCGTCAGCACCTTCTTCGAGCACGGGAGCTTGCGTAGCTCCGGGTTTCTCGGCTTCTTCGCTCAACCGCTCGACAAAGCCGCGGAAGGAGAGTCCGCCGCGGAGTTCAAAACTGCGCGCGAGATCGCAGATGTGCTGGACGTTGGCGAGCACTTGCTGGCCCGCCGGGCGCAGCGCAAATCCGGCATGGGCGCGGGTGAAGGCGAGCAAACGGAGCACAGTCATGACGATCGGCGCCTGGTTGCGCTCACGGTGAAGTTCCGCGAGCAGGCCCAAGGCCTGGGCCAGGGGCAGAAACTCAGGAGTCAAGTCATCGGGCAGGGGACGGAATGGGTGGAGCGGCCCCACCTCGTGGCGAAAGCGCAGCAGCAGGTGGTCAGGGACGGCAAACAGGCTGCCTTTGAGCGTAGCAAAGACCGCAAGTTCGTCGTCCGGCCATTCGATCGCGGTCAAGGCCGCGCGCAGGGTTTCGACTTCTTCGCGCTGGTGGAACGAGCGGCTGCCGACCAGCAGGTGGGGAATGCCCCGAGCTTCGAGTTCGCGCAAATAGGGAGCGGTTACGTCGTCTTGCCAGGAGAGGTAGCGACGGAAAAGCAGGGCCACATGGCGGGGGGCAATCGGCACGCGGGCGCCGTCCTGCTGCGGATCCTCGACCGTCCAGGCGCTGTGGTGGAAGAGCCAATCGAGCCAGGCCGCAACCACTGCCGGCTGGCCGGCGGCCACGCTCCACTCGGTGATGCCCTCCCAGCCGTAAGGTGTGGGCACGGGCAGTACCACCAGGGCCGGCTGGGGTGTGGCGCTGCCCGCGCGGTGGGGGGCGAGCGGCACGTACTCTGGCTGGCCGCTGTCGCGGTCGCCGGTCATTTGCTGGGCAAAGGCCGCGTTGATCGCCTGCTGCAAGGGGTGGATCGCGCGGAAGCTGCGGGTCAGGCGGAGGAGCGCCACGCCCGCGGCTTGCAACTGCTGCTTGAGTCTTTGGTAGAGCAGCACGTCGGCGCGGCGGAAACGGTAAATCGACTGCTTGGGGTCCCCCACCAAGAAGAGCTTACCGGGCACCGGCCGCACCGCACGCCAGTCGGACACGGCCGGGTCATCCGCTGCCAGCAAGAGCAGGATCTCGGCTTGGAGCGGGTCGGTATCTTGAAATTCATCGACGAAAATATGGGTAAAACGGGCCTGGAAATCCGCGCGCATGGCCGGAAGGTCGCGCAAGAGGTCGCGGGTTTTGATCAAGAGGTCGAGGAAGTCGAGCTGACCGGTGCGCCGTTTTTGCTCTTCGTAAGCTGCAGTAGCCGCAGCGAATTCGTGGTGGAGCAGAGCTGCGAGGTCAGCGTCGACGTGTCGCTTGAAGTCTTCGAGCTGAGCGATCAACTGGTCGCGCTGGGCGAGCGCGTCTTGGCGTAGGACCTCGCGAGTGAATAGCTTGCTCCGCCCTTTCCACCCGAGGTTGCGCTTGAGCGCGCGCAGGACCTCGAGCAGCTGGGCTTCGAGCGCAGCGTATTCTGCTTCGCTGCGGACCAGGCTGAGCTCAGCTGCGCGGCTGACCCGCGCGATCAGCACTTCGACGGGCTCGAGCGCCCGGCGCAAATAGTCGCGCGGGTCGAGCGCTGCCGCGCTGAGCGCTGCGACGGCTTCCAGTTCGTGGAGCAGCCGGTCGATCAACGCACGGCGGTCGAGCGGCTGCTTTTGCCAGGGGGTCTTGAAGTCGCGCCACTCGATGAGACTGCGCCCAGCTTCGCGCAGCCGGTCGAGCGGCGAGGTGCCGTCCGGACTGCGCTCCCCGGCGAGCCGGGCGATGGCGCGTTCGAGCGCTGCGGGCATCTCGTCCAGACGCCCTGCGATCCAGCGCGCGAAGACCTGGTGGTAAAGCCGGGTCGCGGCTTCTTCGTCGAGTTCGCGGAAGGCCGGGTCGATCTCGGCTTCGACCGGACGCTGGCGCAGGATTTCGGCGCAGAAGCCATGGATGGTGCCGATGTGCGCTTCTTCGAGTCGGGCGAGCGCGTCCTCCAGCCGCTGCTGCTCGCGCGGGTCTTGCGCTCGGCTGCGCGCGCGGTCGAGCTCCTGGCGCAGGCGCAAGGCGAGTTCGCCTGCGGCTTTGCGCGTGAACGTGACCGCGACCAACCGCTCGATCGTGGTTTTGCCCTGCTGCAGCACGGCGACCAGCCGCAGCACCAGCTGGGTGGTTTTGCCCGTGCCTGCTGCGGCTTCGACCAGCAAGCTGTTGTCGAGGTCGTGGGCGATGTGGGTGCGGGCCTGGGCATCGTCGTCCCCGTCCTCTGCTGCGGTCGGCGATTCAGCCAGCCGATCGGTCAAGTCCGCCATCAGGGCAACCCCCGCAAATGCTCCAATGCCAGCCGGTCCGGGTCTTCCTTTTTTTTGCGCGCCAGCCGCCGTTCTTCGAGCGGACCGCAGACCAGCCGGTAGTCACACGTGCGGCAGGCGCCCTTGGCCGGCGCCGCGGGTAACCAGCCCTTGCTCACGGCGCGGTCAATGGTTGCCAAGACTTCTGTCACGCGTTCGCGGCCAACATCGTCCAAGGCCACTTCCAGGGTGTGATACTCGCCGCGCCGGGTGCAGAAAAACAGCCGACCGCTTTCTACCGGGCGGGCCAAAAGCTCCTGCGCGACCAGGGCGTAGAGCAGCGGTTGCAACACCTCGCCCCCCCCAACCACCAGCCGCGCGGCCTTGCGTGCCTTGCCGGTTTTGTGGTCGGTCACCCGCAAAGTTCCGTGGTGATCGTCCGCCTCGACCAAATCGATGGCACCGCGCAGGCGATAGCCGTCGAGCACCGTGGCTTCGCCCTGCGCTCTGCCAAAGTCCCGCTTGCCGCGCTGCCCGCCTTGAGGGTCGAGACCAAAAGCGAGTTCGAAGTAAGCCGGACGCCACGGCTCGGCTGCAGCCACCACCCAGCGGATCCAGCCGTGGAGATCGGTGCGCAGATCCTCGATCTCGTCAGCGAACACCCGCGGAATGGCGGGCGCGAGTTCTTCGCGATAGCGCGCGGCGACGACCGCAAGCACATCGTCTGCGAACTGGCGCAAGCGGTCGAAATCGCTGGCCCGCATCGGCAGCAGCTGCTCTTGGGCCAGCACCTGGAACAGCTCGAACTGGACTTCGTGAAACAGGCTGCCGCGGGTCAAGGGGTCGAGCTGTTCGAGCGGTGCGACTTCGTCGCGCGGTTTGAGCCGGTGGATGGCATAGAGCAGGAAGCGGTAGGGACAAGACGCGTACTGCTGGAGCGCGGTCGGCGAGTAGCTCCGCTGGCGCAGCCGGTGCTCAGCGAGCACGGTCTGGGTGTGGACGTCGGGAGCGACGATCCCGTCCGCTGGCGAAAAACTGGTGCGCCAGCGTTGCCAGCGGGTGCGCAGCGAGCGCCCGAGGTGTTCATTGGCCGCGAGCAAGAAATAGGCTTGACCGTGGGTTTTCGCCGCGGGCTGACGCAGCAAGGGATCGAGCACTGCGAGATCGTACTCGGAATCGTCGATCGCGAGTTCTGGGGTGCGCGGTGCGGGCCAGCCGAGCAGCGAGCTCGAGCTCGCCGCTGCGTGGGCTTCGAGCTGACGCTGGTCGGGCAGCTGGCCCCAAGCCGCGCGCAACACGTCGAGGGCATAAAACGATGGCACCCGCGAACGTCCGTTGAGGGTGTCGAGGTTGGGATAGGAGACGACCAGCCGCTCATTCGCCGCACCCGCTGCCAGGCGGAGCAGCAACCGTTCGCGGCGCACCCGCTGGTGGCGGGTCGGCAACCCGATGCCCGGAGCTTCGCGGAAGGCGTCGAGGAGCAGCGGGTCCTCAGCCGCTGGGCGGGGAAAAATCCCTTCGGCCAAGCCGGGCAGAAACACCGTGGTGAACGAACGCCCGCGCGCTTCTTGCACCGCGCCGACAAAGACCTTGCCGTAACGGTGCTGCTGCGGCTCGCTGCGCAACAAGGTGAGGCGTTCGGCGAGCACCCGCCGCACCTCTTCGCAGGTCACCGGTCCCACCGGTTCCATGGGTTTAAGCTCGGCGAGCACGCCCAGCACCGCCTCCGGGTGACGCAGTCCTTGGGTGGCGAGCGCAGCCAGTGCCCGCAGCCACTCACCCCACAGCGCACGTTGGGGTAAGGCATCGAGCGTGGCGATCAGCGGCAAGGCGAAGCGCTGCAAATGTTCCAGCTCGGCGAGTCGGCGGATCAGGGCCTCGCGCTGGGGCTGGTCTTCGCGGGCTTGTTCGCGCAACTGCAAGTGCAACTCGTTCGCCAGGCCCTCAAGCCGCCGCGCCCAGCGGTCACGGCCGCCGACCACGGCGGCGTCGACCAGCAGACGCTCCCAGCGCTGCGGGGTCCGCAAAGTGCCTGCGAACGCGGGCTGCTCGTCCGCGGTCAGGAGTTCGTCGTCGGCTGGCGCGGTCGTCGATTCAGCGGGTAGCAAGCTCTTAAACACCAGCTGATCGCCTTGCGGTTCGACCCAGGGCACCTCCTTGGGCGCGGGAGCGCCATCCGCCGCGAGCTGGGGGATCTGGCCGAGCGAGAGATACTCGGCAAAACGCGAAGCCGTGAGCCCCTCGCTGGCGCAAGCCAAGAGCGCGAGGAAAGCGCGACCGCTGGGGTGTGGACGGGTGGCACCGCGAGTGAAATAGGCGGGGATCCCGGCGCGGGTGAGCGCTTCTTCGATCAGCGGCAAGTAGCCCTCGGGGTGGCGGAGCAAGATCGCGATCTGGTCATAAGGCTGCCCCGCGCGGGCCAGTCCGTGAATTTGCCGCGCGATTTCGGCCGCTTCTCTCCCTTCACCCGGCGCCGCGAGAAAGACCAGGCTGAGGTCAAGATCTGGGGGGCTTACGGGCTCAAGCGAGTCCGCTGGCGCCGCGAACTCCTGCAAGGTGGGAGAAAAGATCCCTTGGCGGAGGCGCTCCAGACGCGAGCAGCGGTTCATGGGCACCGACGATTCGAGCTCCTCGGGCGCAACCGCGAGCAGCTCCGCGAGTCCGGTGATCCCTTCGTCGTCGCCGCTCGCTGCCGTGGCCAGGACCGCGGGTGCCCGTCGGGCCACGGCAGCGAGGAAATCTCGTTCGGCGAGGGTCAAAGGGGAAAGGTCGAGCAGGAGGAGGGGCAAGCCCAAAGGCGAACGATTGGTCGACGCAATGGCGGCGGTTGCTCGTGCGAGGAGGGTTGCCTGGTCAGCGAGCCCCGCTCGCTCTAGCACGGCAGCATAGGCTAAAGCCAGGCGGGCGAGGTCTTGGCCAGGAGGGCCGGTCGCGGCGAGCGTCTGCTCGGCGATTTTGCCCAAACGCAGCTCGGTCAAAGTGCCGGCCAAGGCCCGAGCCATGCCAGGAGCGTCTGCCACCGGCCGAAAATAGGCCAGGTCGCCGTGGGCGGTTGCGATGGCCAGCGCCCGCGCTGCCAGGGCCTCAACCCCCAAGCCGGAAACCGGTGCGCTTCCCTCGGCCGCAAGGGTCGGAGTAGCGAGTTCAGCTGCGAGACGGTAGGGGGTGGTCCGGTGGACCCCGAACCAGCCGCGCGGAAAAGCTGCACTCCGCAGTAGATCGTCGGCAGCGCCGCGGGTCGGCGCCAGAACGAGCAACTCCTGCGCGCCCGCATGCTGCAGGACCCATTCCCGAGCGAGCTGCAATCGGCGCTCGGCGCGCTTCGACACCACCAGGCGAAACATCAGCCGCGCCAGTCTACCAGCTTTTGGCGCCCGCACTGCTGCTTCAGCTTAGGGCCTTCACATGAAGTTGTTTCAGGGATGAAAAATCTGGTCAGGTTCGGTAGCGGTCAAGAGCCGCTCCGCCCACACCAGCAACTGATCGCTGTCGGCAGCCATGATCCGCGTTCTGACCGCTGGCTTCAAAGCGCCGAATTTTCTTTCCAGCAGCCGAAGGAGAACCGCAGCTTCGCCTTTCTGCAGCCCTTTCTGCAGCCCTTTCTGCAGCCCTTCCTGCATACCCTTCTGCAAACCTTCTTCCATCCAGCTTTCTCGCCACTCGATCACGCTCTGTTCCAACATGGATCGAACCTCCAGCAAGTCGTGTAACTCAGGAAGAGCCCCAGATGTCTTGTTTGGAATCACCACCGCCGACAACCAGGCAGCAAAGGCTGCCCGCAGCTCCTGCCAGCCGGGATCCGCAAGCTCGTGGGCCAATCGCTCGACCGAACTCCGCAAGTCTTCGACCCCACGGCACTGCTCCAGCTCAAAGAGACGTGCCACCGGACCAACTTGCTGCTCCAACTGTTCGCGCGGCAGACTCCGCTCCTCGACCAAATGATAGCAAAATGGCGAGAAGCCCTCAGGCAAACCCAAGTCCGCTGGCAAGGGCTCGAGCAGCTCGGATACCGACAGCGGTTCCGTCCAGGGCTTTTTGCCGGTATAGACAACGACCGAGAGGACGGGGGGCAGCCTACCGGTGGACGTCAGCGCGCCCAGACGCACCAGATCCTCCCTGACACTGCGGAGAGATCGGCGGCGTTCGCGCAAAAGAGGACACCACCGCGGCTAGCCTGCTTGGCGTTATGATGTCTGGGGGCGTGTCTTGCAGCAAAGGTCAGCCAGCATGAAACAAGATCTGAAATACAACGACCGCGACAACGACCGCGAAAAACCCGAGCTCGACGACGAGCTGGTTCCCGCAGATGACGCCATCATCGGCGTTGCCTTCCGCCGTTCACTCCTGGTCATCGCCGCCCTCCTGGCAATCGTCGGGTTGTTCTTTCTGGTGCGCAGCCGGCCACGACCCGCTGGGCCCGAAACCGCAATCGCCTCAGAAGCGCCAGTGCTCGTGGCGCAGGCCGGTACGCCACCGCGCGTGACGTTCCGTGACATCACCTCCGCCGCTGGCATCGCCTTCGTCCACAGCAATGGCGCTGCCGGGGAAAAGCTCTTGCCCGAAACGATGGGTAGCGGCGCCGCTTTCTTCGACTACGACGGCGACTCAGACCAAGATCTGCTGCTGGTCAACTCGACCTTCTGGCCCCATGCCCGAACGCAGGGTCCCGCCCCGACCAGTGCGCTTTACCAGAACGACGGCCACGGTCGGTTCACCGAGGTCACCGCCCAGCTGGGCCTGGATTTCAGCCTCTATGGCACAGGCATTGCCGTGGGTGACTACGACGGCGATGGCCACTCCGATATTTTCTTGGCTGCGGTTGGGGAAAACCGGCTGCTGCAAAACCGCGGTGATCGCTTTGTCGACGTGACCGCCCACGCCGGAGTGGCGGGAGCCAAAACGGAATGGAGCACGAGCGCTGGATTTTTTGACTATGACAACGACGGCGACCTCGATCTTTTCGTCGGCAACTACGTGCGCTGGTCACGTCAAATCGATCTCGAAGTGGATTACCGGCTGACTGGGGTTGGCCGCGCTTACGGCCCGCCAGTCAACTATGCGGGAACCTACCCTTACCTCTACCGCAACAACGGCGACGGTACCTTTGCCGACGTTTCGCAGGAGAGCGGAGTCCAAATCCACAACGAAGCCACTGGCGTCCCGGTGGCCAAAGCGTTGGGGATTGCGCCGATCGACGTCGATCGGGACGGCTGGATCGACATCCTGGTCGCGAACGACACCGTGCGCAAGTTCTTCTTCCACAACCGGGGCGACGGCACTTTCGAAGAAACCGGTGAGCTGTTTGGTCTCGCCTATGGCCGCGCGGGGGAAGCCACCGGCGCGATGGGAGCAGATGCCGGCTATTACCGCAACGACGATGCCCTGGGCTTCGTGATCGGCAACTTCGCCAACGAGATGACCTCGCTCTACTTGTCGCAAGGTGATCCCACCCTTTACGCGGACGAGGCGATCACCGAAGGGATCGGCGCGCCGAGCCGCACCATGCTCACGTTTGGCGTAATTTTTTTCGACTACGACCTCG
>CAZCOV010000019.1:0-9848 GCA_964499975.1 uncultured Thermoanaerobaculia bacterium
GTCTGTAGCATCTCGCCGTCGACCATCTCGCGGCGCTCGACTTCAGGGCGGATCTTGTGCTCGTCGACGTTGAGCGGGGGACGTGGGCGCGGAGCGTCGCGATACCCTGGCAGCTCGTAGGAGGGAGCTGAGACCGCAGCACCTGGGGCGTGAAGTCGGTAGTGAGGGCGGTTTCGATCCATGTCAACAGGATACCACGCTCCCCGCCGTCGGCAAGGCCGCAGTCGGGATGTCGCAGGTGCGCCCGCAGCAGGGTGCCAGCCGTCCGCGCGGGACGGACGGCTGATCTCGGTTACATCGACGAGGAGAAGTGATGGCCCGCTGACGCTTAATTGCTGCGCGCCGGAGTTGCGGCCGCGCTCTTGGTCGGGGCGGCGGGGGCTGGACCTAGCTTGAAGACGCGAATGCTGCCCCCGCCGACGCAGCCCTCTTTGCTGAGCGTAGTGCCGAAACTCGGCAAACCTTCGGTCTCACCCGCAAAAGCGATGATGATCTCGTCGCGGTGATCACCGTCGAGGTCGACCAGCTGGACATCGTAGCCACGGCAGCCGGCTTGCGCGGAGGGCAGCTCTGGCGATAGCTCCTGGGACCACTTGCCCTTCTTTCCCTCGCCGAGAAACACCAGGATTTGCCCATCTTCGGTCGCGGTCACCAGGTCCGAGTTCTTGTCGCCGTCGAGATCGCCGATACCGATCGCTGAAAAAGCTACTTTCGTGCTGTTGACGACCAGCGGATGGCGATCCCAGCCCAGCTTGCCATCGGCCAACAAGATGTCGATGCCAGACCGCCAATCGTTGAGGTCGCGGCTCAGGTAAGACACCACCAAGTCATCGGTGCGATCGCGATTTAAGTCTGTGACCTCGACCGCGCGCAGAAAACCGCGCGCCCGGATCGGGGTCAGCTCTTGCCGCTTGACGGTTTTGTTCTCGTTGCCGATGCCCAGGATCCACCGATTGCCCAAGCGGTTGGTCGCGCTCACCACGTCGAAGCGGCCATCGCGGTTGAAGTCGCCCACGGCAAAATCATCGCCAAAATCGAACATGCTGGAAGAGTCGCGTTCTTCGTCGATGCGCGCCGGCGTCCAGGTGCCATCGCCGTTGTTGAGGAAGACCACGAAGCCACGCGCGGTGTTGATCATCTCGCCAACGATTTTCTTGGGACCACCTTTCACCCCTTTGGGGCCTTCGCCGAGCGCCATCAGGTCCAAGCGCCCGTCCTTGTTCCAGTCGATCGCGCCAATCGAACGGGAAGAAAACGCCGTGGCCGCGTCGCCCTGGCCCGGACGCTCGAGGGCGATGCCTTGACTCCATGGGGAGAAGCGCCCCTCGCCCTCTGATTTGAGCACCAGCAGTCCGCGCAGGTGGATGCCAAAAGCCAGGTCCGGCTTGCCGTCGCCCGTGAAATCCGCGACTTCTGTGTCCCCATAGTCGTAGGGCTGGTTGGGGAACTGCGCGGCTTCCCACCACTGCCAATGGCCTTGACTGTCGCCGAGAAAGATATTGGGACGGGCACGCCCCTTGCGGCTGGGGCCAAAGGCGATGTCGAGGTGACCATCACCGTTGAGATCGCCAATGCCGAAACTGTTGCGCCACTGACCTTTTTGCGGCAGGCCTTGGTCAAAAGGGGTAAAAGTCAGGCGATCGACTTCGACTGTTTCGGTGACATAGGAGGCCTTGGTGTTTTCGATCTCTTTGACCGTCGGCTCGTGCGCTTGCTTGGGCTGAGGCGGCGGGTTGACCGCGGCCACATCTTCCCAAATTTTCACATAGACCCAGTCGTCGTCGCGCTTGACCACGTCGAAGACCACTCCCAGAGGAACTTGGACCCGGTTCTCGCTGAGCCAGCGGAAGCTGCTCATGTTGGGGATCTTGTCCACGCGGTAGCGCTGCTTCCACTCCGGATCGAGAATCCACTCGTAGGCGGGCTCTTCAGGTTGGGGCGCAGGCGTCTCGCTAGGGGCATCCACCGCGGCGGTTGGCGGGGGAGTTTCACCTGCGGCCATGGACGGCGGAGTTGCGGTTGGCTGATTTTCGCTGGCGCCGGCGAACGGCCCGGAGAAGCCCAAGACGAGACTCAGAGCCAAAAGCCAAAGCCAAGCGGCGGGTAAGGCGGGGTTTCTCGAAAAAACCAAGCGGCGCAGGAAACGGTCGTTCGACATCAACGTGATCCTCAAGGTTCAACGGGTTTTGGGCTGCGTTTTGGCTTTCACAGCGGTTGTGCGCATTCGGTTGTGCGCCTTCTGTTGTGCGCCTTCTGTTGTGCGCACGGCGGATTCCCAGCGCTGACGCCTTCGTCCGATCACCAGGATCCGGGAGCGCATTCTAGTCACGGTTCCGGTAGATCCGCTCCGCTGCGCGCTGCCTTTGTACGGAATCTTTACAGGCCGACCGGAGCTGCTTTCAGCGGGCTGCGGATGCCCCGCCAAGACCGGGCAAGGCGCGCCGATCGGCACTCGATCTTGACGGTCTTGTCAGGGCTGGGGTGTAATTCCCTCGTATGGACCTGACGCCGCGCATCCTGACCCGCCCAGAACACGCCCTGTCGCGCCAGCAGATCTCGCCGAGCACGCTCAAGGTCCTCTACCGTTTGCACAAGGCGGGGTTTAAGGCTTACCTGGTTGGCGGCGGGGTGCGCGATCTCCTGCTCGGTGGCCAGCCCAAGGACTTCGACGTGGCCACCGACGCCCGTCCGCGCGAGATCCAGCAGCTGTTCCGCAATGCCCGGATCATCGGTCGTCGCTTCCGCTTGGCCCATATCATCTTCCATGACGGCATTGTCGAGGTGTCGACCTTTCGCAGCGAGCCCGATCCAGAAGCGCAGCGGGGCGGACCCGAAGACCTCTTGATCACTGACGACAACCGCTTCGGCACCCCGCTCGAGGATGCTTTCCGCCGCGACTTCACGGTCAATGCCCTGTTCTACAACATCGCTGATTTTTCGGTGATCGATTACGTCGGGGGGCTGGAGGACATCGAGAATCGGCTGATCCGGGTGATCGGCAGCCCCCGGGTCCGCTTTTGTGAGGATCCGGTGCGCATGCTGCGGGCTTGTGAATTTGCCGGCCGTCTCGGTTTTGCGATCGAGCAGGCGACGCAAGAAGCGATCCAAGAGTGTGGACCAGAAATGCGCAAGGCTTCACCCGCGCGGCTCACCGAAGAGCTGCTGCAACTCCTGCGCTGCGGCTCGGCGGGCGCGTCCATCCAGTGGATGCTCGAACTCGGGTTGCTCGCCGTGCTGTTGCCCGAAGCGCTGGCCATGATCACTGCGCGGGAGAAGGGGGCCGGTGACTTCGGCCGGGTGTTGCCCACTCTCGACTTGATGGTGCGCGAAGGACGCCAGCTCGACGATGCAGTTTTGGTCGGGGCGATCTTGTTGCCGCAGTTGATGGTGCAACGCTTCGAACTGGAAACCGTGCGTCGGCGCTGGCTCGATCCCGGCGAGTTCCATGCCCTGTCGCGCGAGGTGCTCGGCAAGTTCAACGAGCGGTTCCAGCTCGCCAATTACAAGCGCGCCCAGCTCGAACAAGCGCTCGATGGGTTCCATCGTCTGTGCAGCCAGAACTGGACGCGCGCCCAGCGTTTGCGCTTTGCTGCCAAAAGCTATTTCGAGGATGCCCTGGCCTTATTTGAAATCCTGGTGCGCGCGACCGGCGAAGGCGAAGAGATTCTGGAGCAGTGGCACGCGGTCACCCGTCAGCGCACGCGGCACCAACACCCGCAGGTGGAGACCAAACGACGTTTTCGGCGTGAGCCGGCTTGACTGACGGCTGCTCGCCAGCTGCACGTCGGTTGCACTTGACGATAAGATCAAGAGGTTGCTGCGCCTGCTTGAAAAGCGAGCAGAGCGTCTGCGCAACTGGAGAGCAATCAAGAATGTCCGCAATCACAGAGTTTTACCGCTCGACGCTGGGGAAAAAGGCGATCATGGCGGTGACCGGAGTCATCCTCTTCGGTTTCGTCTTGCTGCACATGGTCGGCAATCTCAAGCTCTATCAAGGCGCGGACAAGCTCAACGGCTATGCCGCGGGGCTGCGCCAGATCGGAGCGCCGATTTTGGGTCACGGCGAAGCCTTGTGGATCGCGCGCGGGGTCTTGCTGCTGGCAGTGGCTCTGCACATTCTGTCGGCTTACCAGCTGACTTTGCTGAACCGCAAAGCCAGACCCGTAAGCTATGCGCGACAGCTACCGCAAGCCTCGACTTATGCCTCGCGCACCATGCGCTGGGGTGGTGTGATCATCCTGCTGTTCGTGGTCTACCACCTGCTGCACTTGACTTTTGGCGGGGTCCATCCTGACTTCAAGGCCGGGGACGTGTACCACAACGTGGTGGTCGGGTTTCAAAACCCGCTGGTCAGCGGCTTTTACCTTTTGGCCCAACTCGCGCTCGGGCTCCACCTCTACCACGGGCTGTGGAGCTTGTTCCAGTCGCTGGGCTGGTCTGGACCCCTGCTCGACGTTTTCCGCCAGCGCTTTGCTGCTGGGTTTGCCCTGATCGTGGTTTTGGGCAACCTTTCGTTCCCCCTTGCCGTGCTGTTCGGCATTGTGACGGCATCGTGACCTTGGGAGCTTGAGATGCAACTCGACGCTAAAATTCCCTCCGGACCGATTGAAGCGCGGTGGGACCAGCACCGCTTCCACCTCAAGCTGGTCAATCCCGCGAACAAGCGCAAGTTCGACATCCTGGTCGTCGGGACCGGGCTCGCAGGGGCTTCGGCAGCGGCTTCGCTGGCGGAGTTGGGCTACAACGTCAAGGCTTTCTGCTTTCAAGACAGCCCCCGGCGTGCCCACTCGATCGCTGCCCAAGGCGGGATCAACGCGGCCAAGAACTACCGCAACGACGGCGACAGCGTGTTCCGCTTGTTCTACGACACGGTCAAAGGCGGCGACTTCCGTGCCCGCGAGTCCAACGTGTATCGGCTGGCACAAGTGAGCCTGGCGATCATCGACCAGTGTGCAGCTCAGGGCGTGCCCTTTGCCCGCGAATACGGTGGCTTGCTCGACAACCGCTCGTTTGGTGGGGCACAAGTGGCACGCACTTTTTATGCCCGGGGACAGACCGGACAGCAACTGCTGCTCGGGGCCTACCAGGCGCTCGCGCGGCAGATCGCGGCGGGGCAGGTCCAGATGTTCCCGCGCACCGAAATGCTCGATCTGGTGGTGGTTGACGGCCATGCGCGGGGCATTATCACCCGCGATCTGTTGACCGGCGAGATCACCCCTCATGCCGGCGACGCCGTGGTGCTCGCGACCGGCGGCTATGCCAACGTATTTTTCCTTTCGACCAATGCCAAGGGGTGCAACACCACGGCGATTTGGCGGGCCCACCGCCGGGGCGCGCTGTTTGCCAATCCGTGCTTCACCCAAATCCACCCGACCTGCATCCCGGTGAGCGGCGATCATCAATCCAAGCTCACCTTGATGAGCGAGTCGCTGCGCAACGACGGCCGGATCTGGGTGCCGCTCAGAACCGGTGATCAACGTCCGCCGAGCGCCATCCCCGAAGCCGAACGCGACTACTACCTGGAACGCAAGTACCCGAGCTTTGGCAATCTGGTGCCGCGCGACGTGGCGTCGCGCAATGCCAAAGAAGTGTGCGACGAAGGCCGCGGGGTCGGGCCTGGCGGGCTCGGGGTCTACCTCGACTTTGCTGACGCGATCAAGCGTCTGGGTCGTCCTGCGATCAGCGCGCGCTACGGCAACTTGTTCCAAATGTACGAAAAGATCACCGGCGAAGACCCCTACAGCATGCCGATGCGCATTTACCCTGCCTTGCACTACACCATGGGCGGTTTGTGGGTCGACTACAACTTGATGACCACGATCCCCGGACTTTACGCCATCGGTGAAGCTAACTTCTCGGATCATGGGGCCAACCGTCTGGGCGCCAGCGCCTTGATGCAGGGCCTAGCCGACGGCTACTTTGTTTTGCCCTACACGATCGGCGACTACCTGGCAGGGCACATGGGTCACAAAGTCAAGACCGAT
The DNA here is from genome assembly GCA_964499975.1 of uncultured Thermoanaerobaculia bacterium. GTDB lineage: Bacteria > Acidobacteriota > Thermoanaerobaculia > Multivoradales > J023 > CAZCOV01. The sequence continues at coordinate 5,985 of CAZCOV010000019.1, forward strand.
CACCCGGCTTTTGCTGCGGTTGGGGCCGAAGTGCAAGCGCGCACCCAGAAGCTGCTGCAGGTGCAAGGCGACCGCACGGTGGACTCCTTTCACCGCGAACTCGGCCACTGGATGTGGGATCACTGCGGCATGGCGCGCAGCGAGTCCGGGCTGCAGCTGGCGCTGGCCAAGATCCCCGAGCTCGAAGCGGAATTCTGGCAGCGGGTCAAGGTGGTGGGCAGCGGCGACGAGCTCAACCAGTCGCTCGAGAAAGCCGGTCGCGTTGCCGACTTCTTCCAGCTGGCCCAGCTGATGTGCCGCGATGCTTTGCAGCGCAAAGAGTCCTGCGGCGGACACTTTCGGGTCGAAAGCCAGACGCCGGAAGGCGAGGCGCAGCGCGACGATGAAAACTACAGTTACGTCTCTGCTTGGGAGTTCCGCGGCGACCAGCAGGCAGCAGCGCTGCACCAGGAAGCCCTCGCGTTCGAGTACGTCAAGTTGACCCAGAGGAGCTACAAATGAGGAGCCATCGACTGAGGAGTCATCGATCATGAAACTCACCCTCGACGTGTGGCGGCAAGCGGGTCCTGGGGCTTTAGGGCGCATGGTGCGCTACGAAGCGCCCCATGTCAGTCCGGACATGTCATTTCTCGAAATGCTCGACGTGGTCAATGAGGGGCTGATCGAGCGCGGGGAGGAGCCGATCGCGTTTGATCACGACTGCCGCGAAGGCATTTGCGGGGCTTGCGGCGTGGTGATTAACGGCATCCCCCATGGTCCGGATGCGGCAACCACCACGTGCCAGCTGCACATGCGCCGTTTCAAGGACGGTGACTCGATCACGATTGAGCCGTGGCGTGCCGCTGGGTTTCCAGTGATCAAGGACCTGGTGGTCGATCGCAGTGCCTTGGACCGCATCATCGCGGCTGGCGGTTACGTTTCGGTCAATACCGGCAGTGCGCCCGATGCCAACGAAATTCCCGTGCCCAAAGCCAATGCCGATCTCGCGTTCACCGCGGCAGCTTGCATCGGTTGCGGCGCTTGCGTGGCAGCTTGCCCGAACGGGGCAGCCCAGCTCTTTACCGCCGCCAAAGTCTCCCATCTCGCGCTCCTGCCGCAAGGGCAACCCGAACGCTTTCGGCGCGTCTCGAGCATGGTGGCGCAAATGGAGCAAGAAGGCTTTGGCAGCTGCAGCAACCACCGCGAGTGCGAAGCCGTCTGCCCCAAGGAGATCGGTATTGAAATGATCGCCCGGATGAACCGCGACTTCCTGCGCGCCAAGTTGCGTCTCAAGGTGGACGTCTGACGCCTGAACGCTTTGGCCTCACCCGCCCCCGTTCCATGGCAGAGCGGGAGAAGCGGGTCGAATTGTATTTTCAAAAAGACTTGAAAGTTCTGAAAGGATCGCTTATCATCGCGGACGATGAGCGCGATCGACGACGTCCGCCAATCCTTTGTTCAGCTGTGGGGAGCTTTGGGGCCTTTCTGGGGCATCTCGCCAACCACGGCGCGGGTTTATAGCTGGCTGCTGTCCCAGCCCGAGCCCGCGGACGCGGACGAGATCATGGCGGGGTTAGAGCTCAGCCGAGGTGCGGTGAGCATGGCGTGTCGCGAGCTGCGCGACTGGCAGCTGATCTCACCGGAAAAACTCGGGGGATCGCGCCGGTTGGTTTACCGGCCTGCCACCGACCTCGAAAAAGTCGTCCGCAGCATCGTCCACATCCGCAAGCGCCGAGAATGGGATCCCTTGCTGGAAAGCTTGGGTGAGTGGATCACCCACCTGGAAGCGGATCCGGCGCCTGCAGCCGCGATCTTTCGCCAGCGGCTGGAGTCGCTCAAGGCGCTGATCGGGCTCGCTGACTCGATGCTCGAAGTTTTCCTCAAGGGCGGGATGGTCGGCAAGCTGGGCTTGAAGCTGCTGGTCAAGGCCGCAAGCGTAGACGAAACGAAAAACACCGAACGAGCGCTGGTCGAGGAGAAGTCATGACCGCCTTGAGCGCGCAGCCATCGACGCTCTTGCCGACGGCACCGGGTGCTGTCGCTGCGAGCGACTTGTTGCTCCGGCTGGAAAATATGGGTGCCCGTCGAGGGATGGGTGGCTTGGCCTTGCGGCTGGGCGATCTCGCGGCCTTCATCGCCCAAGATATGGCGGTTTTCGCCGAGGAATTTGCCGTTCTCCCGCTCAAAGAGAGCCGGGTGCAAGCGAGTGCGCTCCACTTGCTCGACCACGGCGGGAAGCGCCTGCGTCCGATGTGCGTGGCTCTGGCCTCGCGCTTGGGCACGGGTTTTTCCGCCCAGGCGCTCGATCTGGCGGTGGCGGTCGAGCTGGTGCATAGCGCCACCTTGCTCCATGACGATGTCGTGGATTTGAGCGAAACCCGCCGTGGACAGCCCACTTCGCGGGTGGTCTATGGCAATGCGGTCGCGATTTTTGGCGGTGACTTGCTGCTGATCGAGGCGCTCCGCCGCGTCCAGCGCTGCAAACTGCCCGGCGTGCTCGAACACCTGCTCGACACGATCGACGAAATGATCGCGGCAGAGTCCCTCCAGCTGCAAAACCGCGGACGCATCGACCTTGACCGCGAGGTCTATTTCCAAGTCACCACCGGCAAGACCGCGGCGCTTTTCCGCTGGGCCATGGCTGCTGGGGGCCAGGCCGCGGGCCTGAGCTCAGCCGAACGGCGGGCCTTGCAGGACTACGGCTTCCACCTCGGGATCGCTTTTCAAGCGACCGATGACCTGCTCGATTTGAACGGTGACGTGGGGCGGACCGGCAAGGAGCTTTTCGCTGACCTGCGCGAGGGCAAGATGACTTTTCCGGTGATCGTCGCGCTCGAACGCGAACCCCGATTGCGCACCCTGATCGAAGAAATCCTGGAACTGCCCCTCGACCGGCCGTTGTCGCGGGCGGCAGCGAGCGAGGTGGTCCAAACCTTGCAACGAACACGAGCGGTCGATGACTGCCTGGACCTCGCGCGCAGCCACGCTGAGCGGGCCATCGCCAGCCTCGAACAACTGCCCGCGGGCGAGGCGCGGTCAGCCCTGACCACGGTCGCCCTGGCGATCGTCGACCGCGACTTGTGAGGCGAGGGGAGCCGATGAAAGAGCTGACGGCAAGGGCAGAAGCGCCGCGCGGCGGGTCAGGCGCCATGTTCGATCGAATTGCCGACCGCTACGACCTGCTCAACCGCGTGCTGTCGTTTGGGGTAGATCGGCGGTGGCGGCGGCGGGCAGTGGCGGCGCTGGCGCTCTCGCCGGGCGCACGCGTGCTCGACCTCGCGACGGGAACTGCGGACATGGCGATTGAAGTCGTGCGGCAGGAGAAAAGCGCTACGGTGATCGGCCTCGACCCGTCCGCCGGCATGCTGGCGGTGGGACGGCGCAAAGTAGCGGCAGCGGGACTGACCCCAAGTATCGAACTCCGTTTGGGCCAAGGCGAGTCCTTGCCTTTCCCCGACCACAGCTTTGATGGCGTGACGATCGCTTTCGGCATCCGCAACGTGCCGGATCGTCAGCGCGCCTTGTGCGAGATGGCACGGGTGCTGCGTCCCCACGGACGCCTGTCGATTCTCGAATTGAGCGACCCGCAGCAAGGCTTGCTCACTCCTTTTGTCCGCTTCCACATCCACTATTTGGTGCCCCGGCTAGGCGCTTTTCTCGCCGGAGCCAGGGAGTACCGCTACTTGCAGCAGTCGATCGCCATCTTTCCGCGGCCGGCAGCTTTTGCCGCGCTGATCAACGATTGCGGGCTCGAGGTCCTGGCGCAGGAGCCTTTGACTTTTGGGGTCTGCTGTTTGTGGGTGGCGCGGCCGGCAGAGGCGCGGCCGGCAGAGGCGCGGCCGGCAGAGGCGCGGCCAGCCGAGGCGCGGCCAGCCGAGCGCGAGG
>CAZCOV010000019.1:9948-33289 GCA_964499975.1 uncultured Thermoanaerobaculia bacterium
GAGGCGCGGCCGGCAGAGGCGCGGCCAGCCGAGGCGCGGCCAGCCGAGCGCGAGGAGCGGGTATGAGCGTTTCCTTGGCTCCCGTGGGGGTTGAAACCGAGATCAGCACGGAAGAGCTGCGCGCTTTCGTGGCCCGCGAGCTTGCGGCCTGGGCCGGCCAGGAAGGTTGGCTGGCACTCGCCGTGCCGGCACCCGCGGTGGTGCCGGAGACGTTGTTGCGGGTGGCGGATCCGCAGATGGCGGTCTTGTGGGATCCGCCGGGCGGCCCCAGCTTTGCCGGGGTCGGCGTGGCACATCGTATCGACCTTGCGGGCCCGGACCGCTTTTCCTGGCTGCAGCAACAAGCCGATCTTTGGTGGCCGCGGCTCATGGTGCGCAGTCATCCGGCCTGCAGCGCGCCGCTGCCGCGGCTTTATGGTGGGCTGGCTTTTGCGCCGGGGGCAGCCGCTCAAGAGCCCTGGCAAGAGTTTGGCGACGGCTGCTTCACGTGTCCCCGGCTGGGCTATTCTCGCACCGAAGAGACCGCGACCCTCAGTTTGACCGTGCAGGGGCATGAGTTGCTGGAGCCGGATGCGGTGTCCCACTGGTCCGCCCAGCTTTTGACCGTGCGCGAGCAGTTGGCGCGCCCGCCGGCGGATCGGCGCTGGTCTGCGGGTGGGGGAGAGACGGCCCAAAGGCGCCCTGGGTTGCATCTCGAACGCCCCCCGTTTGCGCAGTGGCAAGCGCAAGTCGAAGCCATCCGCGCATGGATTGCGGCCGGCCACTGCGAAAAGATCGTGGCTGCCCGGCGCTCGGTAGTCGAGCTAGCCGCGCCCGTGACCGTGCCCGCCGTGCTCGACCAACTGGCCCGCGGGCTTCGCGCTTCGACCCGTTTTGCGTTTTGTCGCGCGCACAGCGCCTTCCTCGGCGCGGCCCCCGAGCGGCTGATCGCGCTGGCAGGCCAGCACCTGGTCACCGAAGCCCTGGCCGGTTCGATCGCGGTGGGGGCCGAGCACGAGGCCCAGTTGCTCGCGAGCGGCAAGGACCTGCGCGAGCACCAGCTGGTCATCGACTCGATTGTACGGCGGCTGGCACCGCTTTGCGCTCACCTCGAAGTCGCGGCGCAGCCGCGGATCCGCGAGTTGCGGGAAGTGCTCCACCTGCACACCCCGATCAGCGGTGAACTGCGGCAGCCGCACCATGTGCTGGACCTGGCAGCTGCTCTCCACCCCACGCCGGCCGTGGGTGGGGTGCCCACGGCCGAGGCGCTGGCCTGGATCGCGCGCGCCGAACCCGCTCCCCGGGGTTGGTATGCCAGCCCGATCGGCTGGTTCGATGCGCACGGCAACGGCGAGTTTGCGGTCGCGCTGCGCGCTTGCGTCTTGACCCAGAGGCGCGCCTACCTCTACGCCGGCGCAGGCATCGTCCGCGATTCGGATCCAGCGCGCGAAGACACCGAAACCCGACTCAAGGAAACGGTGCTCCTGACCGCGTTAGAGCTCGCCCAGGGATAGCGCCTCCTCACCGCTTCGCCGCGGCGTCCGCGGCGTAAAACCCGCCCCGCGCCGCCCCGCGTTCGGTCATTGACAGGCTGGCCGCGGGACGTCATGATGATCCGGTGCCGACCCTCGACCGCGAACGCATCCGCCGCGCAGCCGCCTTGTTGCGCGACGCTGAGCGGCCGATCCGCATCCTGCGCACGGTCGCCTGGCCCCTTGCAGTGCGCGAGCAATTTTTCGCGGCAGGGGGCGAGCGCCTACCCGAGGTCAGCTACAACCCGCCTAATCCGGACCCTACCCTTGAGATTTTAGACCGAGCGCGCCAAGGGCTGAGCGACGAACCCGTGGATGCCTGGCTGCTGCGCCATGCTGAGGCGATCGAGACCAGCGCGCGCATGCTCGCAGCCGTGGGAACGCCCGCGTTTTACCAGCACGCGCGACGGTTGTACGGGGCTCCCCACGACCCGCTCCTTGACCAGATCTCGACCTCACACCAGCTCGCGTTGCTTTTCGATCAGACGATGGCCGCGGTCAGCCAAATCGACCTCGGGGCCCCGGAGCCTGCTTGCCACCTCGCCTCGGCCGTGGCGGCCAAAATAAAGGCCGCGGTCGAGCGGCGCTTCGGTGACCGGGCACCGCAGATCGTGATCGTCGAGAACCTAGCTTCCAATGCCCTGGCTGGCCCGCGGGTGATCCAGCTCCGCCGCACGGCTTGCTTTACCGATCGCGACGTCTACCAGCTGATCCACCACGAGGCTTTTATTCACGTGGCTACCTCGCTCAACGGACAGGCCCAAGCGGATTTGCCGATTTTGAGTGCTGGGCACGCCGGAACTACCCGCACCCAAGAGGGCCTCGCAGTGTTCGCCGAGCTGATGAGCGGAACCCTCGACCCGAGCCGGCTGCGCCGCCTGGCAGACCGTGTGCTGGCCATCCAGATGGCGATCGACGGTGCTGACTTCCTCGAAATCTATCGCTACTTCCTCGGTCGCGAGTACGAACCCGAACAGGCTTTCGAGAGTGCGCGCCGGGTTTTTCGCGGCGGGGTGCTCACCGGAGGTGCGCCCTTCACCAAGGACATGGTGTACCTCGACGGCCTGCTCCGGGTCCACAATTTTCTCCGTTCGGCGGTGCTCGCTGGCCGCGGGGACTGCGTCCGCCTGCTGTTTTGCGGCAAGCTCGCGCTCGACGACGTCCCCGCCTTAGGCCAGCTCGCAGCCGTCGGGCTGTGCCGTCCGCCGCTGTTCTTGCCGCCCTGGGCCGAGGATATGCGCTTCCTCGTCTCGTACTTGGCCTACTCCGGTTTTCTCAACCGCATTGACCTTGCCCGACTCAGCGAGCACACCCGCAGTCTGCTCGCCCAAACGCCTAAGATTACCTGGGGAGGCAGCGCATGACCGGATCGGATTTGGATCGAAGGCTACTTTTCGTCCTGGTTCTCGGCCTTACCCTCACCCTCCAAGCAGCAGCGCAACCCCCGACCATTCCCGCACCGCTGCAACCGTGGGTGGGTTGGGTGCTCGATCAGCACCCCGACTTGCAGTGTCCGCTGGTGGATGGCCAGCGGCTTTGCGCTTGGCCAGGACGGCTCACCCTCGAACTGGAGGACGACGGCGGGCGTTTTCGCCTCGAAGTGGTGGCGGATCGCGCCCTCTCCTTGCCGCTCCCCGGTGATCCCGCGCACTGGCCGCAGGAGGTGACGCAAGACAACGCGCCAGCGCTGCTCCGTCGTGAGGGTGAACAACCGACCGTGCAGTTATCCGCAGGCCAGCATCAGCTGACCGGGCGTTTCCGCTGGAGCCGCTTGCCCGAATCGCTGGCAGTGCCCGCACAAATCGCCCTGGTCGATTTGCGCTTGCGGGGAACCCAAGTGCTCTTCCCCCGGCGCGAAATCAACGGTCTGTTGTGGCTCGCAGCCTCGCGCAGCGAGGAAGGTGAGTTTCTCGAAGTCGAGGTCCAGCGCCGGATCGACGATGGTGTCCCCCTGCAGCTCACGACCCGTGTCCTCCTGCGCGTCGGGGGCCGGGCGCGTGAAGTCGACCTCGGCGCCCCCTTGCCCCCTGGCTTTGAGCTCGCCGCGCTCGCGGGCGACCTGCCCTTGCGCTTCACCCCTGACCGCCACTTGCTCACCCAAGTCCGCGCCGGCGAGTGGGAACTCCGGGTCACGGCGCGCAGCGCCGACCAGGTCCACGCCCTCGCGTGTACAGCACAACCCTCACCCTGGCCTGCCGAAGAGCTGTGGGTCTTCCATGCGGCCCCGACAGTGCGCTCCGTGCGACTCGCTGGCGCGCCCAACATCGACCCGCAACGCACCTCGCTCCCTCCCGCGTGGAAGTCCCTCGCAGCTTTCCAGCTCACCCCTGGAGCCACGCTCACTTTCACCGAGTTGCGGCGCGGCGAGGCGCAACCCCCACCTGACGAAATCACGGTCCAGCGCGAGTTTTGGCTCGCTCAAGACGGCGACCGCTTCACCGTGCGCGACCACTTGCAGGGCGCTCTGCGGTTGGGCGGCCGTCTCGAAGCCGCAGCTCCAGGGGAATTGGGACGAGCCCAGCTCGGCACTACAGCCGACGCGGTAACCACGGGCAGCGACCAAGTGATCACCCTCGGTCCTGCGAGTGGGCGCCCTGGGCTCGAAGTGCGTCAAGGCGCACTCGACCTGCAAGCGGATCTCACCTACCCGAGAGGCGCGCTGCCTGCCGTGGGCTGGGATCGCGACGCGCAGCAACTCGGCGCCGAACTGCATTTGCCGCCCGGCTGGACCCTGCTCGCCGCGTTCGGGGTGGATGGGGTCCACGGTGCTTGGGTTTTCAGCTGGACCCTGCTCGACCTGTTCTTACTCCTGATTGCCAGCCTGGCCGTCAGCCAGCTGTTCGGGCGGGGTTGGGGCGCAGCAGCCTTCGTCTTGCTAGGACTCGCCTGGCAGGAGCCCTGGGCGAGCGAACTGCGCAGCGGGCTGCTGGTTTTCCTACCGCTCGAAGCGCTTTCCCGTGTTCTCGCTCAAGGCCGTGCCGCCCGTTTCGTGCACGGTTTGCGTGGGCTGGCCAGGGTCACCCTGGCGGTCCTTCTCCTGGTCTTCGTCACCAGCCAGTGGCGCACCGGCCTTTTCCCGCAGCTCGAAGCGACCACCTCCGAAGGTGTTTTGGACGCCATGTCCCCCCTCAGCCTGAGGGCCAAAACACCGGTAACCCGCATCGGTGGCGACATCTCGCAGATGATCCCCGCCACCCCGACCGTGGAGGCTTACGGCGCCGTCGCGAGCTACTCAGATCGCGCTGGCCGCGCACGGCAAATCGACCCCAACGCCGTGGTGCAAACCGGCCCCGGGGTGCCCAATTGGAGCTCTCGTACCGCAACGCTGAGCTGGCGCGGACCGGTAGTAGCTGACCATCGGCTGCGCCTGCTGCTGCTCTCGCCGGAAATCGAGCTCTGGCTCTCCCTGGTGCGCATCGCGGGCCTCGTGATTTTGTTCTGGCGACTGTTGCTGGGAACGCTGCAAAATGTCTTACCCACGGCGACAGTGCTGCTCGCCCTGGCTCTGCCCGGCATTCCCGCCCATGCCCAGGAACAATCCGGCACAGAAACCGGAGCAGAAAACGGCACAGAAGCCGGCACGCCCTCAACCCCCGCCCCCAACCTCTTGCAGGAACTCGAACGACGGCTGACCGCGCCCCCACCCTGCGCTCCGCACTGCCTCGAAGTGGCACGGATGGCGATAGCTGCCGGAGCTGACTTGCGCATTGCGGCCGAGGTCCATGCTGCCGCCCCTACGGCCTGGGCGCTGCCGGGTCCGGTGAGCGCTTGGCTGCCCGCCCAGGTGAGCGTCGACGGGGTTGCAGCCACCGCCTTGCGCTTGGGCGACGACGGCTTCTTGCGCTTGCGCCTCGCCAGAGGGATCCACCAAATCGCGCTGACTGGACCCGCGCGCGACAGCTTGACTCTGCAACTCCCACTGCCGCCCCGCACCCTGAGCTGGCAAGGGCAGGGTTGGGCGATCGATGGCTTGCGGCCTGACGAAGCCCCGCCCAAAACCGTGCGCCTCGATCGCCAACTGCCGGCTGCGGTGGGCAGTGAGGCGGTCGCCGAGGTCCCTCCCTGGCTCGAACTGCGCCGCGAACTCGACCTCGGCATCCCATGGCTGGTCCACACCGAACTGCGTCGGCTCGGCCCCCCAGGCACTGCGGTGGTCGTGCGCGTTCCGCTTTTGCCTGGCGAATCCCTGACCACGGGGGGAATTGCGCTGGTCGCGGGGGAGGCCGTGGTCAGCCTTGAACCCGGCGAGAGCACGCGCAGCTGGCGCTCGACCCTCGCCGAGACCGCGACTTTAACCCTGACGGCGCCCACGGGGCGTCCCTGGCTCGAACGCTGGGAGCTCGACTGTTCGGCAATTTGGCATTGCCAGGCCGAGGGTTTGGCCCCGACCCAGCACTTACAAGACGGCCGCTGGCGTCCGGTCTGGCAGCCCTGGCCTGGGGAACAAGTCCGCTTGCACTTGGTGCGACCGGCCGGTGCCCCTGGCCAGACCACGACTTTCGATCAACTCGCCTATACCTTGTCACTCGGACGGCGTCTGCTCGAAGCGGACCTCACCGCCCAGTTGCGCACCAGCCGCGGCGGCGAGCAGATTCTCACCCTTCCAGCTGACGCCCAACTGAGTTCTTTCCAGATCGATGGCAGCGAACAGCCCGTGCAATTCGAAAACCACCAGCTCACCTTCGCCCTCGAACCTGGAGCGCATCAGATCCGGGCGACCTGGCGCCAGCCGCGGGGTACCCACTTGATCGAACGCGCACCCGCGGTCCAAGTCGGCAACGAGGCGGTCAATGTCACCACCACGATCGCGCTGCCACAGGATCGCTGGCTGCTGTGGGCGGGCGGTCCCGGCTGGGGGCCGGTGATCCTGTTCTGGCAATACCTGCTCGCAGTCGGCCTGGTGGGCCTAGCGCTGGGACGCTTTGCCCCGACTCCGCTCGGCACGCGTGACTGGCTCTTGCTCGGCGCCGGCCTGACCCAGGTCCCACTCCCGGTGGCGCTCATCGTGGGGCTTTACCCCATCTCGCTCGGGCTCCGTCACCGGGTGCCGCCGCGCCGCTTTTGGAGCTACGACTTGCAGCAGCTCGTTTTCTTCGGCTGGGGGCTTGCGGCTGCCTGTGGCCTTTACTTCGCGATCCACGCTGGACTGCTCTTGCGACCCGACATGCAAGTGGCAGGGCCAGGCTCTCATAGCACCACCCTCGCCTGGTACGTCGAGCGCATTGCCGGGGCTTTGCCCCAACCCTGGGTACTCTCCTTGCCCCTCTGGGTGTGGCGCCTGCTGATGCTGCTCTGGGCGTTGTGGCTCGCCAGCCGTCTCCTACGCTGGCTCCCCTGGTGTTGGGGACGCCTCGCCCAGGGTCCGCTGCTCGCCAGCCGGCAAGGGTTTGCCGCATGGCAAGCGCGGGCCACCGCGACCTCACCTCCCGACCCGCTTGCTTCAAGCTGACCGCCGCTCCCTGAGTTCGGTTCCTCAGCTGCGCCGCCGCACTCCAGCCCGCTGCAGTCGCTCCTCTTCGGCCGCGATTTCGGCGTGCAGCCAGCTGCGAAAGTCAGCGTCGAGCTCGTCCATCCCCACCCCGAGTTCTTTGAGCAGGAACCTGGATTCTGCGCCAAGCCCTGAAGCGATGCGCCCAAGAAAGTTGCGGAAACCTTGGGCCCGCTGCGCATCCGCGTTCAAATAGCGGATGAAGGCCGCGCTGTGGGAGTAAGCATACTGCTCGATCCCGCTGCGGTGGAAAACGTCGCGATTGAGCCGCATCAGTGCGTCGACCGAGGGCATTTGGTTGGTGTCGACATACTTTTTGAGCTCGTACAGCCGGCCCAGCATCGGAGGCAAGACAGGGCGTCGTAGGTCTTCCACCCAAATATTGCCCATATCGCTAGCCAGTCCTTCCTCGAGCCAAGGGGGTAGGAGCTGAGACAGCGCACGGTCATTGAGCAGGTGGGTGATCTCATGGACCAGCGTTCCAGCCAGAAGTTCCCGCGGACGCCCTTCGGCAAAAAAGACCAAAATGCCGCCACCGGCATGCCCGGCATAGTTCGAGGTCTCCGGCAATTCGGTTTCTTCGTCAGAGTAGCGCTGATAGTCCGCTTCCCGCGCAAAGAGCACAATCGAGCGCTCGGGATCGCCCGAGGGTAAACGCCCATAGCGGGCGAAATAGGCGTCTTCGGCGGCGCGGGCTGCACCGTCGAGAAAAGTCAGCAGATTCTGGTCTTCACAATCGGTGTAGAGGGTGTAAGCGCCGACTTTGATCGGTGATCGCGCGACTTTGAAAATTTTCTGTGCGCGTTTGAGCTGCTGCGAATCGCTGGCGCGCACTGGCTCGTAGCGCTGCCGCAGCAGGCCGCGGTGAGCCTTGCGTCGGGAATGCGGCGGCTGCCACGCGGTGTCGACGAAGCCGCGTTGACCTTGGTAGAGCACTTCTGCCCACTGGCCGGCTTGGCTCACGATCGGCAAGTGAGCGATGGTTTTAAGGTGCGCCTGGACCGCTGAAGTCGCATCGGCTGCGGCATGGAGGGTTTGCCCAGGCAGCAACCAACGCCACCCTTGAATCGACGGCGCAGGCACCGGCTGTGCAGCGTCCGTTCGCGGCAATGTGCTGCTTGGCAAGAGGTTGTCGCTGGCCAGCAACAAGCCCAGACCTTCGTTCGGGGCCGGCGCAGCAGTGGGTGGCGTCGCCGTCGGGGCTTGCGGTTGCTGCGGGCGGATGAAGATGTCCAGCGGTTCGGTGGGTTCAGGCCCTGGAGCAAACCGCGGGGCAGTGGCGCCAGCACCCGCTTGGCGAGACTTGCCCTGGCGCTGCGCCTGCTCGTCCTCTTTGGGCTTAACAACGATATAAACATCTCGGTTCGCGGCCGGTGGTGCGGCGGGTGGCTGGTTTGCCGTTCGCGACCCGAGATAAGCGGTGCGGAACTGCGTTGCGAGTCCGCCCAAGAGCGGCCAAGACTGGGCGCGTTCGAGCCAAGGGGACTCAGGATGTTGGGTTAGCCAGGCAAAACCGCCACCGAGACTCAGGACAACCCCAAGCAAGGCGGCGAAACGAAGATCTCGGCCCATGAATTCACCTCCACAGCGCGACCCGCCTCCAGTATAGCGGATTTACCTGACACGAAGTTGTGACCCTCTTCGCCCTTCGCCTCTTCCGCCTTGCTTCCGCCCAGACCCATGGGATTCTACTGCCGACCTCCCCCTGTTGTGGTAAGCTCGGAGAAATGGATACTGCCTGGCCGAAACAGGCTTTCTCCTGGGTTCGCTCAATGGTACGTCTTCATCACTATGCTGAAGACTATACTATGCTGAAGCTGCGCTTTGGGTCTTTGAACTGGTCTGACTGTCCTTGCCGGGCGAGCACCCCGGTACACCCTGACGGTTTCAGCCAACCCTGCCGGTTCATCCGGCGCTATCGGAGGTCACCATGTTCAGCCATAGAGGGATTCGCCAGCCGATCTCAGAACGCCCGCCTTCGAAGCCGCAGAGGCGGCCAACCCTGCGGTTGCTGCTTGTCAGCACCTACACATTTTTCTTGCCGCTGGCCGTCGGCGGCGCCGGCTCCGATATCATTTCGGCCAATCCTCATCGGCTTAATTGTCGGCGGGGCGAAGGGCTGCTAAATCCCTGCCAGCAACAGCTCGCAAACGACTCTCGAGTCGGCTTGATCGCGATCCACACATTTGGCCACGACGACCCTACCCTGCCGGTCGACGCGCGCTGCACTTACCAGGACGTGGCTGACACTGCCGACAGCTTAGAGGCCCTCTTCCTGAAGCCGGTGGTCTTTGATCCCAATGGCGGAGGCAACCATTTGCTGCACAAAGACCTTGAGATCTTGTGCTCCCTATCGAACCTGAATTTGACCCAGCCGCCGCCTGCTACGAACTGCCAGGCAGTCGTGGCCGCTTACCTGGCGACCAACACCTCCTGGCGCCCCCGATGTCCCGGCGCAGCCACAACCACCGTTCACTACAACCAATATGCCTACTCCATGGATCGTCCCGGGGATCCTGATCGTATTGCCACAAACGGCACGATCATTGACGATCCCGCCGATTTCGTTCGATTTGGGGCTTGCCAGCCAACGGATACAGCCTGCGTGAACAAGCAGAAGACGGGGTCACTCTTGAAAGCGGCGGGATTCTGCGCCACCCCGCTTCCCGCGAATGGCCTTTTGACGCTCGCCACGAGTGGCCAGGGCAAGCTGCGCTGGAACAACGGTCCGATCCGGCTCGGAGGTTTCTATTGGCCAGGCGCACTGACCGGCTACTCGACGAGCCCCGAGGTGCCAACTTTTACTTACGATGGCTACTTGGGAACGCTTGCAAACTATGGGATCAACTATACCCGGGTCTGGGCCATCGACCAATCGACCTCTCTGCAGGTCAGCAGGGGTCTACAAGCCAGAAGCCCGACTGAGGGCTTCACCCCCTTCGCGCTGACTCGCAAGGGTTACAACCTGAAATCGATGAACAACGTCTTTTTCACCCGCGCACGGCGATTCATGCAGGAAGCAGCTAAGCGAGGCATCGTTGTTCAATACACGCTATTCGATCACAGCGGTCTGCAGAACAAGGGGAGACAACGAGGGGCATGGCTCGACAGTCCGTATAATCCCGCCAACCAGTGCCCTCCTCCGACCCCGGAAAACAACGAGCCCTGTGAAAAAATCGCTGTGTCTGCCGGGGATTCTGAATCCAAAAAGGCCCCAGAGAACTTCTTAGGCTTCGTCGACCGCGATGGGACCGGCTGCGGTGAGACCTGCAGGAAGGAGTGCTGTACAGCAGACGGCCAGCCCGAACCGCACTGCCTTACTAAGCTCGGCGAGGCCCACCAGCTTTACATCGAGGAAACAGGCAAGCAGTTGGGCGGCTGCAAAAATGTCATTTTCGAGGTGATGAACGAACCCCGGCAGGATCCCAAGGTCGCGCGTGCGCGTTGCGACGATGGGACAACTGCCGATGCAGACCTGAGTTGGGCGCCTAACGAAATCGCCAACTGGCACAAGTGGGCTTCTTGCGTGCTGAAACGGGCGCTCGCGAGGCCAGACGAGGTCGCCTGCCCCAACATCTAACGGGGCTCAGCCTCGGGCTGCCGGGCGGTGCCCAGGTCCGCCTCGAAGACCATCTCCAACACGCTACCCGTCGGCTTGATCGTCGACGGGCGCTCCTGGCCACGCGGGAGGGCCTTCGAGGCACGCCGCAGCTTCTGGCATAGGTGCCGCGCTTGAATCCCAGCACGGACCCCTGAATTCCGCTATTCCGCTATTCACTCCAACCACTGCAAACTTCAAGGGACGGCAGTCGACCAAGCAGAGAGGTCGCCGCTGGCGAACTCGTCGTGGAAGATGACCAGCCCCACCGCATCGCCCGCGGCATAGACGTCCACGGACTCGGCCATGCCGCCGCCTTCGTCGCGGTTGTCGGTGTAAATCGCGAGCAAGTTCCCCGCCACGACATCCAGACCGTTGTAGTCACCGAACTCAAAGCCGTCGGCAATGTTGGGCGACTGGACCGAAGTCAGCCGCGCGGGCATGCTCCAGGTCTCGCCACCGTTGATCGAGTAGCTGTGGAAGACATCCACGGAGCTGCGGGTGGGGTCCCGCCGAGTGTCATAAAACATGACGTGGACCGTGCCATCCTCGCTCACCGACAACCACGGATGCCAGCGGTCGACGGTGTTGGCGTCGGCGGTTTCGTGGGGGGTCTTGATCGTCCAAGTGGCACCGCCGTCGCCGGAGTAACCGACTTGGATGCGCCCGTGATTGTTGGCGGCCACCCCACCGGTCGCGGCCGTGCTGTCCGTCCACGCTGCATAGACCCGGTTGGCAAAAGGACCCTGGGTGCGGTCCGTGTCCGCAGCCACGTAGATGAAGACTCGACGGGTTTCCATCGAGGGAATGGGGAAGTCGAACTCACCCTGGGTGTCCACGACTTGCACTGCCGGGTCGAAGCTGCTGCCGCCGGTCGTGGACTTGCGCACCCAGATCTTGCCGTTCACGAAAGCGGGCCAGAAGTAGTAGACGTTGCCGTTCTTGTCGCTGGTGATGTCACTGCCGATCCCGAGTTGATCCGAGCCCGAAGAGAGCGTCTGGGTGGCCGCGAAAGTGTGGGCGTTGTCGCTCGAGTAGGTGAACTTGAGCACATTGCTTTCATGCCAGGTCACGTAGAGCCGGTCTTTAAACGGCGAGGTGGCATAGGTGTCGAGGTGGAGGAATTCCTTGTCGGTGTTGCTGCCGAGGATCCGCCGCGGATTGGCCCCGGCCTCGGTGTTCAAGTTGTCCCAAGTCATGCCGCCGTCAGCTGAGCGGTAGACCAGGACGGCAAAGCCAGGGCCGCCCAACGAGGCGGCATAAGCCTTGCTCCCATCCGACGACCACACCACCGTGGGATCACAGCAGGTTTGCGCCAGGGGTAAGGCGGCGGCTTGGGTCCAAGATGATCCGCCGTTGGTCGAGTAGTGCATTTTCTGGCCAGAGCCCGGTCCATTCGATCCGGCGATCACTTTGTTGGAGTCGACCGGGCTGATCGCGATCGCGGATTCCGCCGCATCATTGGGCGAGGTGACCCGAGCTTCACCGGTCAGGGCGCGGATGGCTTTGCCTTCACTATCTGCGGGCAGACCTTCGTCTTGAATCACCACGAAGCGTCCGTCGCGGCGTTCGGCTTTGCGGTAGAACTGACCATCGATCAGGTATCCACCATACTCGACTAGAAAACGGGGGAGCGCGCTGCGCGGGTACTGGACTTTGCCGCTGCGCAGCATCTGAGGCATCAAGCGGCGCAGCTCGACGCGGTAAAAAGCCGGTATGGCCTCGGTCAGTTCGGCCTCGTTGGGCGCGAGCAGAGCTAGGTCTTGGTGGGTCAACTGGTAATTGCGATCATCCCACGGTCCAAATTGGACGAGCGACCGATAGTCGACGCTGGTATCGCGTCCGCGCGACGGGTTGATCGTCTGCGCTTGGCTCGCGGTTCCCAGAACCAGGGCACAAAGTAGAACATGAAGGCTAGAGTTTTTCATCGAGATCTCCTATTGCAATAAGAAAATTGCTGAGGCCCTAAGGCAAGTCAGTGTAGAGCGGAAAGCGGGCGCAGAGCGTCGCCACTTGCGCGCGGACCCCTGTCAGCACCGTGTCCTGGTCGTGGGCGCGCAAGGCGGTCGCGATCAGGGAAGCGATCTCGTCCATTTCGGGCAAACCCATGCCGCGGGTGGTAACCGCAGGGGTCCCGATCCGGATACCCGAGGCCACGAGCGGTGGATTGGGGTCGTAAGGGATGGTGTTCTTGTTGACGGTGATGCCCGCACCTTCGAGGGTTTTTTCCGCCACCTTGCCGGTCAAGCCAGCAGCTGCCACGTCGACCAGGAAGACGTGGTTGTCGGTCCCCCCGGACACGATGCGAAAGCCGGCGCTTTGCAGCTGTCCCGCAAGCCGCGCAGCATTGGCCACGATCTGCTGCTGGTAAGACTTGAAAGCTGCGCTCCCGGCCTCTTGCAGCGCCACGGCTTTGGCCGCGATGATGTGCATCAGCGGTCCGCCTTGGACCCCCGGAAACACGCTGCGATCCACGGTCTTGGCGTGTTCTTCCTGGCACAAGATGAGCCCGCCGCGCGGACCGCGCAAGGTTTTGTGGGTGGTGGTGGTGACGAAGTCGCAGTGCGGTACCGGCGACGGATGCAGGCCCGCGACGATCAGCCCGGCGATGTGAGCAACGTCCGCCAGCAGCAGGGCGCCGGCCCGGTCGGCAATCGTCCGGAAACGGGCAAAGTCGATCACCCGGCTGTAAGCGCTGGCCCCACAGACGATGAGCTTGGGCCGTTCGGCAAGCGCGATGCGTTCGACTTCGTCGTAATCGATGCGCTCGCTAGCGCGATCGACCCCATAGCTCGCTACCTTGAAATCGCGCCCGGAGTAGGAAAGCGGATGCCCGTGGGTCAAGTGACCCCCGCAGGCGAGGTCCATGCCCATCAAGCGGTCACCCGGCTGCAGCACCGCAAAGTAGATCGCCATGTTGGCCGTGGTGCCAGAATGTGGCTGGACGTTGACATGCGCCGCCCCGAACAGCGCCTTGGCCCGCTCTTGGGCTAAACGTTCGACCTGGTCGGCAAACTCGCAACCGCCATAGTAGCGCCGTCCAGGATAGCCTTCGGCATACTTGTTGGTGAAAATGCTGGCCGCCGCTTCGAGCACCGCTTTAGAAACGAAGTTCTCCGAGGCGATGAGCTCCAGCCCCTGGGTCTGGCGCTGGTGCTCCGCCGTCAGCGCGGCAAAAATCGCAGGATCGGTGGCTTTCAGGGCTTCATAGGTTGGCATGGCTCTCCCGGCGCCTTTTCGAGGGCATGGATCTTGGCGATCCGCGGTTCATGACGTCCCCCTTCCCAGGAGGTCGAAAGGAACGTGCGGACGATTTCTTCGGCAAGGGATTCGCTCACCACGCGCCCGCCCAAGGTGAGAATGTTGGCATCGTTGTGCCCCCGGGCCAGCAGGGCGCTGGCAGGATCATGGCAGAGGGCCGCGCGGATCCCGTCGATCTTGTTGGCGGCGATTGCCATGCCCTGACCCGAACCACAGACCAGCAGCCCGCGCTCAAAAGCGCCGCACGCGACCGCGCGGGCCACTGCCGCGGCCTGATCCGGGTAGTCGACGCTGGCGCTCGAGAACGTCCCGAAGTCCTGCACTTCATGGCCTTGTTCACGCAGCCAGCGCAGCAGTTGGACCTTGAGGGGAAATCCGGCGTGATCAGCACCGACGGCCAGTTTCATGGACCACTCATCATGGGCAATTGCCCAGATCCTCAACCCTCTCCCGTGGTTCCGCCGGGTACAGGAGCGGCTTCAGGCGTCGCCTCAGGCGCGGCTTTGGGGGCTGGCGCCGCGGTTTCTTTGTCGGCGCTAGCTTTCTTGGTCGAACGTTTGGTGCTCTTCTTGACCGGTTTTTCGGTCACTGCTGCGGCTTGCTCCTGCCGCCGTTTGCGCAGCCGCTTCATCCGCCGCTGCCGCCGCCGTCTCAGCTCACGATCCTTCTCGCGCATAGGCTCCTCTGGGTCTCCTCCGGTCAGGTCAAGGGGGTCGATCTGGGCGATCGTTCTCCGGCTTCAAAACGTGCGCCAGCTTGCCCGACTCAGCCTTGTCTGTCAAGCAGGAGTTCCCGGCGACCCACCGCCGACGCAACGGCGATGGGCTGGTGCGTCGAGCGCGCGCGCGGAGGCATGGGGCACGGGCAACCCGCAGCTGCCCGTACCCCCGAAAGGAACCGATCAAGGCTGCTTGATCGTCTCGAGATTGATGATGACGCGGACGTCGTCACCCAGGATGGTGCCGCCCTGGTCGAGCGCCTTGTTCCAGCTGATGCCGAAGTCCTTGCGGTCGAGGGTGATCTCGGCTTCAAAGCCAGCGCGGGTTTTGCCCCAAGGGTCCTTGGCTTCGCCGAGGAAATGCACCGGCAAGGTGATCTCCTTGGTCACCCCATGCATGGTCAAGTTCCCGGTCACATGGTAAGTGTCACCTTCCTTGTGGAAGGCCGCGCTCTTGAAAGTGATTTCGGGATATTTTTCGACGTCGAAGAAGTCAGGGGCGCGGAGGTGTTTGTCGCGATCTGCGTGGGAGGTGTTGATGCTCGCGGTCTTGATTTTGAAGTCGACCGACGAACCCGCTAGGTTCGCCGGGTCAAAGTTGATGGTGCCCGCGAAATCGTCGAACTGGCCGCGCACCTTGGTCACCAGATGGCGGATCTGGAAAGCGGTTTCGGAATGGCTTTGGTCGACTTCGTACGTCGCCGCTTGCAGGGGTAGTACGGTAGCTGCCAGGGCCAGCGCCATGAACCCGCTTCGAATCAATGGACGTAGCATGTGTGTTCTCCTTTGTGAACGAGAAAGCCCACTCCGCAGCAATTCCGCGATAGCGGGCGCAGCTTCTGTTGGCGGCAGGAGTATAGCACGAGTAATGCTTATGGTGTCAACTACTGTGATCACACTCAATCCGCTCAGCGGACACCCACAGCTGACTCTGGGGCAGGTGATTGAGGTTCCAGGCATCCTGCAGCGCCAGCGCGCAGCGTCGGGCTCGAGCCATGGCCGCGGGTGACGCGGTTGCTGCCAGCAGGACCACCACCAGCCGATCGTTTGCCGGCTCGTGGTAGATCAGGTCGATCTTTCCGCGAGTGAACTGAGTCGCACCCGCTGCTGCGGCCGGCAACAAGATAGGGACGTCGCGGGCCACGATCTCCGCTCCCCGGCCGCGCAGCTCTGCGAGGTGCGGGTCAAGGTCGCTTTTCGGGAGTTCGGGCCAAGTGCGGTAGAGCGGCTGGGCGGCGCGCGCCGTCGCTTGCGCGCGCGCTGTCGCCAGACGGGCACTGGCGGCCGCAACCGCAGCCGGCGACGGGAAAAGGTCGACTCCGCCGGCCTTACCCGGCAGCTCAGACCGCATCGCGCTTTGTTTGCTGCGCAAGGCAGGGAACAACCACTGCACCTCGCCCTGGCTCAGCACCGCCCGCCGAGGAGCATGCCAGCCGGCCACGAGATCCTGGAGCGAGGGGCCCGGATCCTGCCGCTGGCGCACCAGGTCAACATGGGTCAACGCTGGGCCGGGCCACGCTGGGCCGGGCCACGCTGGGCCGGGCCACGCTGGGCCGGACCAGTGCGGCAGGCTGAGCGGCCAGCGTCCGACCAGGACTAGGCGCTCCCTGGCCCGGGTCATCGCCACGTAGAGGGTGCGCACCAGCTCGGCTTGCGCGACGCGGGCTTCGCCGCTGAGTAGCCGATCAAATCCTGGGGTGGGGCTGCCGAACAAGCGGTATTCGGGCAAGCCATCGGCGTGTCCCCAGACCACCCCCAGCGGGCTGTCTTGCCCGGACTCCTTGTGCATTTGCAGCAAGTAAACCGTGTGGAATTCGAGCCCTTTAGCCTGGTGGATGGTGATCACCTGGACCGCATCTTGAACCCTTCCAGGGGTTCCGGCTTCGTCCGGGTTCGGGGCTGCCCCGGCCTCTTGGCGCAAGCGGCGCAGCACCGGTTGCGGATCGCCGCTGCTGGCGATGAGGGTGCGCAGCAAGTCCGCAAAAAAGCGTTCCAGGTTGACCCATCGGTAGCTGCCCAAGGAGCGGGCCGCTTCGCTCGCGACCAACAAGGTCCAGCGGCGCAGACGGTCGACAAACACGTCCGCAGGTTGTTGTGAGAACACCCGGCGCAGTTCATCGAGGCAGGCTAGAGCGTGGATCAAGTTGTGCTCCCAGCCGGAAATCTGGGCGAGACCTGGCAGGTCGGGAGGGAGTTGACGGGCGACCGCTTGGGCGAGCGTGACCACCGCTCGGAACGGGTTTGGGGTAGTGCCGCCCAGGGCCGCACAGAGTTGGGGGAAGTTCCCGGCCCACAGCGGGATCCAAGCAGCGTCGGGGACGCCCACCGCAGCGCTGCGCAAGTAGGCGAGCAAAGCGACTTGATCGTCCGGAGCGAGCACCGCACTGACTAGGGCAGCTGCGTCGATGATCTCGCGGCGGCGATAATACTGACGATGACGGCTGACGGCGTAGGGGATGCCGGCCGCGCGCAAAGCCGCGAGATAACCCTCGAGGTCGGCAAAGCTGCGCAGCAAGATCCCTGCCTCGTGCCAGGCCATCCCCCTCGCCTGCTGGGCGCGCAGGTCTTCGACCAGGGCGCGTGCTTCGAGCTGGACCGTCGCAGCAGCAGTGCCGGCAATCGGTTCTCCCGCCGGGTCAGCCAGCCAGGAAACCCAATACTCGACCCGCGCTGGCATTTCGGCGGTGGGGGATTCGGCGTCCGCCGACGCCGTCACGCTGGCGTCCGTTCCCGCGCGGCCTGCTGCCCACGGACCGCCGGGGATCAGCGGACGGAACTCGGGTTGCACTCCGGTCTGAGGCTGCATCGCGGGCGCGATCACCCGGGTCACCTCGGCGAGGATGCCGGGGGCCGAGCGGAAGTTGACGTCGAGCGCAGCAACGCTTCCTCCAGCCGCGAGCAAGTCTTGCTGCAGCCCGGCATAAGCCCGGAGGTCCGCGCTCCGCCAACCGTAAATCGACTGTTTGGGATCACCGACCAAAAACAGCCCAGGCCGTTCCCGCGGCAAACCGGACAGCGCCAAGCAGCGGATCAAGTCACACTGCTCCAAGTCGGTATCTTGAAATTCGTCGACCAAGAGCTGGTCGAGGCGTCCGCGGACCTGGGCCAAGATCGCGGGGTGGCGGCGCAACAAGGCCAGGGCCAAGCGCAAGAGGTCGGCAAACCCGACGATGCCGCGCGCCAGGAGTTCGCGTTGCACGGTTGCGAGCAGCCCCCCAAGAGCCCGCCGCGCGGCAGAAAAAAACGGCGGATCGAGCGCGCGGATCTGCTGGTCGAGGCGGCACAACTCGTCGGCCAAAGCAAAGAGCCGAGGCTCGACCCCGGCCAGCGCTTGCGCCTCGCTCGCGTTCGCGAGTTGACCGCGCGCCCAACGTCCGAGGTGTTCGCGCAAAGGCGCGGGCAAGTAGCGTTCCAGCCAGCCTTGCACCGCGGCGATCTCGGGTTGCGACTCTCCTGCCAACGCCAGCCGCGGTCCCAGCACTGCGCAAGCGCGGACGATTTTTTGGGCATTCTGCGCCCGTCCGGGCAAGCGGCGGACCGCGAGCAAGGTCGCCAGCGCGCGCACCGCAGCACCGCAGCGGGCGAGCAAGGCCGCCAGCCGTTCGGAAGTCAGGGGATCTAGAGCGAGAGTGGTCGCGGGCAAGCCGCTGGTCGCGAGCGCGGTCACCGCCGCGGCGATCTCACGGGGATCGATCCCCCGGCTGGCGAGCAACAGAAAGTCCGGGTCGCCGGGCCGGTCCGGGACTCCGGGTCCGCCCGGCTCGCCAAAAGCCTGGGCCAGGGTTGCCACCACGGTTTCCTCGACGACTTCCTGGATTGCGCTGCCGTCGGCATCGACCGCAAACGAGAGGCCGAGCCCGGCTTCCAAGGGATAGCGGGCGAGCAACTGGCGACAAAAAGCGTGGATGGTGTGAACCTGCAGCTGGTCAGCTGCGTCGAGCAGGGCGGCAGCGCGCGCGCGCAGTTCGGCTGGCACCAGATCCGCGGGCGCTGCCCAGCCGGTCGGCGGGGATCCCTGGGCGAGCGCGGACAGCCCGGCGATCACGCGCTCCGCCATCTCCCTCGCCGCCGCGTCGGTGAACGTGATCGCGACCACTCCGCGCAGCACCCGCGCGGCCAGGCGTTCGCGTTCCGGCGGCGGATCTCCGGTTTCTGACTGGACGGCGCGCTGCCAGCCCGGACCCAGACACCACGTCAGGACCCGGGCCACCAGCGTTGCGGTCTTGCCCGTGCCCGCCCCGGCTTCGAGGAGCAGCGGGCGGACGAATTCTGTGGTGGCCAAAAGCCGGGCAAAACCGTCTGCTGCGAGGTCAGGCGCGCTCAAGGAAAACGTTGGAAACGGCCGAAGTTGGGTGGACGCTTTTCGAGAAAGGCGTCTTTTCCTTCGCGGCCTTCTTCCGTGAGATAAAACAGTAAGGTGGCACTCCCGGCGAGTTCTTGCAGACCGGCTTGACCATCGCAGTCAGCGTTCAGTGCGGCTTTGAGAAAGCGGATCGCGGTGGGGCTGTGCTGCAGGATCTCGCGACACCAGGTGAGGGTTTCGCTTTCGAGCTCGGCGAGGGGCACCACCCGGTTGACCAGCCCCCAAGCGAGCGCTTGCGCGGCGTCGTACTGACGGCACAAGAACCACACCTCGCGCGCCCGTTTCTGACCGATCACCCGCGCCATGTACGCAGCCCCATAGCCGCCGTCAAAACTGCCGACCTTGGGTCCGGTCTGGCCGAAGCGGGCGTTGTCAGCCGCGATCGTCAGGTCGCAGAGCAAGTGGAGGACGTGGCCGCCGCCGATCGCGTAGCCCGCGACCATGGCGATCACCGGCTTGGGCAAGGTGCGGATCTGGCGCTGGACGTCCAAAATGTTGAGACGAGGGATGCCGTCGTCACCGACGTAGCCACCGGCCCCGCGCACTCGTTGATCGCCGCCGGCGCAAAAAGCCAGCGGACCTTCCCCCGCCAGGATCACCACGCCAATTTCGCCGTTGTCGCGCACTTTCTCGAACGCGTCGCGCAGCTCTTTGACGGTCAGCGGTCGGAAGGAATTGCGCACTTCCGGACGGTTGATGGTGATTTTGGCGATGGCTTCTGCCCCTCCATCCGAGCCCACTGCTTGCTCGTAACGAATATCTCGATAGGTAGCCAGGGATTTCCAAGTGATATCGCTCATCACGACCTCTCGGGGTTGCTCAATGGTATCAAGCCAACCGATCGGCGGCTTGGGGTTAGTTCAGCTCACGGGAGAGCGCAGCAGCCACAGCTTGCGGCGCTTCGAGCACCAAGTTGTGTCCAGCTCCCGGCACCAGTTCGAGTTCGCCTTGCGGCAACAACTCGAGCATTTCCGCCGCGAGCGCCTGAAATTTATCATCGCGCGCGCCGATCAGCAGCCGCACCGGCAAAGTGAGCTGCGGTAACGCTGGCCAATAGTCGGGCATCTGGGCCAAGCCGAGGACGCGCAGCGCCCGGGCCAGGCCCCCAGCGCTCTGCTGCAGGCGCTGGGACCGCTGGCGCGCGCGCCGTTCCGCGGGCAAGTCAGCTTGCGCAGCAAAGAGCGGGAGGTTCTCCCACACCGCGAGAAAGGCAGCGAGACCCTCGCGTTCGAGCAGCTCGGCCAGCGCTTCGTCCGCCACGGCCCGGGCTTGCCGCTCGGCAGCCGTGCGCAGTCCAGGGTGGACCCCGATCAAGGTGGCCGTGGCGAACCGCTCGGGAACGCGCACCAGCAGGCCCAGGCCGACGCGCGCGCCGAGCGAGTAACCCACCAGGTGGACCGCGCGCAGATCCCGGGTTTGGAGTTCCTCGGCTAGGCGTTCGATTTCGTCTGCAAAGCGGGTCGCGCGCGACGCTGCCTGGCCATGCCCGAGCAGGTCTGGACACCACGCCTGGACCCTTGGGGTCAGCTCAGCGAGGACTTCGTCCCAGCCGGCGGAACTGCCGGTAAAGCCGTGCAGGCAGAGGAGCTGGTTCACGGGATCCCACTCCCCACCGCGGGTGCCTGCGCCAGGAGTCGACGGTGCTGCTCGGCGGCGCTGTGGGGTGGCACCACCGCTTCGATCAAGGTCCCGCCGGGGTGGGTCATGGCCGCGGTCAGCGCTTGGCGCAGCGCTCGCCGCGTCTGCACCTTGAAATAAGGGAGGGCGAACGTCGCGGCCACGCCGTCAAAGTTGCAGCCGTGCGGGGTGACCCAAAAGTCAAAGCCGCTCCCCTCTCCCACCGGGTGGGACGCCAGGGGCAATTGCTCGAAAATCCGTCCACCGTCGTTGTTGACCACCACCACCGCGAACGGGGTCCGGATTTGCCGCACGCACCAGAATCCCGAAAGGTCGTGGAGCAAGCTGATGTCACCGATCAGCAGGAGGGTCGGCCGACCGGCCGCACTGGCCGCGCCCGCAGCTCCCGAGAGCACGCCGTCAATGCCGCTCGCTCCGCGCTGGCACAAGACCCCGGCGTCAATGCCGCGCCCGTTGGCAAAACGATCGACTTGGCGAATCGGCAAGCTGTTGCCGAGCACGAGCAAACTCGCGGACGGCAAGCCGGCTACCACCTCGTGCGCCACGGCTCCTTCGGTGAGCGCATCGCCGGTGAGCTCAGCCGCCAAAAGCGCTGCCCAAGCCGCGTCGGCTTGCTGCCAGCTCCGGGTCCAGGCCGACTGCGTCGTTGCCGTGGATGGAGGGAGCGCCTCCAGGAGGGCGGTCAAGGTGGCGGCCAGGTCAGCCACCAGCAGGCGAGTCGCCGAGCTCTGGGGATCTTGCCAGCCAAAGGGCGTGAGCACCCAGTGGTGATACCTCCCGAGATGCTGAGCAAGGAAGGGTTCCCATCCTGCCGCAGTGGGCGCTGGCCCGACCTGAACCACCAGTTCGGGCCCGTGCGTCGTCTTCCAGTCCGGACTGCCGAGCAACCACGAACCCGCAGCCATCACCGGGTCGCGGTCAGCTGCCGGGCGCAAGCGAACCTGGCTCGCGGTTTCGGCGAGCACGGGGAAGCCCGTCCGCTGTCCGAGCTCGCGGATCGTCGGGGCCAGAGCCTGCTGTGCGAGCGGCGCAGGACCGCAGACGATCAGCCCGCGTTCGGTCTGGCGCAGGGCAGCCACCAGCTCGCGCACGGCGAGAGGGTCTGGGCTGAGCCGCGGGGTCGACGGCTGAACCAGCGGGGTTGCCAGCAAGTGCTCGACGTGAGCGGCCAGGTCCGCTTCGGCAGGGGTGACCGCAGCTTGGGGTTCGAGCGGCTTGCGCAGGCGGACGTTCAGGTGGACCGCGCCAGGCCGCGGGTAGGTGGTCGTCAGCACCGCCTGCGCTACAGTGCGGCGCAAAGCGCGCAAGGCGTGGGGCGAAGCATCGGGGCGTCCGAGGTCAAAGAATTCACGGCAGTAGCTGCCGAACAAGTGGAGTTGGTTGATGGTTTGGTTGGCGCCGCAGTGGTCGAGCTCAAAGGGGCGGTCCGCGCTGAGCACCAGGAGCGGCAAGTGGGCCATGGCCGCTTCGATCACCGCGGGCCAGTAGTTGGCGACCGCAGTGCCCGAAGTGCAGAGCAAGAGCGACGGCTGGCCGCTCACTCGCGCACTGCCCAGCGCGAAAAAAGCCGCAGAGCGTTCGTCATGGATGAAGCGGCAAGTGAGACGCGGTTCGGCCAGAGCAGCGACCACGAGCGGCGTCGAGCGCGACCCCGGGCTCACCACCACCTCCCGCACTCCGGCGTCGGCCAGGCTGCCGAGCAGCAAACGGGCCCAGACGGTCGACAAGTTGGCGAACTGCTCCATCGGGACGAGGAAGAATCGTCCTGCAGGGACTACTCTTCGGGTGGGTCCGCTTCCTCGGGGATTGGCGATTTGCCCAGACAAGTCAATAGCTCGACAACCTCGTGCGCGCGATCCTCCGGCACCAAGAGCGCCGCCCCGTCGGGCGGGGCGGCAAAGACTC
Source organism: uncultured Thermoanaerobaculia bacterium (assembly GCA_964499975.1). Taxonomy (GTDB): domain Bacteria; phylum Acidobacteriota; class Thermoanaerobaculia; order Multivoradales; family J023; genus CAZCOV01. Next base: position 32,431 of record CAZCOV010000019.1, read on the forward strand.
CAGGACCAAACATGCCGATGTCCGGGCATTGCACGAAGAAGGGAATGCCCCAAGGGTCGAGCGCATGGCCCACGGTTTCCGCTTCGAGGCGGGAAGCAAATCGTGCAACTTCAACGAAATCCATGGTCCTAAGCTGCAGTCAAGCGCTCAAGGGCTTAGCCCTTGCCTTTGAGTTTTTCCTCGGCCAGGCGCCGATTGTTGGCCGCTTCTTCATACTTGCGGTTGAGTTTCAACGCGCGATCGTAGTCCGCAATCGCAGTCGCATAGTCACCTTTTTGATAATGGCAGTTGCCGCGCTGGAAATAAGCGGTGGCCAGGGTGTCGTCGAGGGTCAGGGCTTGGGTGTAGTCGGCGATCGCTTTGTCCAGGTCTCCCGACTTCTGATACGCGGTGGCGCGGTTGGTGTAGACCGAAGCACGACTCGACTGCAAGCGGATCGCCGCAGAGAAGTCCTCGATCGCGGCCGCGAAGTTGTTCTTTTCGAGATAGGTCAAGCCGCGGTTATTGTAGGCCGAGAACGAATTCGGATCGAGCCGCAGGGCCTCGCCAAAAGCTGCAATCGCCGCGTCTAAATCCCCCTTGCTGCGGTGGACGCCAGCTTCATAAAGCAAGGCTGAAGCTTGCTGGCGTCGCGCTTCCGGGTCGTCAGGAACCGAGGCTGGCACGGGCGGTGCCGGCGGTTCTGCCGGCTTGGTGACGCGGGTGGGCGGCGGCACCGGGGCTGCTGGCACGGGCGGTGCCGGCGGCGCGCCGCGGGAATCGGGCGGTTCCGGCGGTGGAGCCGGTGCAGCCGGTGCGGGCAGCGCGGGCGGAGCCGTCGGCTTGGCGCCGCGGGAATCGGGCGGTTCCGGCGGTGGAG
>CAZCOV010000020.1:0-15052 GCA_964499975.1 uncultured Thermoanaerobaculia bacterium
AGCAGCAAAGTGCCTTTATCGGCTTCTTGAAAAAGCCCCTTTTTATCGCGGATGGCGCCGGTGAAAGCCCCTCTGACGTGCCCGAAAAGTTCGCTTTCGAGCAGGCTCTCCGGCAACGCGCCGCAGTTGATCGAGAGGAAGCGCTCTTTGGACCGCGGTGAGGAGAAGTGAATCGCGTGGGCGATCAGCTCTTTGCCGGTGCCGCTTTCACCGTGTAAAAGGACGGTCGAATGGGTCCGCGCAACGCGGTCGATCAAGGAGAAGACCTCCTGCATTTTGGGGCTACGACCGATGATGTTGGAGAATTTATATTTTTGCTCAAGTTCTCGTCGTAAATAAATATTTTCAGTTTGGAGGCCCTTCTTTTCCAGTGCTCCGGCGACTACCACTTTGAGCTCTTCGACGTCGAACGGCTTGGCAATGTAGTGGTAAGCGCCGAGCTTCATCGCCTCGATCGCCGACTTGGTCGACGAATAGGCAGTCATCATGATGACCGCGCAATGAGGTTGCTGCGCTTTGATTTCTTTGAGCAAGTCGAGCCCATTGCCGTCGGGCATCAGAATGTCCGACAGGATCAAGTCGAAGCTGTCGTTGGCGATCTTGGCCTTGGCGTCGCCGACCGAGCCCGCACGGTGGACTTCGTATCCTTGCTCTTCGAACAGGAGTTGCAAGAATTCGAGCAAGCTCAGCTCATCATCGACGATCAGGAGACGTGATTTCACAAAAAGCTCCCATCAGTTAGTGTGGAGTACTTCCGCAGGTCGGATCGGCAACTCGACGCTGATCGTCGAGCCGTGACCGGGCGTGCTGTCCACCTGGATTTCTCCCTGGTGCTCTTCGACGATGCGGTAGACGATCGCCATGCCCAAGCCCGTTCCTTTGTCGAAAAACGATTTGAAGGGGTGGAAGAGCTTGGCTTTTTCTTCCGCGGACATGCCGCTGCCGGTGTCGCGGAACTGGATCTGATAGACCCCATTGAGCAGCCGCCCGGAAATCGTGAGGATGCCGCCTTGGGGCATGGCATGCAAGCCGTTGCGAGCGAGGTTCCAAAAGAGTTGACCGATCTGGTCGGGATCCGCGGAAATGAAAACCGAGGGCGGGTGGAGTTCGGCGTTGATCTGGTGCTGGGCGTGAACTTCATCGCTGTTGCGCAGGAGCTGGACGTCTTCGGCGAGGAGCGCGGCCACGTCGAATTGGACCGCTTGCCGTGGGCGGGGGTGGGCCATCTGAAGAAACGCTTTGACCGTGCGGTCGAGGCGCTGGCTTTCTTTGAGGGTGATTTCGAGCAGTTTGCGCTGGGCCGGCGTGCCCTCCATGGTTCCAGCCAACATTTGCACGGAGCCCGAAATTGCGGCCAAGGGGTTGCCGACTTCGTGCGCTAGGCCCGCAGCCATTTCGCCGATCGCGGCGAGGCGATCTTTAATCCGCAGTTGCTCTTCGAGTTTGCGCCATTCGGTCAGGTTCTGGAAAATCCACAAGTAGCCGCGATGTTGGCCCTCGGCGTCGCGCAACAAGGTCAAAGTGAAGCCGATGTAAAGTAACTCATCGCCCTGACGCAAGACCAGCTCGGAACGCCCTTTCTTGCCGGCAATCGCTTTTTTGGTTTCTTCGTCCCATTCCTCGCGGGTAAAGAGTTTAGCTTCGGCGACATGGAGACCCAGCAGATCCTTTTCCGGCTGGCGCAGGACCTCTTCGCCCGCGCGATTGAGGCTGGTGATCAGGCCATCGAGGTCGATCGCAGCAAGACCGCTCGAAATCGACTGGACCACGTCGCGATGCATCACCCGCAAGTAGGCGAGGTCACGGTTTTGCTTGCGCAGTTTTTCTTCGGTCTGCGCCACGTCGCGGGTCAGATACGAGGTCAAGATGGCGACCCCATAAAAGCCGAGCAAGTGGACGGCGAGGTCGTAACTCAAAGGCACACTGGTCAGCCGTCCCAACACGGGCGGCAGCGAGGGGGATCCCCACAGGGCAATGGTGCGGATCCAGCTCAAAATGGGCGCGAGTATTCCCGGAGTCATCATCACTGCGGCATAGAGCAAGAAGGCCGTGGTGGCGACGACCAGCGCGGCCGCCCGCTTGGAAAGCACGGCCGCAACCGCGATCACGCAAATGTAAAGTAGGGCAAAGTTGCTTGCGGCTTCTGCAAGTTCAAAGATCAGCAAAGTGATCAGCAGCAAATCGCCGCCGAAGTGGCAGTAAATCTGAAGGTCGGGACGGCGGCGCAAGAGGCGCAGCAAAGCGATGTAGATCAAGGTCTGGACCGAGGTGACCGCGATCAGGATTTTCATCACCTGTGCGTGCCGCTGCTGCTGGTCCGACCGCTCGCGGATCACCTGGGCTTGTACTTGGCGCTCCCGCTGCTCGATCTGCTGGCGCCGTTCTTCGGCGGGAGCGCGCTCCCCGGACAAGAGCAACGGATCTTGGCTCAGGGGGGCGGATTCATCGAAGGTGATCCGCGCCTTGCCCGCTGCCGCTTGTTCGACGGGGACGCTGGCCTGGTAGAGGAAATACGGGATGGTGATGCTGGTGACGATCAGCACCCGAATCCCGATCAACCACAGCAGCTTGTTGGGTTGATGGTCTTCCATGCGCGTTCGCGCCATCCCGTCCATCCTTGAGCGGCAAGTCGTCCATAGCCCAGCAACGCGTGGGGTCCGGTCCCCCAAGACACGGTGCAGCCGCGGGTGCAGCCGCGGCAGCCGCGCCAGGACCAGCCCCGGCTAGCCGATTTCCTGCATGATGGCGAACATCGGCATGTACATGGCAGTGACGATGGTGCCGATCACCACGCCGAGAAAGGTGATCAGCATCGGCTCGATCAACTTCATCAGACCCGCCACGGCAGTGTCGACCTCGTCCTCGTAAAACTCGGCGATTTTGGCCAGCATCTGGTCGAGCGCACCGGTCTGCTCGCCGACGCCGATCATCTGGACGACCATCAAAGGAAACACTTTGGTGTCACCCAAAGGACCGCTGATGGTTTTACCTTCTTCGACGCTCTTGCGCACGGTCATGATCGCGTCTTCGACGATGGCGTTACCCGCGGTACGTGCGGTGATTTCGAGACCATCGAGGATCGGCACGCCCGACGAAGTGAGAGTGGAAAGGGTGCGGCAGAAACGCGCGATCGCAATCTTGCGCAGCAGCATGCCGATCACCGGAATTCTGAGCGCCAGGTTGTCGAGAATCCGCCGTCCGCGATAGGTTTTGTGCCACTGCACTAAGGCGATATAGGCCAGGATGAGCGCGAGGATAATCCAGATCGCGTAGCTGCCGATGAAATTGCTGGCGGCGACAACCACCCGGGTCAAAAACGGCAAGCGGGCGCCCAGGCCGGCAAAGAGTTGCGCAAAAACCGGAATAACTTTCCACAAAATAACGAAGACCACCATGCAAGCGATGGAGATGACCGCAGCCGGGTAAATCAATGCGCTCTTGACCTGGGACTTGAGCTTGACCGCTTTCTCGATGTAGGTCGAGAGCCGTTGCAGGATGATGTCGAGAATACCGCCGGTTTCACCCGCGGCGATCATGTTGACGTAAAGGTCGTCGAAGGCATTGGGATGCCGGCGCATCGCTTCCGACAGCGAAGAGCCGCCTTCGACGTCGGCGCGCACGCCGCTGATCACGTTGCGCAGTGCCTTGTCGTCTTCCTGCGCGCCGAGAATTTCCAGGCACTGGACCAGAGGCAAGCCTGCATCGAGCATGACCGAGAACTGCCGGGTGAAGATCGCGATCTTTTTGGAGGCAACCTTGCCTTTGGGCAAGAGCGGGATCCGGCGTTCTTTTTCGCGCAGGTTGGTGACCTGAATCTTCTGCCGCCTGAGGATGGCATTGGCGGCTTCGCGCGATTCTGCGGCGATGACCCCTTGCTCGATCTTGCCGGCGGGGGTTCGACCTTTCCAAGTGAAATTGGGCATCGCTTACCTCCTGGCGGTCGCCTCTTGGGGCGTGGTGGTCGGCTGCAAGTTGGGGCTGAGTGTGGTCTGCCCGCGCGCGATGATCTCTTGCAACTCGTCGGGGAGCGAAGAACGCGAGAGCGCGGTCTGGAGCGTGATCTGCTTCTTGAAATAGAGCGCGGCCAGACTTTGATTGAAGGTCTGCATGCCGTACTTCGCCTGTCCGGTCTGCATCATGCCATAGACCTGATGCACCTTGTCTTCGCGGATCAGATTGCGGATCGCCGAGTTGGGCACCAGGATCTCCATGGCCAAAGCGCGCCCCTTGCCGCTCGCCCGCGGCAGCAGGGCCTGGCACATGATGCCTTCGAGCACCAAGGAGAGCTGGGCCCGCACTTGCGACTGCTGGTGCGCGGGAAAAACGTCGATGATCCGGTTGATCGTCTGGGCAGCCGAGTTGGTGTGCAAGGTGGCGAACGTCAAGTGCCCGGTTTCAGCAATGCGCAGCGCGGATTCGATGGTTTCGAGGTCGCGCATCTCACCGATCAAGACCACATCGGGATCTTGCCGCAAGGCCGCGCGGAGCGCCGCAGAAAAGCTGTGGGTGTCTGCGTGTAGCTCGCGCTGGTTGACCAGGCAATTCTTGTGCGAGTGGAGGTACTCGACCGGGTCTTCGATCGTGATCATGTGCTCGTGGCGTTCGCGGTTGATCTTGTCGAGCATCGCAGCGAGGGTGGTCGATTTCCCCGATCCGGTGGGGCCGGTGACCAGCACCAGCCCGCGCGGCTTTTCGCAGATCCGTTCGATCACCGTCGGCAAGTTGAGCTCGCGGAAGCTGCGGATCTCGTAGGGGATGGTACGAAAGACCGCGGCCACGGCCCCGCGCTGGTGGAAGACGTTGGCGCGGAAGCGCGACAAGCCCTTGATCCCGAATGAAAAGTCGATCTCGAGGTCCTCTTCGAGTCGGTGCTTTTGGATATCGGTCAGGATGGAATAAGCGATCTGTTTGGTGTCCGTCGGGGTCAAGGGTGGAAGGTTGAGCGGAAGCAGCTTGCCGTCGACTCGGATCTGGGGCGGCGAGTTGGTGGTGATGTGGAGGTCCGAGCCTCCTTGCTCCACCATGTTTTTGAGCAAGGCGTTCAGCGTTGGCGCCACGTCTTCATCCCCTCTGGTTCAGTGATCATGAGACATCTCACTCCTCGCCCATGCCTCTCACCATTCGTTCTCCTCTGGCAGGGTCCCCAGCGAAACCACAGCAAGAGGGAGCAACGCATGGGCTGACGAGTTGGCCAGCGAGTGGGCCGGCGAGTCCCACGCGCATTTTACACGATCCTCTGATCGCGGAGCACGCGCGCGGTGGAGTTGTGAAACCGACTTCACTCTCTCGGCGGCAGGACGCTTTCGCCCGGCGCCGCGCGACGGCACCGGAGGGGAGCTATTTGCAGTTCCCTCCAGGACGGAACTTCGGAATAATAGGCGCCCCCATGAGGACGATCACCCTGCTCGGCCCGCAACGTCTCAAGCCGTCCCTCGTCACCGAGGTCAATCGTCTGGGCATTGACGGCCAAGTAGCAGCGATCACCGCTGGATGGCAGGAGCGCGAGGCCGAGAATGAGGAGTTGCAGGCCCACCTCGAGCGTCCGGTCGTGGACTTGCGCCTGCATGCACGGGCCGAGCAGGTCTTTGCCGAAGACCGCGAGCTGTCTGCCGCACACCGCGCGCGTCAGGACCGACTGCGCGAGCTCCAGGCCCTGTACCGCTTCCGCCTCGATTTTGCGCTCAAGCCCGCCCGCGAGCTGATGCGGCGAGCGGGCAATCCCCGTCTGCTCGAGCCCGAGCGGGAAGCCGCGATCACCGCGATCCGCACCCTCGATCGCGAACACCTCGGGCGCATCCGCGAGGTGCATGCCGAGTTTGCTGCGCAGATCTTGCCCTGGACCCGGCCTGCGGTGGTGCGTCACCTCGAAGAGATCACGCAAATCCTCGCGCACTCGAAAGCACTGGCGATTGCCGGGGGACACGTGGCCGTCCTGCTCAACCGGCTGCGGCTCTTCAACCTCGGCGAACTCAGCGCGCATCTGCCCCTCTTTTGCTGGTCGGCGGGTGCCATGGCCTGCAGCGAACGGGTCGTCCTCTTCCATGACTTCCCGCCGCAGGGGGGAGGCAATACCGAAGTCTTGGAGGTGGGCTTAGGGCTCTTCCCCAACCTGGTGCCGCTGCCCCATGCCCGGCGCCGGCTGCGGCTCGACGATCCGGTGCGGGTAGCGCTGTTCGCCCGCCGTTTCGCGCCCAACCACTGCGTCGCCTTCGACGATGGTTCAGCCCTGCGCTTTGACGGCAGCGCGTGGAACGGCACACCCAAAACGCGCTTGCTGGCTGCTGACGGGATCAAGCGCCCGGTCAAGCATCTGGACTCGCTGGGCTCGGAGGAACGATGACGCTGGCGATCCACGACTTGATCGCCCAGGAGGAGCTGTCGCCAGCGGTGATCGACCGTTTCATCGCGGGGCGTAATTTCCCCCTGATCGAGGGGCCGTCGGTGACCTTTGTCTATCGCGGCGAGGCAGACCAAGTGCTCCTGCAGCACTTCATTTATGGTCTGCCGACGTCGCGGCCGTTCAGCCGCATTTCGCGCACCGACCTCTGGTACTTGGTGCTCGAGTTGCCCAAACGTTCGCGCATGCAATACAAGATCAATGTGGTCCACGGCGATCAACAGAACTGGATCCTCGATCCGCTCAACCCGGAAAAAGCGTTTGACCCTTACGGCGCCAACTCGGTGTGCCACTCCCAGGGCTCGCGCCGGCCGTCCTGGACTTTTCCCGACCCTGAAGCCCGGCCTGGCGACCTGGTGCAGTTGAGCGTTCAAAGCCGTGCTTTTGGCGAGACCCGCAAAGTCGAGGTCTACCGTCCAGCGCGTTTCCGCGCAACCCGCCGCTACCCCCTGCTGATCGTCCACGACGGCAGCGACTACTTGCGCTTCTCCAACCTCAAGACCGTGCTCGACAACCTGATTCACCGGCTGGAAGTGGCGCCTTTGATCGTGGCTTTGACCAACCCGCGGGATCGCCTCGCAGAATACCCGGACCACCCGGCCCACGCCCGCTTCTTGACCGAAGAGCTAGTTCCGCGGCTGGAAGCGGAGTTCCCTCTGCACCAGGAGCCGAGCATGCGCGGCTTGATGGGCGCCAGCTTTGGCGGAGTTGCGGCCCTGTCTTGCGCCTGGCGCTACCCGGACACCTATGGCCGGCTGCTCTTGCAATCAGGCTCGTTCGCTTTCACCGATATCGGCCCCCACCGCCGGGGTCCGACCTTTGACCCCGTGGTCAAGTTCGTCAACGCATTTCGCGACCAGCCCGGACGTCCGAGCGAGCGGGTCTACGTGAGCTGTGGCATGTACGAGTCGTTGATCTACGAAAACCGTTCGCTGGTGCCTCTGCTTCAGGAATCCGGCATGGAAGTGCGTTACGAAGAGGCGCGCGACGGGCACAACTGGGAAAACTGGCGCGACCGTCTGCGCCGCGGCCTGTCATTTCTGTTCCCCGGCGAGCTGTGGATGGTGTATGAATAAGGAGCTGAAGCTCAAGCGGCCCAGGACGGGCCGGGATACCAGGAAGGAACTTTGCCGTGGCCAACGTCAAACGTACAATCGGCCTCTCGCTCGGTGCGGATCTCTGCTGGCCGATCTGCTTTGAAGAGATCCTCAAACGCCTCAACTTGCAAATCCCAGACGACGGCGACCTCGTTGAATTCGGGGTCGACCGGGTCACGATCGAACCGTTCGACTTGCAGCAACCCTGTCGCTACCCGCTGGTCATCGACCGCCTCACCCACTGGTACCACACCAGCCGCGAATGGATCAAGAAAGCGATCCTGCTCGATGGTCTCTACGTCCTCAACAACCCGTGGACGATTCAGTCCATGGAAAAGCACACCACGTACTGCGCCATGATGTACCTCGGGCTGCCGGTGCCGACCACCTGGCTGCTGCCACCCAAGGACTATGAGCCCCATGTCGACTTGAAACCCACGCTCGAGCGGTATGCCCGCCTCTTCGACCTCGGGGCGGTGGGCGACCAGGTCGGCTACCCCTTGTTCATGAAGCCCTTCGATGGCGGCGCGTGGAAAGGTGTGAGCAAAATCGACAACAGCGACGAGCTCAGGAAAGCCTATGACACCAGCGGCAAGATGATCATGCACTTGCAAAAAGCGGTCGACGGCTGGGATCTTTTCGTGCGCGCGATCGGCCTCGGTCCGCAAGTCAACGTGATCAAATACGACCCGGGCGCGCCGCTCCACGACCGCTACAAAATCGACTTTAACTTCGTCACCACCGAAGAGTACCAGGTCCTGCGCCAGATGACCCTGACCATCAACGCGTTTTTCGGCTGGGACTTCAATTCCTGCGAATCCTTGCGCTTGCACCAAGTCTTCCACCCCATCGACTTTGCCAACGCCTGTCCAGACTCCCAAGTCACCTCGTTGCACTACCACTTCCCCTGGCTGGTCAAAGCCATGCTGCGCTGGACGATTTTTGCGGTCGCCACCCGGCGCAAGATGCGGCAGACCGTCGACTGGGAGCCTTACTACGCGGTGCGCCGACAGGGCTTGCCCTTCAAAGACGCGTTGGCGGAGTACGCCCGGATAGCGGAAGAACACTTCGAAACCGACCGCTTCGAGGAGTTCTGCCACCGTCACTTGCGCCATCTCGACGAAGTGGCCTGGGAGTTCTTCGGCACCGAGGTCGCGCGCAATGCCGTGCGCAGCAAGGTCACTGCGCTTTTCCCCAAACACGAGATCGAGCCGTTCACTGAGCACTTCTGGGGGCTTTTGCAGTTCTGGCGCAAGACCGAGAGCGACCGCCTGGGCAAGGCAATACCAGGGGCTTCGGGTTAGCGCGCTTCAGGTAAGCGCCCTCTTGCATCGAGCGGGATCTCGGCGAGCCGGTTTAACGCCGGCCGATCTGCACCACCTGGCGGACGAAAGAGATTTCGCCCGCGAACTCGTCGCGCACGCCGACTGCGATCTGCTGGGATCCCGCGCGCATCAAGAGCTCGGCGGAGTAGACGTAATACTGCTTGCGCGCGGTCTCGAGATCCGCTTCGGGAATCGCCACTGGGACGCTGTGCTGCTCGATCGGGGAGAGCGCGCGGTCGTCATCGATCGCCGCGAGTGACACGCGAAACTGTCCCAGGTGTTGCCCCTGCTGGGGAATCAAAGTCAAGCGTCCGAGCGGGACGCGCACCAGGATGGGGACGAGAAACTGCCCGTCGTCGCGCCGCCGTTCCGGCTCGATCACCAGGTTGATGTTCAAAGGATTGCTCTCGACGCCGTAAAGCAGGGCGGCCAGCGTGCCTTCGGCCACCCGCGCTTCGGACGTCTTGTCGCGGTAGCCTTGACGGTGGCGCGCGGTCAATTCCGGACGTTTGACTCTGACCTGGATGTCGTGGAAGCGGCCATCCCCGCTGTGGGCCGGCAAGTAGCCGAGCGAGTAGTAGCTCTGGAAATCTGTGGCCATATTGCCCAAGGCAGCGGTGAAATTGTTGGTGTTGAAGGTGGCCAGGCCGCCGGTGTCCGCGGCCATCACCTGGAGCGGTTCGCTGTAATCGGAAAGGCGCATGAAATCCGCTTCGATGCGCGAGCCGCCGGTGAGCCCGGTCTTGGGGTCGTTGCTCCCGCCGTACTCCGCGGAAAGCGACTCGTGATTGCTCATGCCCGCTGCCCCCAAGGTGTAAAAGGTAACCCGGTTGGCGTTGGCCTGGGCGGTGAGTTCGCGGAACGGACGCCGGGCGCTGAAGCGATTGGCCCGCAGCTGGGTGGCGATCCGGCCGGTAAACCGCTGATCCACCACGAAATAAAGGTCCTGGCCTGGGGTCATGGGCAAGCCGTCGCTGACGTAAAGCAGGGCCTTCCTTCCAGGGATGCCCGCGAGCGAGCCGGTCAGGTCCTTGAGCGCGTTGATGCTCGTGGTCAAGTCGTGGTGGAGCGATTCAGCGTAGTACTGGGCGTGCTGTTCGGCTTCAAGAACGTCCTTGGTCTCGTCGATGCGCCGCAAGAACTCGCGGCGCTCGCTCGCGGCTTGAACGGCAAACCCGGTCAGCTCTTCGAGCTCGTAAAGCGCGGCGCCGATCGCGTTCATGTCGCTGGTGAACGGGTGGCGCACATGGATTGAGCGATCGAAGGTGACCAGCATGACCTGGTCTTGCGGCTTGAGGTTGCCGTGCAGGAAGCGGCGCACTTCGCGCACCACTTTGTTGCGGTTAAAGGGACGGATAAAGAGGTTGTCGATGTAGACGATGAGATGCAATCGCTGGTCTTCCGGCACCGGCAACTCGTCGAGCCGGGTCGGCGAGGGCGGTTCATCCGGCGGGGGGGCTACAGGGGTCCCGGCGGCCTGTGCCTCCTCGGGCAACACCACGGGCTTGCCGTCCTCGACCGCATAGAAATTGGTGATCCTGATCGGCCGGCCGTCTTCGAGCAGCTCGAAATCGTCTTTGGTCAAACCGGTGACCCGCTGGCCATCGCGGTCGGTCACGTAGACGTCGACGTTGATCAAGTTGACGTCGACGGTATCGACAAACAATGCCGGCCGCTCGCTTTCGCCCGCTGCAGGGGGCGAGGGTGGGGGTGCGGCTGGTTCCTGCGCGAGGAAAGCAGATGCCAGCAGGATGCACGAGAGCAGCGGCAAAACCCGCGCGCTCGTCCGCAGCGCGCGGCGGCGGCGGGGGAAACAGGTGGAGGATCGTTGGGCGTCCTGGTTCATCCGTGTCATTTCAGTGTCATTGCCGTGTCATTGCGGTGTCATTGCCTTTCGCGGACTTGCTGGCCGGACCCGCAGGCGAGCCCGGTCACAGCCAAGACCGTGCAAAGACAGTAAAGCCGATCCTCTTGCGCCGTCAAGCTGCTAGCCGCCTCACCGCCTCACGGCGGGTCGGGGGTTTCGCTGCCCTGGAGCCGCGGCAGCGGGGCCTCGCCAGGACGGAACTGGAAGGCAAACAGCGCGGTCAGCCAAACCAGCGCGCCGCAGCTCCAAAACGGGGTTCCGTGCGCAAAAGCCTGGTAGAGGCTGCCGCAGAGCACCGGACCTACCAAACGGCTCATTCCTCCAAAGGCTTGTTGTAAGCCCAGGGTCTGGCCCACCACCTCCGGGGGCGAGTAGCGCGAGATGAGCGAGGTGGTGGCCGGAAAGAGCAAGGCGGTGCCGGTGGGGACGAGCAAAGCCAGCGGCAGAAATTGCCAGAGCGAGTCAGCGAACGGCGCGAGCACCATGCCGGAGCCCAACACCAGCGTGCCCAGCCGCAGGACGCGCACCTCCCCCAAAAGCCGCACTGCAGGCCCCAAAACCACTGCCCGCAGGATCACCGAAGTGAGGCCGATCGCGAAGTAGTACCAGCCGATCGTCGCTTCGGTGATCCCGAAAGTGTCAGCCAAATACAGCGCGGTCACGCTGTTGACGCCCATGAAGGCCATGATCCCGGCGGTGTAGATCCAGATCAAGGCGCTGGTCGACTGCAAGGGATGGCGGAGGATCGTCAGGGCGGCCTGGCGCAAGCGGGGAGGCGTCGGCTCATTGGGCTTGGCGTTCGGATTTTGCGGGTCGGTCGCACGCGGTTTTTCCGGCGTGGATTCCGGCAGCACGCGCCAGGTGAACAGCATGTTGAGCCAGCAAAAGCCCGCGGCCAGGAGTCCTGGAGCAGCATAGCTGGTACCCACGCTCAGCGAGCCGATCGCCGGGCCGACCATCACGCCCGCACTGGACGCGGCAGTGAGCCAGCCCAGGGCTTTGGCCCGTTCTGCCGGAGGAGCCGAATCGCTGACGTAGGCCACGGTGGCGCTCATGGTGCCGCCCCCTGCGCCTTGGAGCAGACGGCAGAGCAATAGCCAGGGCACGGAATCGGCCACCGCGAACACCAAGAAAGCCACGGCGGAAAGCAGCTGGCCCCCGAGGATCACCGGACGGCGGCCAAAGCGGTCGGACCAGCGGCCCCAAAACGGTGCGGTGAGCAGTTGGGCCAGGGCATAAGCCCCGATCAGGATGCCGACAACCGCCGGACCTGCGCCAAAGCGGGTGGCGTAAAAGGGCAGGAGCGGCAGGATCAAGGCATAGCCGATCATGTCGACAAAGGCCGTCACCATCAGCACCCACAGCCGAGAGAGCGCCAGCTTGTCGGTCGTCGTTGGGTTCGCCATCGCGGCCCGAATCAGCGGGCTTCCCCCTCGCGTCCCCAGATCAGGAAAGTGAAGCTCGCCAAGATCATCAGCAAGACGCCATAAGCGGCAGCCACGCCAAATTCCTGCAGCCGCAAAGTGGACTGGATCTCGAGCGAAATCGGCCGGGTTTCAAAGGTGTAGAGCACCACCGAGCTGACAAAATCGCCGAGCGCCGCAATCATCGCCAGGCTGGTGCCGGCGGCAAGCGCCGGCCGGATCAAGGGCAAGGTGACGCGCAAGAAGGTGCGCAGCGGACCCGCTCCCAAGCTCGCGGCGGCTTCGCCCAGCGCGGGGTCGAGCTGGCGGAGACCGGCGAGCGCCGCGCGGCCGGTCATGGGCAAGGCCCGCGCCAGGTAGGCGAGGGGCAAGAGGATCGGCGTCCCGACCCAAACAAAGCGTGCGAGAAGCGGGGCATCAACGCTGAAAGTGGTGGCCAGTGCCACCGCGAACACGGTGCCCGGAACCGCCCACGGCAAGGCGATCAGCGTTTCGAGCAGCATGCCCCAGCGGCTGCCGCGGGCGAGCGAATGGCGCGCCGCGAGCAGTCCCAAAACCACTGCCCCGGCAGTGGCCACCGTGGCCATCCACAGCGAGTTGAGCATCGGCCGCAGTCTTTCGGGCTGGGCAAAGAGCTGTTGGTAATTGCCCCAGCTGAGCTCCGGCGGCAACAGCTCGACGGTCCATGAATCTGCCGGAACGAACGAGATCAAGAGCAAGGTCAAGTGGGGCAGCACGGCGAGCAGCAAGAACCCAGCGGCGAGGGCGGTTTTCGTCCAGCGCACCCATGGACGGCGCGCGGGCGGGGGTGGGGCTGGGGCCAAACCATGACCCGCGCCCGTCAAGTCGGGCCCTTGGAGCGCGCGGATCCAGCCCAAGGCGAGCAAAGCCACGAGCGCGAGCATCACGGCTTCGACTTGGGCTAGAGCCAGTTCGCCGCTGAGTTTCGAGGCCACGATCTGGGTGGTCATCACCCGGTAACCGCCGGCAAAAATGTAGGGCGCGGAAAACGAGCCCAACGACGTCATCAAGGTGAGCAGGGTGGCGCCGAGGAGCGCGGGCCGGAGCTGCGGCAAAACCACCCGCCAAAAGATGCGCCCGCGCCCGGCCCCCAAGATGGCGGCGGCTTCGAGCAGCGAGGCGTCGAGCCGGGCTAGGCCCGCGCGGGTGAAGAGGTAGAAGTAGGCGTACATCGAGTAGGCATGGACGAGCAGAATCGCCCCGGGCCCGTGCAGCCGCCACGGCGCCTCGCGCAGTCCCAGGAGGTGCTGCAGGCCGCGGGCGAGAAAGCCGCTCTCACCATAAAGGAAGAGGAACGCGATCACCCCCACGAGCGGTGGCAAAGCGATCGGCAGGGCAGCGAGCGCGCCCAAAACCGAGCGCCCGGGGAACGCATTGCGTTCGAAGAAAAAAGCCAGAGGTACGCCCACCGCCGCGGCGAGCACGACCGAAGCCACCGAGATCCACAGGCTGCGCCCCAAAGCGACCCACTCGTCAAGACGTCGAGCAAACTCGGCAAAGTGGGCGAGGCCGAAGCCGTCCGGGGTGCGCAGGGCTTCGAGCAGGAGCAGCGCGAGCGGCCAGACGACCAGCCAGAGCAAGACCGCGGTCACCGCCACGGCAGCCCCGCGGGGTGCGAGCGCCCGCCAGGCGGAGTTCCAGCCGAAGTTCAAGCGCTGCCCTCGCGCCGGAAAATCCGCGGGCTGGGTCCATGGACGTTGAGCAGAACGGAAACCGCGTCTCCCACGGTTGCACCCGCGGTTGCACCCGCGGCTGCACCCGCGGCTGCACCCGCGGCTGCACCCTCAACCGCAACTTCTACGTCGACCCCTTGGCCGAGGGCGACGGTGAGGTAGGTCAAAGGGCCGGTGAAACGCCGCGCGATCACCTGACCGGGCAAGCTGGCAGGGGCGTCGGCCGGGGCCAGCCGGAGAGCTTCTGGCCGCACGATGAGCCAGACCGGTGCGCCAGGGGCGAGGGGCTCTGCTGCGATCCCTGGCCAGGGGACCACATCCGCTGGCGGCAGCGTGAGCAACGCTGCGCCACCCCCTGGGGCGAGGACGCCGGGCAAGCGATTCGCCCGCCCGACAAACGTGGCGACAAATGGCGTTTGCGGTTCGCGGTACAGCTCTTCTGGGCGGCCGATCTGTTCGAGGCGTCCGCGATAGAGCACCGCGACCCGGTCGCCCAGCGCAAAGGCTTCGTCCTGCTCATGGGTGACCAGCACCGTGGTGATCCCGATCCGGCGGACCGCCTGCTGCAGCTCCAGGCGGGTGCGTTCGCGCAGCGCGGGATCGAGGTTCGAGAGGGGTTCATCGAGGAGCAGCACCCGCGGTTCTGGGGCCAGCGCGCGCGCCAAGGCTACCCGCTGCTGCTGGCCGCCGGAGATGGCATGCACCGGACGCGCTCCCAAATCCGGCAGGTCGACCAGTTGCAACACCTGCGCAACTCGCGGCGGGATCTTCTCCCGCGGCCAGCCTTGGGCTGCAAGCCCAAAGGCCACGTTGGCAAACACCGTGAGGTGAGGGAACAGCGCATAGTGCTGGAAGACCATGCCAATCCCGCGGGCGGCGGGCGGTCGGGCGGTGACGTCTTCGCCCGCGATCTCGATCGTGCCCCGGTCGGGCGGGGTAAACCCGGCGAGCAGGCGCAAGGCCGTGGTCTTGCCGCTGCCGCTTGGCCCGAGCAAAGCCAAGATCTCGCCTTCAGCCAAAGTCAGGGACAAGGCGTCGAGCACCGGAGTACCGGCAAAGTTCTTGGCGAGATCTTGCACCTTGAGAAACATTAGCGGAGAAACCAAGCGTTAAAACCGCGGCCTTCAGGGTCAGCGGCCGGCCAGACCGCGTCCGCGGATTTCGCGGTCCCAGGTGTTCATCCAGGCATCGCTTTCGCGCGCGATGAGGTCCCAGTAGGCGCGGGCATAGAGATCGCCGCGGTCATAG
>CAZCOV010000020.1:15062-23111 GCA_964499975.1 uncultured Thermoanaerobaculia bacterium
TACCACCTCGCGCAGGGCTTGTTGCGCCCACGCCGGGAGTTCAGCGGGTGGGAGATCTTCGCGCGCAGGCAGAAAAAGCGCTTTCTCCGCGGTCAGCAGCTGGGCCTCGCGGCTGCCCACCCACTCGATGAAAGTGCGCGCCTCTTGCGGATGCCGGCAACCGCGGATGAGCGCGATCGAATCGTCGATCACCGGTGAGCCGCTGCGCGGGAAGCGGTAGTTGAGCGGTCCACCGCGCTGGCGTTGGATCAAGATATCGGTCAAGGTCCACATGGTGACCAGCCCCTCCTGGCGGATTAGCTTCTGGTGGAGCAGGGCCGGGTTGTGGACGTACTCCTTGGTTTGGGCATCGAGCTGGCGCAGCCAAGCAAAGCCGCGCGCGGGATTGCCGGTTTGTGCCACCGAACGGGCGAGGATCATCCCGAACAGCGTGCGCATGGTGCCGCTCGCCAGGGGATCGCGGATCAAGATCTTGCCTTGCCAGCGCGGCAGCAGCAAATCGTCCCAATCCTGCGGGGCGTCGTCGGGGGTCACGGCTTGCTCGTTAAACGCGATCACCGTGAGGGTGCGGTAGAGGCCAAAAAACAGCGCTTCAGGATGCCGGCTCACGGCCGGCACGGACGCCGCCCAGGTGGGCGTAAAGGCTTCGAGGTGGCCCTTGCGGGCAGCCAGGTTGAAAGTGGTCGCGGGTCCGCCAAACCACACATCGCCTTGGGGATTGGCGGCTTCCGAGCGCACCCGGTCGAACACTTCCTGGGTGCCCATGTCGAGCCAGCGGACGTCGATTTGCGGATGTTCGGCTTCGAACGCGGTTTCGACCAGAGTGAGCAAGTCGCGGCCATGGGGTGAGTACAAGGTGAGCGGCGTGCGGGAGTCACCACAGCTCATCAGGGTGCAACTCATCAGGGTGCAGAGCATTCTCCCGAGCACCCGGAGCCTAAAGCGTCCTTTGGCCGGGTTGCCGTCGATTTCAAGTGTGCGCTTCACAGCGCAGCGATTCTAGTACGAACTGCGTCCGGGCGCGCGTTCAGGACGATCGGGTCATTCTGCCGATGCGGCGCCCAAGCGGGCTGCCAGGGTGTGCTAAGTTAGGGCCAAAGCTCAATCCGCGGAGGGTTCGCTCGATTGAGGCTGCGCGACACATGATGGGGCCTTACGAATTCAAGGGAACCGAGCGTTTCGAGGTGCAGGGACGTCTGGGATCAGGCACGTCGGGAGAGGTGTATCGGGTCTTCGATCGCAAGCTCAAAACGATCGTTGCGCTTAAGACCTTGCACAAATCGGATCCCGCATCGATTTACCGCTTCAAGCGCGAGTTTCGCGCGCTCGCCGACGTCAACCACCCTAACCTGGTACAGCTTTACGAGCTGCTGTCGGACGGCGATCGCTGGTTTTTCACCATGGAGCTGGTCGACGGTCTCGACTTCATCGATTACACCCGGAGTCAGCCAGGGGTCGAGATGTTCGACACCGCGCGTTTTTATTCCTTGCCCACCCCCACCGCGCCGGCTGACCCCGAACGCTTGCGCATGGCCTTGCGGCAACTCGCCGAAGGGCTGTGCGCACTCCACACCGCGGGCAAGCTGCACTGCGACCTCAAACCGTCGAACATCCGCGTCGAGCCGGACGGCCGGGTGGTGTTGCTCGACTTCGGACTGGTCAAAGAGCGGTTCTCCAGCAGTCAACTCTACGAGACCATGGACGGCGATATTTCGGGGACTCCTGCGTACATGTCCCCAGAGCAGGCCGCGGGCCGCAAGGTGACCCCGGCGAGCGACTGGTACAGCACGGGCGTGATCCTGTACGAAGCGCTGACCGGCAACATTCCGTTCAAGGGCGGCTTTCTCAAGATCCTGACCGACAAGCAGAGCCTCGATCCCCCTCCGCCCCGCGGCCTGATCCCTGAAGTGCCCGAGGACCTTTCGGACCTCTGCGTCGAACTCCTGGCGCGTGACCCCGAGAAAAGGCCCTCGGCTGAACGCGTGCTCCGTCTCTTGGGCGGTGCGCCTTCCCGCCACACCGCGCAGACCACTTCCTCGACCGCCACCAGCGAGCGGTTCGTCGGCCGCAAGAAACACCTCGCCGAACTCGTCGCAGCGTTTGACCGCACCCGGCAAGGCAAAACCGTCTTGTTTTTCGTGCATGGCAGCTCGGGCATGGGGAAATCCGCGCTGGTGCAGCGGTTCATGCACCAGCTGCAGCACGAGCGCGAAGGCGTGGTGTTGCTCACCGGACGCTGCTATGAACGCGAGTCGGTGCCCTACAAAGCGTTCGATGCGCTGATTGACGCGCTCAGCCGCTACTTGCGCCAGCTGCCCAATCACGAAGTCGAAGTCTTGATGCCGACCAATGTGCTGGCCCTGGCGCGCTTGTTTCCGGCCTTGCGCCGGGTCCAGGCCGTAGCTGGAGCGCAGCGCCGGGTGCTCGAGATCCCCGACTCGCGCGAGTTGCGGCGCCGCGCGTTTGCGGCCTTGCGCGAGCTTTTAGCCCGGCTCTCCGACCGGCGGCCGGTCGTCCTTTATGTCGACGACTTGCACTGGGGTGACCTCGACAGCGCCGCTCTGCTCACCGAACTGCTGCGTCCCCCCGATCCGCCGGCCGTGCTGTGGATCGCTTGCTACCGCAGCGAGGAGCGCGAAACGAGCGCGCTGCTCCAGGCGCTCGATGCCGCCAGCCTGGCCACGGTGAATATCGACTTGCAGGAAACCGAGGTCCAGGAGCTATCGGCAGACGAAGCGCGGGAACTCGCGCTCGAACTGCTCGGCGAGCGCACTGAGTCGGTGCAAGCCTTGGCTGCAACCATCGCGCATGAGTCGGGCGGTAACCCGTTTTTCATCGACGAACTGGTGCGCTACTCCAAAGCCGAAGCTGGGTTCGATCAGCTAGGGCAGCGCACGCTGCCCGCAGAAGTCGAGCGCGCGCTCAACCAGCGGATGAGCCTGGAACGCTTGATCTCGGCCCGGCTCGATCGCTTACCGCCCGAAGCTCGCCGCTTGCTCGAAGTGGTGGCGGTCGCGGGCCGTCCGATCGACCTCGAAGCAGCGCGACAGGCGGCTGAGCTGGGCAGTGAAACCCAGGCGGTGATCGCCATCCTGCGCGCTGCCAGCTTGAGCCGATTGCGCGGCTCGCGCGAGCGCGAAGAGATCGAGACCTACAACGACCGCATCCGCAGCGCGGTGCTCAAGCGGCTCGACGACGTCGCGCTCAAACAGCTGCACCGTCGTTTAGCGGTCGCGCTCGAAGCCGGGGGCAGTACCGACCCAGAAGCGCTCGCGATCCACTTTTTCTATGCTGGAGACCGCGAACGCGCGGCTGATTTTGCGGTCGACGCGGCCAACCAAGCGAGCGACGCCCTGGCGTTCGACCGGGCGGCTCGGCTGTATCGGATTGCGCTGGACCTCGAAATCCACGAACCCGAAGTCCAGCGCGGCCTGCGCATCAAGCTCGGCGACGCGCTGACCAATGCGGGTCGCGGAGCCGAGGCCGCCCTGGCCTACTTGCAGGCGGCTGAAGGGGCAAAAGCCGCGCAAGCCCTGGAACTGCGACGGCGGGCAGCCGAGCAGCAGATGATCAGCGGTCACATCGACGCTGGGCTCGCCACCATCCGCACGGTCTTGCAGTCGATCGGGATGAAGTTCCCCCCAACCCCGCGCCGGGCGCTGTTCTCGATCGTCTTCCAACTGCTCCAGCTCAAGTGGCGGGGGCTGTCTTTCAAAGAGCGGGATTCGACGCAAATTTCCGCGCAAAAACTGATCGAGATCGACACTTGCTGGTCAGTGTCGATCGGTTTGGGCGCGGTCGACACGATCCGCGGCATGAGCTTTGGCAAGCGCCACCTGCTGCTCGCGCTGCGCGCGGGCGAGCCTTACCGTGTTGCGCGCGCTTTGGCGATCGAGTCGGGCTACTCCGGCACTGGGGGCACCAAAGCGCAGCAACGGACCGCCCACTTGGTGCGCGAGGCCATGGCCCTGGCCGAACGGGTCAACCATCCCCACGCCCTGGGCTTGGCCAACGTCACTGCTGGCATCGCAGCCTACCTCGAAGGGCGCTTCAAGAAAGCCTTCGAACTGATCGACCGCGGGGAGCAGATGCTGCGCGAAGGCTGTACCGGCGTCACTTGGGAGCTCGACACCGCCATCGCCTACCAGCTGCGCGCGCTGTTGTTCATCGGCGACTTGCGCGAGATCCGCAAGCGGTTACCCGACTACCTGAAAGACGTGCTGGAAAGAGGCGACCTTTATGCTGAAGTCAACTTGCGCAGTCGGGTGGTCTGGGTCACTCACTTGGCAGCGGATCGTCCGGATCGGGCCCAGGCCGAACTCGAAGCGGTCCTGGAGCGGTGGACCCAGCGCGGTTTTCACATCCAGCACTACTGGCTGCTGACCGGTCAAGTCGAGACCGCGCTCTACCGCGGCGATGCTCTGAGCGCCTGGCAAATCTTGGCGACGACCTGGCCGCGGATAGAGAAATCATTGCTGTTGCGCATCCAGCTGACCCGCACCGAGGGTCGTCACCTGCTCTGCCGCGGCGCGCTCGCGGCGGCGGCGGCCCAGGGCACCGCTTCGCCTGCGGGCCAAGCGCTCATCTCCCGGGTGATCCAAGAAGTGCGGGTGATCGAGCGGGAGAAGATCTCTTGGGCCGAGCCCTTGACCCAGCTGATCCGCGCCGCCCTGCTCACCTTAGAAGGCGACCGCAAAGCCGCCGCCGAACTGCTCGCGGCGGCGGCCGCTGGTTTTGATGCTGCGGACATGCTGCTTTACGCTGCGGTCAGCCGGCTGCGCCGGGGTCAGCTGTTGAGCGACACGGGCAAGCGTCTGGTCGCCGAAGCCGAGGCCTGGATCACCGCGCAAGGCGTCCAAGACAGCGCCAAGTTCGCCAACGTCCTCGCCCCAGGCTTTGGGGAATAGGGGACGACAACTATTTTGACTATCTACTCAATATCTGGAGCAAAAAATGTTAAGACCAAATCTATCAAAAATCGTCATGCTCGTTCTTGTATTGTTTGTACTGTTGTTCTTGCCTTGCGAAACACAGATCTGTGCGCAAGAAAGCGAGGCAAGATCAATACCAATGAAAATCGACAGTGGGACCCCACTGGCTCCATATCCCTTGTGGATCAAGGCAGAGGCTCTCTTGAATTCCGACCGTACAGCCGTCGATAGCAAGGTCCTGCAGACGCTGCATTCTTCCGCAGTCCGAGCAATTCAAGAAATTTTGGACACCGATCAGAAAGGGCAAGATTGTGTGAGGTTGGAAGAGGTCTGGTCCGATTATATTGAGACCAAGCCTCGGGAGACCCTTGAAGATGCCATGTACTACTCAGATCTCATCGTCACGGGGACGGTGGTTGCACAGGCTAGTGGCTTTTTGGTTGATGTGGCTGGAACATTGCTCCAGATCAATGCGCTCAAATTTGCCAAAGGCTGGTCTGATCGGGCAACCTTCTTTCTCTTTATCCCGATCGGCGAGTTTACGCTGGGGGCCAAGCGCATTTGCAAGGTAGACGCGAGGTACGCTGGCCTGCCAAAAATTGGGGATGAAGTCGTTGTCTTCACCACGGATCCTTGGGATGACGTCCCGATCTATCTCCCGCTGCAGGATCCTGGGGATATCGTTTGGATTCAAGACAAAGCCGTGAGATACCCGCCGCAGTTCCTCCGCAACCGAGATGAAAAGTCACCACCCTTGCCCGAAAACAAGGCTTCCTTGTTCGAGAGGCTTGGCAACACCGTTGATGGCCTTGATGGAAGGTGAGAATCTAATGTGGTTTCGACAAAATCGTTCGGCTCTCGCGGCTCTGCCAGTTTTGTTGAGCTTTTCCGCCCCTTCCCTGGCCATAGATTGCGCCATAGCGACACGAGGAGCGGTTGCGTCCGCAGCTTTCATCAAGGTTGTCCCTGTGGGCTGGCCCAATAATGACAACAGCCACGTTTTCAGTGCAGCCGGCATGTGGAATTCCTCCTGCGGCGGGACGAACTCGGTGCGAATTCCCGAATTCTGGACCGCATCTACCAACCCACCAGGGACCTTTTCTATTCTGAACGTGGTATGGGATTCGAACATATCCCCAGAACTTACCCTCTGCGGTCGTTTTATAGGAACAACCATCACCATCTTTCAATACACGCGAATGTTAAACGGATCGGTTGTAAGGTGCAATGCTTCAAATAGCTGGGCCGAGATCATAGCGCACGAATTTGGACATCGCCTGGGGCTTAGTCATCCCCCGCCATCGTGCGACCGAGCCATCATGGCGTCGATCAATGGCTTGCCTCACGCCATCACCGCGGAGGAGTGCGCGGAGGTTGACTTGATGAACCGCACCCCGGTCGAAACGACCGGCTGCATCTCAGCGCAGGACTGCCATATGAGCCCGATCCTGATTAATCTAGATCATGGCCCCTGGCGGCTTACCAGCCCTGAGGAAGGAGTGTGGTTCGACTTCGACGGCGATGGGCTGCGCACCTTGGCCGGCTGGACGGCACCTGGCTCACAGCTCGCCTTTCTCTTCGTCGACTTGACCGGTAACGGCTGTGCGGATTCCGGACTCGAACTTTTTGGTGACTCCATGGTCATCGATGGAATCGGGACGGCTCTCAATGGTTTTGAGGCGCTGGTTTCCTACGATTCCGACCGTGATCGCTGGATAACACCAGCAGATGTCTCGTTTGACCGTTTGAGGCTCTGGCTTGACCAGGATCATGATGGAATCTGTCATTCAGGCGAGGTGATGTCGCTTGAATCTGCAGGCGTAGTTGGGCTTGATTTGAACTATCACTATGACGGCCGAAGAGACCGCCACGGGAACATGTTCTGGTTGCGCTCGAAGGCCATGATGCTGGTCGGGAACGGCCAGATCGTGCCAAAGAAGATTTACGACGTGTTTTTCAGCACAGCTGGCAGCGAGTCGCACTGAACGCCCGCCTATGGATTCAGCTCGTCCGGTGAAATGACGAGACCGGGGCAGGATTGCTGCAGCAGCCTCGATCTGCACTTGACATGCATATGAATGAGTGCTTGAATCTGCATCTAGGAGGCGAGAATGCGCACCACACTCAACCTTGACGACGAAGTTTTGCAAGCGGCCATGCAGGTGGCAGCCAACAAAACCAAAACCGAAGTCATCAACCAGGCACTGCGGGAATTCGTGCAACGCAAGCATCGGCTGGGGCTCCTGGAGTGGCGCGGCAAACTGACCTGGGAAGGGGACCTCGACCGCCTGAGGAAACGCGAATGAAGGTGCTGGTCGACACTTCGGTTTGGGTCGACTTCATCAACGGGTATCCGTCTCCGGAAGCGAACATACTGAGCACCCTGATCAGGGATCAGGAGATCGCCACCTGCGGGGTGATCATCGCTGAATTCTTCCAAGGGCTGCGCGATTCCGCGGTACTGCGAGAATTCGAGGGCTATTTCCGGGGGATGACTTACCTTGCTCCTGCTGATCCAGAGACCTATCTCGGGGCAGCAGCTCTTTATCGCGATTTGCGCAGGGCTGGGATCACCATCCGCTCAACCATCGATTGCTTGATCGCCAGGCTTGCAGCAGAGCAAGAATGCTATTTGCTGGCCAGGGATCGCGACTTCAAGCTCATCCAGTCTTCCCACCTTTGCCCCTTTCAGCCTTTCCCCCAGCCCTGACCCAGAGCAGCGTTTTCACGTCCAGTCGGCCAGACCATGAAGCAACCGCTTTCTCTTCCCGGAGTGACGGCTTCAATCCGCGCCCAAAGCGCGCTGGTGATCGCGCCCCACTTTGATGACGAAGTGCTGGGCTGCGGTGGACTGGTGGCGCAGCTCACCGCAAGCGGAGCGGCGGTGCGCGTCTTGTTCTGCTCGGATTCGCAGGGTGGCGTCGAAGCGGTCAGCGATCCCGTGGCTTACGCCCAAGCGCGCCAGGCCGAAGCGCAGGCTGCCCTCGCGGTCTTGGGGATCTGCGGCAGCGACGAGCTCGCTTTGCCCGACGGCCAGCTGGAACAGCACCTCCCGGCGCTGAGCGCGGGCATCGCGCGCGCCTTGCTGCTCCAGCGTCCGCAGCTGGTGCTGGTGCCC
>CAZCOV010000020.1:23121-32525 GCA_964499975.1 uncultured Thermoanaerobaculia bacterium
ACGCAACCGAAACCGACCTCACGCGCTACCGCCTCCGCAAGTTGTACACGGGACTCGACGGCCGCGAAGTCAGGCACGCCTACGAGATCCTCAAGGATACATACGTCTACGACGTAGCGCTCTTCACGCCGCTCGAGACCACGAGCGACCACCGCGCTGCGTTCTGGGCGTTACATCAGGCCTTAGTCGAGCTCCGGCAGCGGCATGCCGCTCTCATCACGACCAGCCTGAGCGCGCTCGTTGTGTTGCTCTACGAGGTCAACCACCCGCTGTATCCCCAGCTGCTGGTCGACGTCAGCCGCGAAGTACCGCAAATCGAGCGCGCCATGGCCTGCTATCCCAGTCAGCAGGCGCGGCACGACTACTTGGGGGCGAAGCTCGGCTTGCTGCGATATCGCGCTTTGAGCCTCCCCCCCACGGTCACGGCAGCCGAAGCCTACTGCCGGCTGGGGTTCGACGACTTGATCACCCGCAGTCCAGCCCGGCTTTTGACCGAACTCGGGGGCGTCCCTGAACTCTTGGAGATCGCGGCCGGGCCGGAAATCGCGGTGGTCGTCCGCACCAAGGACCGCCCCCAGCTCTTGGCCCAGGCGCTGGCGAGCTTGGCACGCAGCACCTACCGCCGTTTGCAAGTGATCGTGGTCAACGACGGCGGGCAGCCACCGGAGATCCCCGCGGGCTTTCCCCTACCGCTCGAAGTCGTCCACCTCGCGACCAACCAGGGGCGGGCTGCTGCGGCCAATGCCGGGATCGCGCGCGCTACCGGCGCTTACCTCGCTTTCCTCGACGATGATGACCTGGTCGAGCCCGATCATTTCGCGGTGCTGAGCGGCCTGGTGCGCGCGGCCGGGGTGCGCGTGGCCTACACGGACGCAGCGGTCGGCGTTTATGAGCTTGACCCTGAACTCGGCTGGCACTGCGTCGAGCGGCGGTTGCCTTACAGCCGCGACTTTGACCCCGAGTGGCTGCTGCTCGACAACTACATCCCGTTCAACACCCTGCTGATCGAGCGGAGCCTGGCGGACGAAGTCGGGGCGCTCGATTGCGAGTTGCCCATTTTCGAGGATTGGGACTTCTTGCTCCGTTTGGCGGAAAAAACAGCCTTCCACCACTTGGCACGGGTCACCTGCGAGTATCGGCATTTCCGTGGTGCAGGTCACCATGCGCTGGGCGATCGTCCGCGCGAGCGGCACGACTTCTTGACGGTCAAAGCCCACGTGATCACCAAACACCAGGCGCGGATTTCTCCCGCCGTGGTCGCGCGGGTGATCGATCGCCAGCGGGCAGAGCTGATCGCGAGTCAAGAAGCCGCGGCCGCGTGGCGCGAGAGCAGCCTTGGGCACGAAGCGAGCTTCCACCGTTTGAATGGTGAGCTCTTCAGCCAGAAGACCCACGCAGCAGTGCTGGCCGAGCTCAACGCGCGGACTGCAGCTGAGAAGGTGGAGCTCGAAGGGCGGTTGCGCGCCAGCGACTTGGAACTGGAACGACTTTATATCCGCGAGCGCGCTTTGAGCCACGATGTCAACGTCCAGACCGAGAAAATCGGGGAGCTTTACCAGCAACTGGAGCGCCATGGCGAGGAGCTCGACCGGCTGTACACGCGCGAACGCGAACTCGTGGCGCAAAGAGAACGGTTGGTCGAGCAGGCCAGCGAGCAGGACCGCGAGCTCACCCGGCTCTATGCGCGGGAGGGCGAGTTGAGCCAGGGCATTGCCGAGCAGTCCCAGCATTTGACCGCGACTTACGCTGAGATCGAACGGCTCAATGCCCTGATCCGCGCCATGCAGGCAACCCGCGCTTGGCGCTTCCAGGAGTGGTGGCAGAGGCATCGTCGATGACCCGCATCGCGCTTTTGACCGCTGAACCGATCCGCGAACGGATGGCCGGGATTGGTATCCGTTACCTCGAACTCGCCCGCCGTCTGCCTGAGTATGGTTTCCAGGTGGTGTTGTTGACGACCGGCGACGTGGCAGCCGTGCCACTCTCCGGGCTTGCGGGAGTTGTGGTGCGCC
Organism: uncultured Thermoanaerobaculia bacterium; assembly: GCA_964499975.1. GTDB lineage: Bacteria > Acidobacteriota > Thermoanaerobaculia > Multivoradales > J023 > CAZCOV01. The sequence goes on from CAZCOV010000020.1 coordinate 25,134, forward strand.
GCTTCGAGCGCGGACGCTTGACGGCATTGCTCGCCGACTGCGCAGTCGCCATCGCGCAAGGCCAAGTGGCCAATGACTTGGTGCTCGAGGTCCCCGAGATCCCCACCGTGATCGATCTTTACGACCCCTTCCTGGTGGAAAACCTCCACTACCTCGACACTTTGGGGCTCGATCCTTACCGCAACGACCACGCGACCTGGGTGCTGCAGCTCGCGCGGGGCGATTTTTTCCTCTGCTCTTCTGCGGAGCAGCAACAGTTCTACTCGGGCTTCCTCACCGCGCTCGGGCGGATTCATCCGCGGCTCGTGGCGCAAGATCCTGATCTCACCAGCTTGATCGGGATCGTCCCTTTTGGCATTGCGGATCAGTTCCCGGCCCACCGGTCGCTGCTTCCGCCGCGCCGTCCGGGCGAAAAGCGGCTGCTTTTTGGCGGACTTTACGACTGGTATGACCCCTGGCCCGTGCTCCAGGCGCTATCCCAATTCCAGGAGCTGGACTGGACCTTGTACCTGGTGCGCAACCCCAATCCGGACGGCACGCCGCAAAAACTGTGGCAGGAAGTGCAAGCCTGGGGTGAGCAGCGAGGGCTGTGGCAGGGTCGGCTGCAGGCGCTCGAGTGGGTACCTGCGGAGCGCCGGTTCGACCTGTTGCGCGACGTGGACGTGCTGGTTTCGACCCATCGTCTCAGCTTGGAGACCCGTTTGTCGCTGCGCACCCGCTTCCTCGAAGCGCTGGCCGTGGGGTGTCCGGTCGTGACCACGGTGGGAGGAACCATGAGCCGCTTGCTCGTGGAGCATGGGGCAGGTTGGGTGGTTCCGGCAGAAGATCCCGCCGCCGTGGGCAACGCCTTGCACGAGGTGCTGCGCGGCGACCCTGCCCTGCTCGCGGCCCGGCGCGTTGCCGGCAGCCGCTTGCTCGCGGCGTTTTCTTGGGACCAAGCGCTGGCCCCCCTCGTCGCTTTTTGCCGACAGCCGAAAAAAGACCTGAGCAAGGAGGAGTTCGTGGCCCACTTGCCCACCCGCACCCCCAAAGACCGCCTCGCTTTCCGCCTGCGGCGCTTCTGGCGGCGCGTCCGCCTCGCGATGAGGAGCGGGTCGTGAGCACTCCGCCCAAGGTCTCCGTCCTGATCTTGAGCTGGAACGGCAAGCAGCACCTGGAAGTTTGCTTGCCCGCGCTCCAAGCCCAGCTCGACCCAGGAGTGCCGTGGGAAGTTCTCGTCCTCGACAACGGCTCGCACGATGGGACGGCGGAGTGGGTGGCCCGCCATCATCCCGCAGTTCGGCTGCTCCAAAGCCCGGTCAACCTGGGGTTTTGTGCGGGCAACAACCGGTTGGTCGAAGCCGCAGACGGCGACTGGGTTGCGTTCCTCAACAACGACACCCGACCGCAACCGCAGTGGCTTGCCGCGCTGGTCGCGACGCTCGCTGGAGCGCCTGCGGACATCGCTGCGGTGTCCGGGCAGATCGTCGACTGGGAAGGCGAGCGCCTCGACTTTGCCCAGGGCGTCTTGACCTTTGACGGCCACGCTTTCCAGAAAGGATTTGGCTGGCCCTTAGCCACCGCTCCGGTGCCCACCGCAGGTAGCGAGCTGCTGTTCGCTTGCGGCGGCAACATGCTGATCCGCCGGTCGGCGTTTTTGGCGGTCGGTGGCTTTGACCCTGCGTACTTCGCTTACCTCGAAGACGTGGACTTGGGTTGGCGGTTGTGGTCCGCGGGGCAACGGATCCTGTTCGCCCCGGATGCGCTGGTTCACCACCGGTCGATGGCGACCAGCGAGCATTTAGGTCACTTCAACCGCGGCTTCCTCTTCGAGCGGAACGCTTTCCTGACCGTGTACAAGAACTACGAACCCGGGCTGTGGGAAAAAATGATGCCTGCGGTCCAGCTCACGTTGACCCACCGGACGCAGACCCTGCTGGTGCAAAACAACCCCGCGGGGGAGCAGCTGACTTTCGACCCCTACGCCGGTTTAATCGCCAACACCGCGAGCCCGTCCCCTGCTGCTGCACCCGACCCAATCCCCGCCCCAGCTGCAAGCACCCCAGCCACGCCAACAACCCCGCCACCCGCAGGACTGCTCGGCAAGTGGCGGCAGTACGGCCCGCGGGAGTTCTGGCGGCGGGGTTGGCGCAAAGCCGTCCGCCGGGTGGCAGAACCCTGGCTGGAGCAGACTCCGGCGCACGTCCCGCAGCTGACTGACGGGCGGACCGTAGCGCAGTTGCGCGCGCTCACTTATTTGATCTCCCACCTCGACCAGGCCGCGGTTGCCCGGCGCGCGATCCAAAGTCGCCGTCAGCGCAGCGACCGGGAAATCTTTGCGCGCTTTCCGCTCTACATCGTCCCCACCTATCCGGGAGACGAGCGCTTGTTCAACAGTCCTGGGTTTGCCGACTGGCTACCCCAAGACGTGCCGTGGGTGCGCGCCGAGCTGCAAGAGCTCATGCGTTTTCGGGGTTAAGAGGTGTTGGGTTCTGCGGGCTCGACGATGACGGCCGTGCCATAGGCCAAGATTTCGGCGGTGCCAGGCATGGCCGTGGCGGTTGAGAAGCGCAGGCCGATGATCGCATTGGCCCCCAGTTCCTGTGCTTCTTCGACCATGCGGTCGAGCGCTTGCTCGCGCGCTTCCGCGATCATTTTGGTGTACTCAGAGACTTCACCGCCGACGGCATTGCGCAAATGCGCGATGAGGTCCATGCCGAGGTGGCGCGCACGCACGGTGTTGCCGCGCACCAGGCCAAGGGTGCGGACGACCCGCATCCCCGCGATTTTGCCGACAGTGGTAACGATCATCGGTGGACTCCTCGATAGCGGTCCGACTTGAGCTCGCGCACTCGGTCGAGCAGCACCGACCCCAAAAGCAGCGCTAGGCCGCCGGGGAGGCCGAGCACCAGAAAAATCTCCAGCGGGTTGTCGGCTTGGGCGAGAAACCGCCACAAGGCAAAGCCCGAGACCGCCAACAGCCAGGTGAGGACCACCGTCCAGCCGAGCGAACGGCTGAGCCAGCTCAGCCGGGTCTGCGGCAACTCTGGCCACTGGTCTCTTGCCGGGGCCTTGAACTGCGTGGTCAGGGCGGCTTGGCGCAAGGTGCTGAGCTCTGTGTAGAGGGTATGGCACGTCGGGCAATCTTCAAGATGCAAGCGAATCCTCTGCGCATCTTTTTGCGGTAAGGCGCCGTCGAGGTAACCCGAAAGGAGTTCCTCGGCAAACGGGCGGCTACAGGGGCGGGTAGGGTTCTCGTTCACGCGATAAAACTCCGCAGATCGTCTTGCATTTCTTCCCGCAAGCGCTTGCGCGCGCCGTGCAGGCGTGACATCACCGTGCCGAGGGGAATCGCGAGCAGCGCGGCGATCTCGAGGTAGGAGAGATCCTGGTAATCGCGCAGGATCAGGATTTCCCGCTGCGCCGGTGATAGCCTGGAGAGCGATTTCCAGACCCGGGCCCGCAGCTGGGTCAAAACCGCGTCCCGTTCAGGATCGACCGTGGGGTCGATCAAGTCGGGGCAATAGTCTTCCTCCTCCGCATCGAGCGACTGGTGCTGACGCACCTGGTTGCGTCGTTTCAAGTCATGAACCCGGTTGCGAACGATCTCGAACAGCCAGGGTTTGACCGGCCGATCCTGATCGAAGCGGTGGAGGGTGGCAAAGAAACGCAACATGGCATCCTGGGCCACATCCAGAGCGTCGTCATGATTGCCCAGGAGCTGGAGTGCGAAGAGGTAGGCCGAGTGGCGATGTTTGGCCGCGAGTTCTTCTTGCGCGCCGCGGTCACCGGAGCGGGCGCGCCGCACCAAATCGGCTTCGCTCGTCAGCGGAGCTTCGACGTCAGGTCGAGAGAGGGGCTGAGTGAGGGTCATCTGAGCTTCCACATTCATGTTATTACGTCACGCGGGAACGCAGTATTCAATACGCAGATGGAGATGGAAGGGTGCCAGAATTTTCGGTGGTGATCCCCACCTACAATCGGATGGACGTTTTACCCGAAGTGGTCGCCGCCCTGGAAAATCAGGAAGGCGCGCCCGATTTCGAGCTGATCATCATCGATGACGGTTCCCAAGACGGCACCGCGCAATGGCTGCAACAGACGTCGTGGCGGATCGCGGTGCAGACCGAGAGCCAGCCGAATCAAGGTCCCGCCGCCGCACGCAACCGGGGGGTAGCCCTGGCGCACGGCCGTCTGGTGGCCTTTCTGGGAGACGACACCGTCCCAGACAAGGGATGGCTGGCTGCCCACCACCGCGCGCACCGCACCCGCGAAGGTCCGCTCGCGGTGATCGGCTACACCCGCTGGCATTCCCGCTTGCGCCTCAACCCGTTCCTGCGCTACATCAACGAATATGGGCTGCAGTTCGGCTATGCCTTGATCCAGGATCGGGAGAACGTGCCTTTCAATTTTTTCTACACCTCCAATGTTTCCCTGCAGCGCGCACTGCTGCGGGCAGAGCCCTTTGACCTGCGCTTCCCCTACGCGGCCTGGGAGGACATCGAGCTCAGCTACCGCCTGACCCAGAAGCACGGCATGCGCTTGGTCTACGCGCCCGAAGCGCAAGTGGCGCACGACCATCCCACCACCCTAGAACGGTTCATGGTGCGGCAGGAGAAGGCGGGTTATTGCGCCGTGGTTTTTTATCTTCTCCACCCCGAGCTGGGCGGTTTCCTCGGCTTGAGCAGCGCTGGCCCTCCCCCTTTGCTGGGCAAAACAGCGCGCCTGCGCGAACTAGTGGCATGTGGCTTGCAACATCTGCCGATCAGCACGCCTCGCTTGTGGGAAGAGGTCCTCCGAGGTCAGTACATCCGGGGCCTCAATCGAGCATGGCACGAGCAAGCGAGGCTGGGAATAGGAGGCGTAACATGAACCTGGGTATCCCCAAGAGTCGTAACCGAAAACTGCTCTGCCGTCCGCACTTGATCGCTCTGGCGATGGGTGCCCTGTTGAGCGCTGTGGCGCTCCCGGCTTTGGCGGCAGGGGAAGAAAAGCCGTTCAAAATTCAAAAAGAAAACCAGCAAGCAGCTCGCGAGGCAGCCCGTGAGCACATAGGAGCGCCGACGGCACCCGCCCGGCCCCCCCAGCCCCAGCCTGCGCCGACGCCGACCAGCGGTGGCCAGGGACAAAGCGATCGCGGCCACGGGTCGGGTAACCAGGGTCAGCCGGGCGGCAACCACGGATACGGCCATGGCGGCCACGGGTATGGCGACCACGGGGGCGGCCATGGGTATGGCGGCCATGGGGGCGGTCAGGGATATGGCGACCACGGAAGCGGCCACGGGTATGGCGGCCACGGGGGCGGTCAGGGATATGGCGGTCAGGGATATGGTCATCACGGGTATCGTCGTGGTTATGGCGGTCAACACCACAGCTACCGTCCCAACTATCGCGATCGCCACTACTGGCGCAAACCCTACTTCTACTACGACCCCTTCGACTCCTTTGGCGTGGGTTTTTACTACGGGCCGTATCGCTACTATGGGCATGGTTATTATGGGCATGGTTACCCCTACCCGTATGGTTACTGGCCCCCGGATCGCTACTATGTTGGTCGCCATCCCGAAGACAGCATGGGCGCGCTCGACATCAACCTCAAGCCGGACAAGACCGAGATCTATCTCGACGGTCAGCGGATCGGCCTGGCCGATAACTTCGATGGCTTCCCCAGTTACTTGTGGCTGGAAAAAGGGACTTACGACCTAGTCTTTTACAAAGAAGGCTACCAGACGCTGGCGCGCCAATATTCCATTTATCCCGGCATCGTGGTCGACGTGAATGACCGGCTGGTGCCTGGCGACTCCATCCTGCCCGAAGATCTCGTCACCAAGTCAACCGAGATCCGGGACGAACGTTTGCGCCGCGACGAAGAGCGGGTGGCTGAAGCGGAGCGCCGGGAAACCCGCCGTTCAAGCAGCAATATCAGCCGTTTGCACCTAGCGGTCTTGCCCGAAGATGCCGCGATTTACCTCGATTCCGAGTTCCTCGGCACCGGCTTTGAGCTGGCCCAGCTCAGCGCTGGCTTGATCGTCGAGCCCGGCGAGCATCTCCTGGAAGTCGTCCGCCCTGGATTTGCGTCCGAACAGCGCCCGGTGAACTTGGCCCCCGGCCAGCAGCTCGATCTGAAAATCGAGTTATCCGCGCGTTAATCCGTGTTTCCTCGACAGCCTATGCATCCGGTGGGATGCCCGCGACGGCTCAAACGCTGGCGATTTCTTCGTCCCAGGCGCGGTAGAGGCGTAGGTGGTGGAGGAGCGCGCGGCGTAGCAAGCTGGGCAAGCGCGGGATTTCCTGGGCGTTGACCAGGCAGTTGACCTGCAAGTAGAACGCGACTTGACCATCGAGGCTGCGGACATTGTCGGCCATCAGCACGACAAAGGTCCTTCGCCGCACGTCCATAGGCAGCTTGTGCAGCGGGTCGAGCGGTTTGCACGGAGGCGGCGCGGCTTTTTCCATCCAGATCAAGGCGATCGCGATCTCGGTTTCCGTGATCGTCTGGCACGCGCTCTCGAGGTCGCTGAAATAGCGCACTTCTTGCAGGCCGAGGAGCTTGAGACCAGCAGTGAGCGGGTAAATCGGTGCCTGGGCCAGGTTGACGATCAGCGCCGCCGGGGACAGCCCATGGAGGAGCTGCGCATCTTGCGGACGAAGTCCGGGCAAGGGGATGAAACCGTCCGGACCCGCGTCGATGTCTTCGACTTCTTCCGCGATCTTGCCGATCTCGTTGCCGGCATCGCCGCCGTCGGTGAGCTGCTCAAGGCTCGCGGACGGCGTCGACAGGGGCGCTGCGGACATGGCGGGCGGTGCAGCAGTGGTCAAGCCGAGCGGACTGGCAGGATCGACTTGCTGACGATGTTTGCAGCTGGGGCAAGTCAGGATGAAGGGCCGCGACGGGACCTTGTCATCGGCCAGGTTGAGCGCTTTTTGGCAGCTGCTGCAAGTGATGAGCATGGGGGTCCGCCGGGAGCGACGACTAGCTCGGGAGGTCGGCCATCGCGAGGTCGAGGTTGCCAGGATTGGTGGCGTAAGCCAGCGCGGTGTCGCGGGTGATCAGACGCTGCCGCACCATGCGTTCGAGCACTTGATCGAAACCTTGCATCCCGTCTTGGTCCCCGTCGTGGATTGCATCGATCAACGAACGCCCTTCGGCTTCGCCCTTGAGGATGTAGTCGCGGGTGCGGAAGGTCGATTTCATGACCTCGATCGCGGCGATCCGGCCACCTCCGACTTTGGGGACTAGCCGCTGGGAGATGACGTACTTGAAGGTCTGGCTGAAGCGCACCCGCACTTGCTGGTGCTGATCGCGGGGGAACACCCCGATCACCCGATCGACCGTTTTGGCAGCGTCGATCGTGTGCAAGGTCGAGAGCACCAGGTGGCCGGTCTCGGCCGCCTCGAATGCGGTCTCGATCG
>CAZCOV010000021.1:0-32491 GCA_964499975.1 uncultured Thermoanaerobaculia bacterium
GCCTCCAAACACTGCGCTTTACGTGTCTGGTCGCCAAAGTCGAGCCCGCGCAAAAAGTGAGTAGCCCAGGGGAACTTCCCCCCAGGCCCTCTCAGAACCGCACGTAAGCCTCTCGACTCATACGGTTCCCAGCGTTCAGCCGCCAAGACATCGCAGCGACCTTGCTCGCACCCAAGGCTCATCCTCCGAAGAGTTGGCCAGGTCAGGGCTCAAGCTGAACCACCGACGCACCTTTGGTCCAGCTCCATGACAGAGCGCTCATCCCTACCACGAGCGCCTCTGCCCTCGTGCCTCGCTCGAGCTGGTCAGCCGTTCAGCCGTTCCGAGCGAGTAGCCTGCGGATCCGCATGTTAAAATCCGGGCGGAAGCGAACCCCTTCGACCCTCGCTACGACGACTACTTCAGACACCGTAGCCTGCGGCAGCGCCGGGAGAGGCAGGAGGATGGCTTCGGTTGAACGGAAATGCTCGACTCGCCCCCTGGTTACCCGACGTGCGGCGCTGCCGGCGCTGCAACCACCATGGACTTCATCTATTCGTTTGGTCTAGTGATTTCATTGATTAGTGGCTCAGCTGCACTCGTCTGTGCTGTTGCCGTTTGCGTTCTCCGCGTAGGTGCCAGCGCGCCTCGGCTTCTCCTGGCGAGCGTTGTCTTCCTGGCCCTGGCCTCCACTTCGTTTTTGGCATCGCTCGTCGTTCACCGTGCCTGGGGGCATGGTCCTGGAAGTCTCGAACCCATGCGGCTCGGTGCTTTCGTCTCTGCCCATCCGATTTTTGTTGGGGTCGCTGCGCTGCTTGTAGCCGCCGCGACCGCGGCCGCGCTTGGCCGTGCAAGGATCGGCCAACATGAACATTCTCGCAACGCCGCCGAATCGGGTAGCCGGGGTGTCTAGCCCCCAGCCCCCACACTGTCGGGCGTACACCCAGCGCCTGCACCGGACGGCTTCGCCACCGGTGAGGCGTCAAAACGTTAGCCACCTCAATGAACGTGTGTGTCAATCTAACCATTCGATCTTCGCATCGCGGAAGGAGTGGGCAATGGGCGTAATCAGGACGGCTTGGAAGTGGCAGCAAAGTGTCGGCAAGAGCGTGAAGTTGCTCTCCCTGACCGAGCAAGCCGACCCATGGGGAGTCGCTACTCACGCTCAGGATGCGCATCGAGAACGAGTAGGACAGCCTGCACATCCACGCCGAGGCGGCCTGATGACGCGGGCTGCGCGGCGGTGGGTGCGGGCTTGGATCGGATGTGTCAGCGCCGCCGCCTTGGCCGGCTGCGCCAGCGCGCCGGCGTCGCAGGACCCGAGTTCCTGGGTCACCCTGGAGACAGCCGGACCCGCGTTCGGAGAGACCTCCACCCGCCTTAGCGAATGCGCGTCGGGGCAGCACGAAGAGTTTCGCGGGGCGGACTTCACGGGGTCCGAGGGCCTGGCTGTGAGGCTCGTGATCGACCCGCTGTCTGGCCCCGGGCTGCGCGTCTTCGACCCGCGCGACCCGTTTCGACGCGCCGTCGTGTTCCGTGAGGGCGATTGCGAGCGCTTTCGCTTCTCGCTGGCGAACAACGGCTGGACGGTGAACGATATCTACATCCTGAAGGTAACCCTCGACGTCGACTGCACCCTGCCGTCCGGAGACCGCGTTCGGATCGAGGGCCTTTCTGCGACCTGTGGCTGAGTCGATCGCCTTGACCGGTCAGATGCCGTGAGGAGGGCCTTATCGATGGCGCGTGGTATCTTGTTGACATGGATCGAAACCGCTCTACTACCGACTTCACGCGCCGGGTGCGGTCTCAGCTCCCTCCTAAGAGCTGCCAGGGTACCGCGCAGACCTTCTCCCCGCCGAACTCCCGCACGCCATCTTGAACGGCGACCTCGACTATTTGCTGCGTGCCCACCTGGCCCCCGGCTACCGGGTCGCGACCGACCTTTTGACCCGCCCTGACCTGCAGAACGACTTTGCGAACGACAGCGCCGTGGTGCGCGAAGGGACCGACCCGGACACCGGCTGGTGGATCTGGCCGCGGACGCCAAGATTTCTCACCTAATTGAAGGAAAAGACGAGTGACAGGATCGCCTCATCCAGTTTGGGTGTGTTGAATTCCACACCCGTGTGGCCCGCACCCGGGACAATGATGACCTCGCTGTTGTTCAAGCCGTTTCTCTGGGCTATCTTCTGCGATTGCGAGTAGTGAACGAAGTCATCCAACTCTCCATGAATCAGAAGCATCTTCGGCGTGACCATGCTGTTCCACCAGGGACTGGCCTGCTTGATCACGCCTCCGCATTGCGAGATGACGCATGCCAAGTAGGCCCGGACTTTGTCGCCAACTGCGGCGAACAATTTCCTTTTCCTTCTCATCATCCGCTCCTTTGTTCAAGTGCAACTGTCCGAATCACCAAGCCCGAACGGCGGAAGAACGTTCCACCGTTGGGCACCCGACTTTCATCACGCCGGAACCGTGGCAGCATATGTTAAATGATCTGATGAGGTGCTGCTAGTAATCATCGGGTGATTTGGGCCTATTCCGTCCGCACTAGGCAATTCACGAAAGCGGAGCACACGGTCACTTCAGGAATACCTCTGAGCACGCATCTACAGCGTACGCACGGAGATCAAGCCCTGGCGGATTTGGCGGATCGGCGGATCGGCATCAGCGGATCGGCGGATCAGGCCCCCGACTGCGGCCTTGCCGACAGCGGGGTGCGTGGTATCCTGTTGACATGGATCGAGGACGGCACGGGCCGAAGGAAAGATCGAAGGCAGGGCCGAAGGAAAGATCGCGGGGAAAGCGGAGGCGATCCTGACCGTCCTCGCAGGGCGGGGCCTGCACCCCGACGATGCTCTCCGTCGCCGGATCCTAGCCACTGCCGACCTTGCCACTCTCGAGCGTTGGCTTTTGCAGGCGTCGCGACAGCAACTCTTGGAGGTCACAAGGATGAACGATCGGCAGGTAGGCATACGTTTCGTGGTCTGGGCGATGGCAGCGCTGTCTCTTCTTGTTGCCGGGTCAACCAACTCGCATGCACAAGACTCGAGAAACAGCTCTGACCACCCGCTTTTTCCCAACCGCATGCCGGGCTATTCTATTTCCAACTATCAGCAACAGAATTTCGCTTCCTACCGGTTCCGAACTCGGCCGGTTCAGGTCATCGAAGGGAAATACACGCGTATTCACTACTACCTACAGGATGTGAACCAACACCCTGGTGGTTTGGCCATCCGGCGCAATTATGAGAACGCCATCAAGGCCGCTGGCGGTGAGGTCGTCTTCTCAGATGAGAACGTCTCGGTGATGAAAATATTGCGTGATGGCGTCGAGATCTGGGCAGAAGTTCAAGCATCAACGAAAGTAGCGGGCCGCATCTACTTCCTGCACATCGTCGAGCGCACGGCTATGGAGCAAGTCATCACGGCAGATGCGATGGCCGCAGCCATCGAGAAAGACGGCTTCATCGCGCTCGACGTGCATTTTGCGACGGGCGCGGCAGACATCCTGCCGGACTCGCGTCCGCTCATTACCGAGATCATGAGAATGCTCTCGAAGAACAGCAGCTGGCGCATTGGTGTGGAAGGTCACACAGACAACACCGGTTCGCCGGCAACCAACAATGCCTTGTCCGAAGCACGGGCCAGGTCAGTCGCAGACGCGCTTGTCGCTGGTGGAATCAGTCGGAGCCGTTTAGATCCGGTAGGATTCGGTCAAGATCGGCCGATCGCCGACAATCGAAGCGAGGAAGGACGGGCAAAGAATCGCCGCGTTGAGATTGTGAAGAGGTAGCGTGGTTCCGCCCAATCGGGTAGCCAGGGATGTCTAGCCCCCAACCCCCACACCACCTGGCTAGCATGCCGGTTCGCACTAGGCTGGTTCACGAAAGCGGAGCAGGGCACCCCATATTTCATGCCTATGTCGGACGTACGCCCGGTGGGCCGGTGGCCTTAACGACGGCGGGGTGCATGGTATCCTGTTGACACGCTTCCGCGAGCCAGGTTGCTTGCAAGCCGAGGCTTCTCGATCCTACTCATCGACATGCAGGCCATAGCGAGACACCCGGGCAGGCGACCACCCTCGGTCTTCGCGCAGCTGCGAGGAGCATGCCGCTCGGCCGCAGAAGGTGTCGCTTCATATCTCGACAACAGGAGTCACGAACATGAGGACGCGATCCAAGGTGCTGTTCGTCGCCGGAGCGCTCGTGTTGGCGCTAGCCGGCGCCCGGTCCTTCTCCGGGGCCGAACCTGAGGGGCAGTTAGACGCCGCCAAGATCGGCCAAGCCGCGGGGGTGAAGGCGACCACCGCCCAAGATGGGGTTGTTCGCATCGCCTGGGCCAGGATCGATGTGCCCGTCAAGGTGGACGGGATGCCGCTCGAACCGTTTGCCGGGCTGGGTTCGTGGGCCGCGTTCACGACCGCCAAGCACGGGGCGATGGTGATGGGCGACACTGTGGTATTTCAGGACGAGGTGACGCCGGCGATCGACGCCGCGTTCGCCGCCGGGCTGGAGGTCACCGGCCTGCACAACCACTTCTTCTACGACGAACCGAAGGTCTACTTCATGCACATCGGGGGGACGGGCGAGCCGGAGAAATTGGCCGTGGGCGTCAAATCGGTGTGGGACGCAATCAAGAAAGTTCGCGCCGACAGCCCCAACCCCGCCAGTCGATTTGCCGGCGAGGTGCCGAAGGAAGGCAAAATCGACCAAGCCGGTATCGAAAAGACCCTCGGTCACAAGGGCGAGACGCAGGCCGGGGTGGTCAAGGTGACGATCGGCCGAGAGGGGACGATGCACGGCGTCAAAGTCACAGGCTCAATGGGCCTGACCACCTGGGCCGCGTTTAGCGGGTCCGACGAGTTGGCGGCGGTGGACGGCGACTTCATCATGTCCGCCGCGGAGGTCCAGCCGGTGCTGCGGGCGCTGCGCAAGGCCGACATCCACATCGTTGCCCTGCACAACCACATGGTCGGCGAACAGCCCGCCTTCTACTTCACGCACTTTTGGGGCAAGGGGTCCGCCGAGAAGCTGGCGAAGGGGATCAAGGCCGCCCTCGATGCCCCGAAAGAAGCGGGCAAGGGCCGTTGAGTATGCGGCCGAACCAGACGCTGCAGCGGCCGCTGCTGTGCCTGGCCCTCGATCGAAGAAGCCTCACAGCACCGTCAGGAATGGGAGAAGCAGCAAGTGCGTCGGGACGATCGCGTTGCGGTCAACTCCTCCGCGCAGAGCCCCATTGATCTGATCGACCAGCTGACGCATTGGAGCAGCGCTCAAGGATCGGGCTTGCCGACCAAAACAAAGGGGGCCCAGTAGTAGGGATGCGGGTACTGTTCACGGAGGTCCAGCATGGCAAAGCGGAGCGCCTGCGCGCGCGGGGTGCCGTCTGCCAGGTGCTGGTAAAAGCAGCGCATGAAGACCGCGGTGCTGGCGTCGTTGACGTCCCACAGGGTGACCAGCACGGTTTGTGCTCCGGCATATAGCCAGCCGCGAGTCAGGCCCACCAATTCATCTGCGCCCAGAATCGCATTGAGACCCGTACCGCATCCGCTCAAGACCACGAGTTCGGCACTGAGGCGAAGGTCGTAGAGGTCGCACAGGCCGAGCCGGGTTTGGCCGAGCTGAATCGCCGAGAACATGGGATTGTCGCGACGAAAAAGACCGTGTGTTGCGATGTGGATGAAGCGACACCCCGCTCCTTCTTGACGCAGCGCCTCTTCCGTCGCGGCCTCATTGGTCAAGAGGGTGGCTTGGGGCAGGCAGCCGGCGACGGCCTTGGCCTCTTCGAGGATCTGCGGCGCGCGCTCATCCGCCACCCCAAAAACCAGTGAGCGCTCGGTCCACTGCGCCTCTTTGATGGCACAGAGGTGGAGGACGCCGGCGCTGGGCGCATAGGAAATCGAGAACTGGTCGATCAAGTGTCCCACGCCATCAAACAGCGCGTGGAAGGGCAAGTAATGTAAGAACCCATGCGGAACAAAAATCAAGTGACGGCCCTGCAAGCGCGGGCGGATCGGGGCGATCAACTCGCGGTACAGCTCCTCCAGGTGCGCCTGGGTGGCTTCCTGGACCAGCGCCAGGTTGCGGCCCCGTGATTCTCCGCGGAGCGCTAATTGCGACAGCTGGAATTGCAGCAAACGGTGGATCTCGCGGGTGCGGCTGGTGGTTGAAACCGCGCGAATCTCCAGCCGCTCTTGGTCGGCGGTCACGGCCCAGATGGTGCCGCGGGCGATGAAGTATTCGACCAAAACCGCGGTGGCTGGCAGCGAAGCGCAGACCGTTTTCCAAGCGAAAACCCCACCGGATTGCAGCGAACTCAGTTCACGATCCGCAGTCTGCAGCTCGCGCAAGGCGCGGAGCAGCTCCGACTCCAAGGCGTGGACCCGCTCCCGCAGTTGCTGCAGGTTGGCGCGGGGGTGCTCGCCGCCTTCCATTTCTCGGTGGTCGATTTGACGGTAAGCCCAGTTCAACTCTTCGCGCAGGTGGCCGACTCGGCTCGCGAGGCCGTTTTGCCGCGGCTGTCTGGGCGGCAGCGCGGGCGCGCGAAAAGCGAGGAGGTCGGCCAAGCTGCGCGATTTGGCTTGCTCGATGTAGTCGAAAGCCAAGGTTTCTGCGGTCGGTCCGGCCTGGTGCTTGAGCGTCAGCCAAACCAAGCTCTCGTAAACCACTTGCTTGTCTTCGAGAAATGCGATTTTGAGGTCTTCGCCCTGTAGCTGGCTGCGCAAGGCTTCCAAGCGGCGGTGCGATGCTTGATAAGCAGCGAGCGCGGCGAACGGATCATGGCTCGCTTCTTCCACTCGGCCCAAAACCAGATGCGCTTGATATTCGAGCGCGGGCAACTGCAGCTCGGCTAGGCGGTGCAGGGCTCCATGGCAGGCTTCGCGCGCCTGCCCTGGCTGCCCCAGTTCGAGCAACAGCTCGGCGCGCAGGAGGTCGCACATCGCCGCCCGCGAAGCCATGGCGAACGCCGCAAAAACTTCCCGTGCGCGCCCCGCCAGCGCCATGGCTTCACGCGGCCGGTGGGCCCGGGCGAGCACCACGGCCTGATAAAAATCCACCAAGGCTGGCCACAGCTGGTTCTGTTCGCAGACGAAAATCTCCCGCGCGCGCTGCAGCAGTTCCAAAGCAGGGACCGCCAGACCATGTCGGCTGAGGGCGATCGCCTGGTTGGTCAGGGCTTTGGCGCCTTCGTAAGGGAGATGCAACTGGGCAAAGCTTGAGTGGGCAGCTTGCGCGAGTTCAGCGGCTTCTTCGACCAAGTTGAGTTCGAGGTAGATTTCGGACTGGTCGAGATCGCAGAGCGCTTTGTGGTACTCCTCACCCGCGTCCTCACAGCGCTGACGCGCTGCTCGAAACAGCTGGATGGCGCGGGTATATTCACCGCGCATGTAATAAAGATAAGCAATGTTGTAGTCGACTTGGAGGCCGACTCGGATCAGACCATGCTCGTCGCAGTATGCGCGGGTTTTGTGATAAACCGCCATGGCTTCGTCAAAGCGGTGCAAGCTGATCTGGCAAACCGCGATGTTGCGCCAACAAATCGCCACATCTTGAAACCGCTCGAGCCGGACAAACTCGGCATGCGCCTGCTGGTAAAGTTCGAGCGCTTCGGCCCACCGATCTTGACGGTAGAGAATGTTGGCATAGTTGTGCTGCAGGATCGCCAGACGCAGTTGATCCCCCAACCGCACAAAGACCTGGTGGGCGGCCTGCTGCCAGGCTTGCACTTGCTCGTAACGTCCGAGGTACGCGAGATTTAAGAGCGCACTGCTGCGGGTGATCGCGGCTTCGCGCTCGTCCCCCAGCTGAGAAAAACCGAGGAACGCCTCCTCATAGAGTTCCTGCGCTGCCGCAGTATCCCCGGCGGAATGGCGCGCATTGGCCAGCGCCCGCGTGCTCCGCGCAAAACCTGCCACATCGGCGAGGCTTCTGGCCAGCCAACGCGCAGCCGTGGCCAGCCCGATTGCTCGTTCAAGGTCGACGGCCACTGAATGGGCGGTCTCGCGACATAGGACTTCGATCAAGCCAGCATGATAGTGCTCCGGGTGGTGGGCGAAAAATTCCTGGCGCTCGGCATCGGTCTGGCTTTTGCTCAACTCGACCAGCAAGTCTGTTCGCGCTAGCGCCTCTCTGTCCAAAGTCGCCACCGGGGCCCTCACAAACCTTTATTTTCCAGTTCTTGTTGGAGTCGCTTGAGGCAACGTCCGCGAATGAAACCGATCGAACCCACGGCCAACCCCAGCTGCTCCGCAACGTCGCGGTAAGGCTGGGGCGGAAAAGTAAAAAATAGCAGCTGGATCAATTTTCGACAGCGCTCCGATAACGCAAAAATCGCTTCCCGAATCAGCTGTCCTTGTTCCAGCTCTTGGGCAAATGGATCTATCACTCCGGCTTTCTCTTCCAGCTCGTCCTCGGCTAGTCCGCCCACTTCCCGAAAGTCCACTTGCTTCTTGCGCTGTTTGCACCGGTAGCAGTGATGCGCGGTCAAAGTGGTCATCCAGGATTTGAGGGCAGAATGTTCCCGCAGTTTGGCGAGATCATTGTAAATGTCGAGCCACACCGACTGGAAAATATCGGCGCTTTCTTCCGGATCAAAACGATATTTGCGGATCACCGAATAGACCAGTTTCTTATATTTGTCGATCAGGGCGCTCCAGGCCAGTTCGCTTCCTTGCAGGCAGGCTTCGATCAGGTCCTGGTCGGTCCAGCCCGGGTGTGGGTTCCGGTTCGCAGACATTTTTTCCGCTATCCCTCTCGTTGAATCGTCACCGCGGGGGCGACTTGAGGTCTCGCTGCCAGAACAACTCGTCGACGTTCCACAGAGTCGAAGGGAAAAGAATCGCCGGACGAAAGTTGCCGAGTTCCTGGCGCGCCCCGACCAGCACATGCGGGCTGACCAAAGAAATCCACGGCAAGTTTTCGGCGACCAGGACTTGCACTCGGTCGTAGAGCGCTTTGCGCGCTTGCGGGTCGAGCACGCTCAATTGCTGCTGCATGAGCTGATCCACTTCGGCTTCCCAGGGAGTTGCCGGAGCTTGCCCGAACCGCCAGAAATGGCTCTTGCCAGTCGAAAGCAGCAGGTCCATGGCCGCATTGGGGTCGGCGTCGCCGCCACCGAAGTTGAAAATGCAGGCTTCGTAGTCTAAGGACGTCATCAATCGTTCAATCACCGCGCGAAATTCGAGCGGGACGAGGCGGACCTGGATGCCGAGCGCGCGCAGGTCCTCTTGCAGGAGCGTCCCGACCTGTTCGAGTTCCTTGCTCGCCGCAGAAAAAATCAGCGAGAACTCGACCGCCATGCCGGTTTTGTCTTTGAGCCGCCCTTGCTCGTCCCAGGTGTAGGCGGCAGCTTGCAGCAGCTGCCGCGCGGTTACGAGCGACTGCGGAGGCGGCACGAGCTCTTCGTTCAACCATGCCTTGTTGCCCGGCGTGACTTGCGACACGATCGAAGTGGCCCGACCGCGATAGACCAGTTTGAGGATGCTACCCCGATGGATCGCCAGCGCAATCGCCCGGCGAAAAGCCAGGTCGTTGAACCAGGCTTGCTTGCGTTCCAGCTCGGAGTATCCTTTGCTTTTGAGGTCATTGAGGTTGAAGAGCAGGAGCTGGAAAGCCAGGCCGGGACCGAGATCCCACAGCCTGAACCCGCGGGCCTCCTGCTCGCTTGCGAGGAAGGTGAAGCTCTCCGCGCTCAGCCGGTCGATCAGTTGTGTCTCACCGCTTTGAAAGCGCAGCGCTTGCGCGTCCTCGTTCGCCACGAAAAGGAAGACCAACTGGTCAAAGTATGGCAAACGCTGGCCTTCGGCGTCGACTTTGAAGTAGTGCGGGTTTCGTTCTAAAACCAACCGCTCGCCTTGAAGGTGTTGCTTGAGACGAAAAGGACCCAGCCCAACGATCTCCTCGGGTGGCGTGTTCAACCCCCAGGTGGTGGCCAGGCGGCCTTGGCGGTAGGCCTCCCCGAGCCGATGCTCGGGCAGGATTGCCAGGCTGTCGAACAGTCGATCACCCACCGCGTAAGGAGCCGCAAAAGTGAATTCGAGACGGTTGGAATCGAGTTGACGCACGGTCAAAGGCTGGCCCCCGACTTTGAGTAACTCATGTTTGGGCGACCCGACCTGGGGATCGAGGTGGACCTTGAAAGTAAACAGCACATCTTCTGCGGTGAGCGGATGGCCATCGGAAAAGCGCAGTCCTTGCCGCAGCTCCAGTTCGTAATGACGGCCGTCTTGAGAAACCGTCCAGCGCTTGGCCAGGGCTGCTTCGGTGCGCTGGGTCTCGCGGTTGATGTGGATCAGATCCGCCATCAGCCGATCAATCACCGTCTGGGAAGGATTGTCGGCCGCAGTCACTGGGTTGAAGGTCTTGGGTTCGGCCCGCATCGCCACTACCAGGCGTCCACCCGGACGGCCTGGAGGAGACGTCACTTGCAACAACTCTGCAGGTTCGTCCCCCAAGGCGCCCCCGACCCTCACAAGCAGGCTGAGCAGCCACAGCGAGCTCGCAAGCCTTTTCTGGACAGTCACCACCGTGAGTCCTTTCGTTTTTTCCCGTGGATTCCCGCGTGGATTACCCTCTCATCTGTCCTTGCCACGCAGTAGCCAGGCGATGATAGCTCAAGATCGTGACCATCAACATGAAGGCTGGAAAGGCCAGCCAGGTCGCGTTGAGCAGCATCGGGATCGACGCCAGGGCCGACAGCATGTTGCCCCAACTGGGAGTTGGCTCAGCCACCCCAAGGCCGAGGAAGGACAAGGTGGCTTCGGCGAGCACAAAGCGCGGAATCCGGAGCAGCAGTTGGGTCAAGGCAACGCCCAGGGCTTCAGGCAGCAGATGATGGCGCAGGAGATGAAAGTCCGAAGCCCCGAAGCCCTGGGCTGCCAGCAGGTAGTCACGCTCCTTGGCGCTGAGGGTCACGCCGCGGATCAAGCGAGCGGGCTGGGCCCAACCTAGGCCGCCGAGCAGCAGGACCAAAACCCCAACCGTCGCGTGCGGTCCCAAGTCGAGGGGCAGGAAGGCGCGCACCGCGAGCAGCAAATAGAACCAGGGCAGGGCGAGAAACAGGTCCACCGCGCGCATCAGCACAGCGTCAACCCAGCCGCCATAAAAGCCCGCGACCAAGCCTAAAATCAAGCCCACGCCCACCGCGAGGAGCCCAGCGAGAAGCCCTGCGCCGAGGGAAATCCGCGCGCCATAAAGCAGCCTGGACAGCTGGTCCCGGCCATAGCGATCGGTCCCCAGCAAGGCCAACCGCGGGGGCTCTCCCGGACTGTCGAGCGGCGACCAGGTCGGGGGCACCAACGACCACTCCCGGTTTTGTGCGCTCGGGCTTAAAGGAGCCAAAAAATCGGCGAAAAGCGCGGCGCCGTGCAGGAGTATCAAGACCAGGACCGCGGGCCAGATCGGTTGCCGTCCCGGACCCGCGGCGGGCGGCGGCTGGGCGGTGAGAGATTTCATGGCTCCATCCGGGCAGGCGTGCCCCGGGCAGGCGTGCCCCGGGCAGGCGTGCCCCGGGCAGGCAAGCCCCGGCGGATTCGCGGGTCGCTAAGCAGCAGCAATCCGTCCGCGAGTAAGTTGGCAGCGATCAGCAAGCCACCGGAGATGAGCACCACCCCGGTGACCACGTGGAGGTCGCGCGCCAGCATGGCCTCGAGCAGCAAAGGTCCAAGACCAGGCCAGCTCCACACGACCTCGATCAAAACCGCGGCCGACAGCAACGACCCCAGCGAGAGGCCGAGCAGCGAGATCATCGGGTTGGCGGCAGCTGGCAAGGCATACAGCAACCAGAAACGCAGCCCGCGGATCCCATGGCCGCGCGCTGCTTGCAGATAAGGAGCGTCTTTGACTTCGAGCAACGCGGTCCGCAGGTGTTGAAACACGGTCGGCAGCAAGCCCAAAGCGAGGACGCTTGCGGGCAGCGCCAGGTGGCGGACGAGGTCGCTCAGCTGGCCCCACCATCCGCGGGATGAAAAGTCCAGCGCAGCGATCGCGGTCATTCCGCCGAGGGGCAGCACCTGGCTTTTGGCCGCAAGCCACAGCCCGACGAGGGCGAGCAAGATCTGGGGAGTGGCGAGCAGCAGGGCAGAAGCTCCCACGGCCAAGCGGTCAAACCACCCGCCGCGCAAAGCTGCTCGCAGGCCGAGCGGCAGCGCAAGCGACCACGCCAGCACCCAGGCGCTCGCGACCAGCAGCAAAGTGTTGCGCAAGCGCCGCCACAGCAAAGGTCCGACCGGCTGGTTGTGGAGCCAGGAAAAACCGAACTCCCCGCGCGCGATCGCGTGCAACCAGCTGAGGTAGCGCTCAGCCAGAGTGCCGTCCAGGCCATAGCGCGCACGGAGCGCGGCCACTTGTTCCGGCGAGAGCTGCTGGCTGAAACGCATTTCGCTGAAGAAATCCCCCGGCGAAAGGTCAGCCGCCACAAAAGTCAAAAGCGAGAGCAGAAACAGCAGGGCGACTCCCCACCCGACACGCCCGAACCAGTGCATGGCTACCTAGAATCCCCCGACCAGGGTCTGGTCAGGTCAGAGTTGATCTGGTCCATACTGGAAACATCCCACGCGATGCCCAGGCGCCACCTCGATGGCGCTCGGCACTTGCACTTCACAGCGCTCCATCTTGCAGGAACAACGCGGTGCAAAGCTACAACCGGTTGCGGGTCGGCGCTGGATCACCGAACTGTCAGGAATCGCTGGTGCAGCGCGCGCTTGGGCCGGGTCATGCCGCGCCGCCGAGGGCGAATCAGCGAGCAGAGCTTGGGTGTAGGGATGCTGGGGGGCTTGTAGGAGGGCGAGGGTTGGGCCTTCTTCGACCACCCGTCCGCCATAAAGGACGAGCAAGCGGTTGGCCACTGCGGCGAGGAGGCGCGGGTCATGGCTGATGTACAGCCAGGCCAGCCCCGACTCCTGTTGCAGCTCTTGCAGCAAGGCCAAGACCCGGGCAGCGGCCACCGCGTCGAGCGCGGCCGTGGGCTCGTCTGCGATGACCAACGCTGGCCCTGCGATCAGCGCCTGGGCCAGGGCAACGCGCTGGCGTTCGCCGCCGCTCAACTGATGGGGATAAGCCGGGTAAATCCTCTCGGGGTCGGCAAAACCGACCTTGGCCAGGGCAGCCAAAACCGCGGCTTTGGCTTCCTGCCGAGGTCCGCGGTCGTGGGCTCGCCACACCGCACGCACTTGTGACCCCACCCGGAGCAGAGGGTGGAGCGCGGTGTGGGGCTCTTGAAAAACCAGCCCGATTTCGGCCCCGCGCAGCCGGGCGAGCTGCGCCTCGCTCAGAGCTTCGAGCGGCTGCCCACGCCAGCGGACCGTGCCGGACATGGCGCGGCCACCCGCGGGCAGGAGGCCGCAAATCGTCAGGGCGAGGGTGGTCTTGCCGCTCCCGGACTCGCCCAGGATCCCCACGCACTCGCCTGCAAAGAGCGTCAGGTGGACCCGATCGAGCGCCCACACTGGACCATCGCGCGCAGTCAACTCGACGCTCAGATCCCGTACCACGAGGAGCGTTGTGGGCGGCTCCGCTAGCTGGGGTTGGTCCACTGCTGCTGGTCCGCTGGCTGACGCGGTTCCCGTGCTCGCGGGAACTGCCGGGTTCAGGGTTTGATGCCGATCGTGGCGAAATCGCGATAGCCGAAGAGCAAATCGTCGATCGCATCGCGCAAACGATTGATCTGGTCAGCGAGCTCCCGCTGCTCTGCCCGCACCACGGCCAAGTCGATCTCGGGCAACCGCTCTTCGGCCGGGAAGGGGTGGAGGTTGAGCTGATGTACGGGCTCGAAGCCAGCTTCGCGGTAGACCTGTTCGAGGGTGGCCGGGTGGACTGGACGCCGGTGAGTGGGATCAATCCAGAAGTTGCGCGCAGCCATCACCAGCGACAAGGGACTGGGGGTCTCAAGGATCAGCACTCCCCCTGACGCGAGTGCCCGCCAGGCCAGGCGCACCACTTGTTCGAGCGACTCCGGCGGGATGTGCTCGATCACGTGGAAAGAGACCATCGCGTCGAAGCTTTTGGGTTGCAGCCCCCCCAGATAGGAAAACAGGTCGGCTTGTTCTGCGTCCAGCCCTTTTTCCCGACAGCGCTCGACCATGCCCGCGCTGACGTCGATGCCACGGGTTTTGATCCCGTGGGTGGCGAATAACTCGAGCGCTTCGCCGCGGCCACAGCCCAAATCGAGCAAGTTGCGCCGACCGCGCAAGTACGGCAAGTACGTCTTGACCCGCTCGGCAATTTCGGCTTCAGGCCCACGGTAACGGGTTTCCAAATGAAAATAACTCTGCTCGCGCTGCGCCCCTGCGAGCGCGGTCTGCGGTCCGGCTTCGGCGTTGGCGAGCAGCGCGCCCAGCCGGTGCCACAACTCCCGCGATTCCTGGCGGTAACGGTCGAGCTTCTGATCTACTCGGGCGAACAGCGCATCATTGTGCCGCATCACGTCGACCATCGCGGTCGTGGTCCGGCGGTCGAGGTCCGCGAGGATCGCCGCATGCGATTCGATGGCCCCTTGGTAGTCGCGCTGCATCTGGTCGGTGTGACGGCGGAGATCGTGGTAACGCGCTGCCCCACCGCTGATCCACTCGATGAGAATGAGGTTAAAGACCCGCTGCCGGTCCCACAAATCGTCGAGCAGAGACCTGATCTTACGGCGGAGAAAGCGTTTCACCGCCGAACTCAGGCGACTGAGGAGACCTCGGCGTCCGGGGTGGAGCGGGAAAGCGTGGTCCCCTGCCCACAACCACGACCAATGGTCATGGCTGCGGGTAGGATCGCCGAGGAAGAGGTGGATCCCAGGCTCTTCCCCGGCTTGGCCTTCTCGCGGCACGCCGTCAGGGACTGCGCCGTCCCGGACTCGAGGGTCGCCCGCCACGCGTTTTACTCTTCAGGAACAACCGTGACAGTAAACTCCGCCACGACTTCGGGGTGGAGATCAATCGTGACCCGATGGTCCCCCAGCGTCTTGAGGGTGGGAGTCCCGCCGAGGTCGATCCGCCGACGGTCGACCTCGACACCTTTTTTCGCCAGGGCTTCGGCGATTTCAGCAGTGGTCACCGAGCCGTAGAGGGTGAAGTTCTCGCCAACCCGCTTGGCCACCTTGATGTTGAGGGCAGCGATCTCATTGGCACGGGCAGCCGCGGAATCGCGCTCGCGTAAATGCCGCGCGTCGATCTTACGGCGTTGGTGCTCGAAATAAGCCCGGTTGCTCGCGGTAGCCTCCAAGGCCATGCCTTGGGGCAAGAGAAAGTTGCGCGCATAGCCCGGCTTGACTTTGACCGTCTTGCCGCGCACACCCAGCGAACGAACGTCTTGTAGCAAAATGATTTCCATGACCCCCTCCTTTTAGTCCGCGGTGTAGGGGATGAGCGCGAGATGGCGTGCGCGTTTGATCGCCTGCGCCAGCATTCGCTGATGCCGCGCCGACGTGCCCGAAATCCGGCGCGGCAGGATTTTGGCCCGTTCCAGGATGAATTGCTGGAGCAGCTTGACGTCCTTGTAGTCGATGTACTCGATGCCTTCTGCAGTGAACTTGCAGAACTTGCGGCGGCGGAAGAACACCTTCTTGCGCGGCGGAGCCTTGGTTCCTTTATTCCTCATCATCTTCCTCCACGACCATCACGATCTCTTGGACTTTGTCATGGCCCAGCTGGCCGGGCGCTGGCGGTTTGACTTTCCCCTTGCGGTTGGCCCGCTTGATGTCCTGGTCGGTGCGGACCACGAGGTGGCGGATGACCTGCTCACTCTGCAACATCGAGCGTTCGATGTCTGGCCAAGGCACGCGTCCGTCCGCCGAGACGTAGAGGAAAACGTACTTGCCTTCGTTGAGTTTGTTGATGGTATAAGCCAGCTTGCGCCGGCCCCAGTGATCTTCGGCCGTGATCTTGGCTCCGCTCGCCTCGATCATGCCGCGGTACTTGGCGGTAATCGCCTGGACTTCGTCGTCGGACTGACGCGGATCGACGATGAAGGCCAACTCATAAGTTCGGCTCATCTGGACCTCCCTCTGGCCTCATTCGGTCCCGTTTCTTAGCGGAACAGAGAGGTGTGGTTTGGGTTGTGGGCCGCAGCGTCCTGGCAGCGGCCGAAAAGCGGGCGGTATTGTACGACCTTTGCGCCAATTCCGCCAGCGTTCGTCACCAACCAGCCCATCGACTGGCCGCCGGTGGCGCTCCTCAAAGCAGGGGCGCGATCACCAGCGCGACGATCGACATCAGCTTGATCAAGATGTTCAAGCTGGGGCCTGACGTGTCCTTGAACGGATCGCCGACCGTGTCGCCGACGACCGCGGCCTTGTGCGCATCCGACCCTTTGCCCCCAAAATTGCCAGCTTCGATGTGCTTCTTGGCATTGTCCCAAGCGCCACCCGCATTGGCTTGGAAAATCGCGAGCATGACCCCGGTCGCAGTCACCCCGGCGAGCAGCCCGCCGAGCGCACCCGTGTCATAAAAGCCCACGACCACCGGAACTATCACCGCCATCAGGCCGGGAACGATCATTTTCTTGATCGCCGCTTGGGTTGAAATATCAACACAACGGGCGTAGTCGGCCTGAGCCTTGCCTTCGAGCAAGCCGGGAATCGTGCGGAACTGGCGCCGAACTTCTTCGATCATGTCGTGAGCAGCGCTTCCGACCGCTTGCATCGCCATGGAAGAGAACAAGAAGGGCAGCATCGCGCCCACGAACAGCCCGCCCATGACTTTGGGGTCGGAAACATCGATCGTTTCGAGTCCCACGGTGGTCCGAAACGCCGCAAACAGGGCCAGCGCAGTCAAAGCGGCCGAGCCGATCGCAAAGCCCTTACCGATCGCCGCGGTGGTGTTGCCCACGGCATCGAGCTGGTCGGTACGACCGCGCACTTCCTTGCCCAAGTGGCTCATCTCGGCGATCCCACCGGCATTGTCCGCGATCGGGCCGTAAGCGTCCACAGCGAGCTGGATTCCGGTCGTCGACAGCATGCCCAATGCCGCGATCGCAATGCCATAAAGGCCGGCTTGCTCGTAGGCGATGATGGTGGCCGCGACCAGCACGAGGGTCGGCCAAGCTGTGGACTTCATCCCCAACGCTAAGCCCGCGATGATGTTGGTGGCAGCCCCGGTCATGCTCTCTTGGGCGATCTGGCGGGCCGGGTTGCGGGCCTCGGCGGTGTAGTACTCGGTGATGAAACCGATCGCGACTCCCGCCACCAGCCCCGCGAGGGTTGCGAGGAAAATCCCATTGGCGTTGAACTGAACCCCGTTCAACTCATAGGTCCCAGGCGCGACCGCCCGGGTGACAAAAAAACTCGCGGTCAGCATAGCCACGGCCGCGCTGATCGTCCCGGTATTGAGGGCCAAGCTCGGATTACCCCCCTCCTTGGTGCGCACCACGAAGGTGCCGAGGACCGAAACCACGATCCCCACCCCGGCGAGCAGCATGGGCAAGAGCACCAGGGTCGGAACCCCCGTCTCGTCGCCGACTTTCGTGGCAACTGCCCCCAACACCAAGGTTCCCACAATCGCGCCGACGTAGGACTCGAACAGGTCCGCACCCATGCCGGCAACATCGCCCACGTTGTCCCCCACGTTGTCTGCGATGACCGCTGGGTTGCGCGGGTCATCCTCGGGAATCCCTGCCTCGACCTTGCCGACCAAGTCGGCGCCCACGTCGGCGGCTTTGGTGTAGATGCCCCCGCCCACCCGGGCGAAAAGCGCAATCGAACTCGCGCCAAAAGAAAAGCCGGTCAAGACGTTGACCGTCTGCTCAATACCGCTTGGTGCAACACCAAACATCCGGTTGTAGAGCAGAAACAGCACGCCGAGCCCCAAAAGCCCCAAGCCGACCACGCAAAAACCCATGACCGCGCCGCCCGAAAAGGCCACGGCCAGGGCTTGATTGAGGCTAGTGCGGGCGGCGGCGGTGGTCCGCACATTGGCCTTGGTGGCCACCCGCATGCCAAAAAAACCCGACAGCGCCGAGCAGATGGCCCCTGCGACCACCGAGAGCCCGATCAAGGGAGAGCTTTTCGCTTGCCCCAGGTTCAAATAGGCCAAGATCGCAGCAACGACCACGATGAAGACGGCCAATACCGAATACTCACGCCGCAAAAACGCCATGGCGCCTTCGCGGATGTGCGCGGCAATGATGAGCATCTCCCCTTCACCCGCGGGTTGTTGGCCGATCCAGTAGCTGCGCCAAGCGGCAAACAGCAACGCGATGACACCGCAAACCGGTACCGCATACATAATCCACTGACTATCCACTGATTCTCTCCTTCTCTTGATTCTCAACCGTTGAAGCGCTGCATCGCGACCGCCGGCCCTTCCGTAGCCCAGACTAGGCAAGCCTCCGCAGCCCGCTCGATCATTTCCTCGACACTCGGCAACTCATCGGCGGCAAAAGGCGTCAGCACGAACTCTGCCAACTCGCTCCCCGCAGGCAGTTGCGCCGGTGCAATGCCCAAGCGCAGCCGCGGAACTCGATCGGTGGCGAGACTCTCCAGCACCGATTCGAGCCCGCGATGCCCTCCCGGGCTCCCCTGGGGACGCAGCCGCAATTTGCCGAGCGGCAGGTGGATCTCATCGTAGACGACGAGGAAGTCTTGCGGCGTGAAGCCGTGGCGTTCCACCAGGCAGCGCAGCGCATGGCCACTGCGATTCATGTAAGTTTGTGGCTTGACCAGCAGCAAGGCCCCCTGGGCTTTGACCAACGCGTTGCACGCGAACTCGTCAACCGCACCGAAGCTGTGTCGCCGGGCCAGTTCGTCCACCACGCGAAACCCCAGATTGTGGCGAGTGTCCGCATAGCGAGCTCCGGGATTGCCCAGCCCGACCACGACCGCGGTTCGGACAGCAGGACCAGCAACGTCCATGGCTTACCGGAAAGCCGAGGTAGCCCAGGCGGGCAACCTCAAGTTTCTTCCTTGCTGCGCCGGATCAATTCTGGCTCGGCCTTGGCTCCTTCGAGTGTCCCATCTCCACCCTCTTCGCTCGCGGTAGCGAGCCGAGCATGGGCAACCGAAACGACGACCCGATGCGGGTCGCTGCGCAAAGTGATCCCGTCCGGCAACACCAAGTCTTGGGCTTCGATGTGCTGCCCCAGGTGCAACGGGGTCACATCGAGCTCGAGGTGGGGCGGAATCCGATCGGGCAAGCACTCGATTTCGATCTCGCGCGTCACGAAGTCGAGCAGTCCGCTCTGCGTCTTGACCCCATAGGCCACGCCGCTGAGCTCGATAGGCACGGTGACGTGGATCTTTTGATCCAGGCGAATGCGCTGGAAATCGATGTGGACCATCGCCCCGGTGAGCGCGTCCTTCTGCATTTCGCGGATCATCGCATGGCGGGTCTGGCCCGTGCTGCCGAGGCTGAGCAAGAACACCGGGTTCTCTCCGGCATTCTTCAGCAGATCTTCAACCCTCTTGCGCTCGACGCGGATCGCGACGGGATCCTTGCCTTCGCCATAGACGACCGCCGGAATTTGGCCCTGGGCACGCAGCTGGCGGTTGGCGTTCTTGCCCAGCTTTTCTCGATTGTGGACTTCTAACGTGAGGTGGTTCATGGCGGTTTCCTTAGCCGGGTTCGCGGCCGAAAGCGGTTCAGACAAAGAGCTTGCTGACCGTACTGTTCTGGTGAATCCTGAGAATGGCTTCCCCCAGGAGAGGGGCTACCGAGAGGGGGTAAAGCTTGCTGCAGCGGCGGAGCTTGTCCTTGAGCGGCGTGGTATCGGTGACCAGCACCCGCTCAATCGCCGAGCCTTCGATGCGTTCGAGCGCGGGGCCGGAGAGGATGCCGTGGACCCCGGCGGCCAACACCCGCTGCGCGCCTTTTTCAATGAGGGCTTTCACCGTATGGGTCAAGGTGCCAGCCGTATCGATGATGTCGTCGAGGACCAGCACGGTCTTGCCGTCGACTTCGCCGATGACATGCATCACCAGGGCCTCGTTGGGCCCAACCCGACGCTTGTCAACGATCGCCAGGCCGGCCTGTAGGCGTTTGGCGATGGCGCGCGCCCGCTCGACCCCGCCAGCGTCCGGTGCCACGATCACCAAGTTGGGAATCTCGAGTTTGCGGATCGCATCGAGCAGCACTGGGGCGGCAAACAAATGGTCCACAGGAATGTTGAAGAACCCCTGGATTTGCGCTGCGTGCAAGTCCATGGTCAAGATGCGATCTGCGCCCGCTTGCGAGAGCAAGTCGGCGACCAGCTTGGCGGTGATCGGGACCCGCGGCGCGTCCTTCTTATCTTGCCGGGCATAGCCGTAGTAAGGCAGGACCGCGGTCACCCGGGCGGCGGAGGAGCGCTTGATCGCGTCGAGCATGACCAGCAACTCGACGAGGTTTTCATTCACCGGCTGGCACGTCGGCTGGATGAAAAAAACATCGGCTCCGCGCACATTTTCTTTGAGCTGGCAAAAAATCTCTCCGTCGGAGAAATTGAAGCAGTCAGCCTTGCCCAGCGGGACGTTCAAGTAGGTCACGATTTCCTGGGCCAGCTCGGGATGGGCTCGGCCGGTGAAGATTTTGAGGTCGCCGTACATGGTCAGTGGTTTTAGGGGTCGTTTTTTCTATATGACACTTTGGCGCAGCAAGCCACGGCCAGACAAGCCAAGGCCCACCAACACCGCAAGCGTTGGCGTCGTACCTTATATCAGCAGTGCAGCTCTCGTCTAGCCTGTTGCGGCAACCGTGAGCAGGCTAGACCTGAACTCCCTCTTCCCGCGGGACGGTCTGGCGACGAGCAGCGCCTGGCCCACCAGCCGGACTCAAGTGACCGACCAGAAAGAGTCCCGGAGGTGCATTTCTTGGATCTCCTCCAGGCTCTTTTCAGCCGCTACCGGTGGCGCTTTCTGGACAGTTGAGGCCGGAACGGGACGGGGTGGATCTGGAAAACCGAGCTGGTTTTCGTATTCTTCTTCCACACGGTCGCGCCGACGGGGGGTGGCATCTTGGGCCATCCGCCGATACTCCTCGAGCACTTTCTCTTCGAGCAAGCGGCGGGTCTCATTGTTCAGCGGGTGAGCTACATCTTTGAACTCTCCGGACTTCTTGCGCCGGCTGGGCATGCTGAGGAAGAGCCCATCTTTTCCTTGAATCACCTTGATGTCGTTGACCATGAAGCAGTGGTCGAAAACCACCGAGACAAAGGCCTTGAGCTTCTCTTCCTGGACTGGAAAGACCTTTACCTGAGTTATATCCATGAAAGCTGTCTCCACCGTGCGGGTTGGCAGATTGCAGTGAGTCGGCCGCGGTCATGGTGACCGCTAGAGGGGCAGTTCGCGACCGTCTCCGCTCTCCGAGGTGTGGGCTGGATCCGTGAGCCGGGCCTGCGAGCTGGCTCAGAGCGCAGCAAAACGCTTACGGCGAACGCAAAGTCCGCCACGCCCTGAGCCGTATGCTAGAAGGCAGTAAGGTACGGTGTCAAATGGCGGATGGAGTTTCAGGGAAGATGGCAGCGTTCCTGCCGGGAGCGAAGTGCCGGAGAGGGGACTCGAACCCCTACGCCTTGCGGGCGGCGGATTTTAAGTCCGCTGCGTCTACCATTCCGCCACTCCGGCCGGAAGCTGAAGCAATGCTCGATGGATTGGCCTTCAGATGTCAAGACCCTGGTCAGGTAGAGGTATGGCTGAGATTTCTCTGGTTCAACCCCCTCGTTCGTGCGATACTCACCAGTTGACACGGCCAGAGTACTAGCCATTAGGTCGGGTCGCAGTTGAGGACGTGCCCCATGCCAGGGCCAACACAAGCCCGAAATAGGTACGGCACGGATCATCAAAATAGGGTAATATGTGCAAGTTTTGCGAAACAACGGGGAAGACGTAAATCGCCGGACGCAACCGGAGAGGCCCAATGAATCTCGCTCAAGCAATGACTCAACTCAACGCTGCCGCCAAGGAAACACTCCAAGCCATTGACCTCGCACGGCAGGAGGCGCCTCACAAGATCAAACCACTCCTCGCTCACATCCAAGCCAACTTGTTCAACCCCGACCTGCGGGTGGGGCAACTCAAGCGCGCCTGCGGCGTTCGCGACAACTCCATCTCGATGCAGTTTCACGCGGCCATGGGCATTCCCCCGAGCACCTACATCGAGGACTGCCGGATGAAGGTTGCAGCCAAAATGTTGCGCGAGTCCGAGGTCCCGATCTCGATGATCGCCGAGCTCCTCGGCTACTCGTCGCTGCAAGTCTTCAGCACGGCATTCAACCGCTGGGCTGGCATTCGGCCCAACCCCTACCGCGACCAGCATCGCGCTGCAGCTGCCGAGTCCGGTGCCGAGGACGAAGATCTGCAGAGCGTCGAACGGCTGCGCAAAGCCCTCATGGGAGGGCTCGAAACCCGCGAAGCCGAAGCGCTGATCCACTATCTTCAAGACATTTACTCGACCCAGCAGGATAGCCAGGGTCTGCGGTCAGAACCCAAAGCCACCGATCTTTTCGCCAATTTGCCGATTGCCACCATCGCTTTTGAGCAGCAGGAGGCCGAAAAGCTGTGGATCGAATTGCAGCAGGCCACCTCGGACCAACAACGCGCGATCATCCGGTCAGGCTATCGCTTCCGTTCGCCAGCGCTCTTTCATCTGCTGCGCAAGAAGAGCCGGGAAGAAGGGCGGGACGACCGCCAACGCTCGGTGTGGCTGACTGAACTGGCGCTCGAGAGCATGATGCTGGCCGAACAAGAGTGCCTGATCTCGTCTGAAGTTCCGGTCGAGGTCCATGCCTTCGCCAACCTCAAGGCGCAAGGTTGGGCTTGGATCGGCCATGCCCGGCGGCTGGCCCTGGACCTGGCGGGCGCGGAGCGGGCATTTACTCTCGCCGAGTCGCAGTTACCGGCAGTGGGTCGAGATCGCCGCGTGGTCGCCGAACTCTACTACCTCAAGTCGGCTTTGCGCTGGTACCAACGCCGCTTTCCCGAAGCGATAACGCTCGCGAGCCGGGCCATCCCCCTGCTGCGGCTGATCGGCGACCCCGAACCCCTCGCTGAAACCTTGCGCCTGCGCGCCGTGATCCATCAGTCGATGGGGGAATATCAGGCCAGTCTGGCCGACCTCCACGAAGCGCTGCAACTGATCGACGAGCGACAATCTCCTTACCTCATGCTCGCGACGTATCAGGGCCTTGCCGATACGTATACGGGTTCTGGCTTGCCGCAACAAGCCGCCGATTTTTTGGCCAAGGCCAAAGCTTTGAGCCCACAAGTCAAAGGTCAGAGCGTGCGCATCCACCTTGTGTGGTCAGAAGCGCTGCTAAATCGAGCTCAAGGGAACTTCAAACTGGCCGAACAGCGTTTCCTCGAAGCCCGTAACGGTTTCATGGAGCTGCGCAACACCGCCCACGGCGCCATGGTCTCGCTCGACCTGGCGATTCTCTATGCCGAGCAGTCACGTTCGGTTGAAGCCCTGTCGCTGGCCGCCGAGGCCTTGCCTTTGTTTGTGGCCCTCCTCTCCCATTCTCAGGCAGCCACCACCGCAACCAAGATCCTCCGCGAGATGCTGCTCGCCAAGGAAGTCCGCCTCGACCTCCTGCAGCAGGTCCGCAGCGGTTTTGAGCAGATCCAGCGAGACCCCACGACGCGCAAGCCCTGAGAAGCTCTGTCGAAGCGAGCCCGTGGTTCGGTCCGCGGGCTCTACGCTTCTACCCCTACTTAATTACTTGATTTGGACCCCTTGCATCTTTCCTTGCCGATCAGTAGAGTTGCCACCATGGACGCGATTGAGAAAGAAGTCGACCGGGTTTTGACCCTCTTGCGCAACAAGATCCGCGAACAGGGATTCACCCAACTCGAAGTTCAATCCACTTTGGGGTGGGGTCGCAGCTACATCAGCCAGTTGCTGACCAAACAGAAGGGGTTGCGCGTCGAACAAGTGCTGCGGATTCTGCAAGTGATCAACGTCGACGCGTTCGAGTTCTACGCTGAACTCTACAACTTGAACCGCGAACTTCCGACTCCGGCAGCACCCGTGGCGACCCTGGATCCTGCAGTCGACGCGGCAGTCGCAGAGTTCCGGGAACAACTCCAAGACCACCGGCAATTGTTGCAGGGCGTGACCCGTCTCCTGTTGACCAAACAGGTGATCACGGTAACCGACCTCAACGACGTGCTCAAGGCCGCTAATGCAGCCGCAGGGCCAACCCCCTGACCCCTGCGGCCTCGTCCGGGCGCAACAGCTCAAGCATCGCCAGCTCAAGCATCGCCAGTTCAAGCATCGACCGGGGTCAAGTCATCAGCGTCGACCGGCCCTTCAAAGAGGACGGTTTCCGCGTCCGGACGGGCTCCTGACATGATCCGCCAACCGATCACTTTCTCGTCGATCTCGCGCAATCGCTGGCAAATCAAGCGGCAAAGCAACTTGAGGAACTCGAGAGCAGACCGCGGTTCCATCGCAAAGAGTTCCGCGAGGGCTTGCTGGTTGAGCGCCACCAGCGTGACCGGACCGCCATAAGCTTTGGCGTCGGCTGAACGCGGTTCCCCGTCGAGCAGCGACATCTCTCCGAAGAATTGGCCCCGTTCGAGGATCGCAACCGCTTCTTCACCGCCGCCTGGGATGTACTTGCTGATCATCACCCGGCCTTCCAGAATGATGAACATCTCATCCCCTTTCTCGCCTTCGTGGAAGAGGAAGGCTCCTCCGGGATAACGCCGCGCCGCCGAGAATTTGGCCAGCGTGCCCAGCTCACTGCCGGTCAGGCCTTGTTCGCGGAACAGCTGGATCTTGTCGTCATGATCGATGTCCACCGCGCCAGCGTCCGGACGTTGACTGCGGCGCTTTTCCAGCCAGTCTGGCGGCTTGTTGGGATCGGAGAAAAAAGTCCGCAGCTGTTCGTTGGCTTGACGCAACGTGCTGGCCAGATTCCGCCAGAAGCTGCGGTAAACCTGCAAGCCGAAGTTCGGGTCGTCACCGACCATCAGCTCGAGATCGCGGGCGCTGACCCGCAAGACGGTGGCAGCTTCGGTGGCAATTGCCTCGCCGGAGCGTTCGCTGAGGGTGATGAAACTCAGCTCCCCGAACACTTTCCCCGGGTGCAAGGCGCCGAGCTCGAAAGTCCCGTATGGGGTCGGACGGCGGATCGCGATCTCACCTTCTTCTAAGACGTAAATGTCGGTATTCTCACTACCGAAAGTGAAAATCTTTGCGCCCTGCGCATGAACTTCCTGGCGCACTGCCGCAGCCAGCTGAAAAACCGCTTCGTCGGTCAGCAGATCCCAGGCTGGGAGGTGGCGCAAACGGGCTGCCAGTTCGAGCCGGCTGACTTTGGTCTGGACCGGGGTCAAAGTCGGGCTGGCCGTAGGTGTCGCGGGTATGGGCGCGAGAAAACGTTCCCGCTTCCATTCCAGGCGATCGAAGTCGGTCTGCAGTTTGTCGCGTCGCTGATGGAACAGCTGAACTAGGTCCTGGCTGCTCAGCTTCTGGACGCTTTTCAGCTTGCGGATCCGCTGCTTGAGGACCACGCCGTGGTCGTGATCATTGTCTTCGAGCAGCAAGAAAGCATCGATCGCGGTCTCGAGCGCTTCGCGGTAGTTCTCGCGTTCGTATTCCGCCAGGCTCAAAAGTTCGGCGATCTCGCGGTCGAATGGATTGAACCGGCGGGCCAAACGCAACTCTTCCGCCGCCGCGTCATATTGGTGTCGGCGCAGCAAGAGCTTGCCGTTGAGCTTGGGGATGAACGGGTTGGCGATGCCTTTGCTGCGCGCAATTTCCAGACATTCAGCTGCCTGGTCGCGCTTCCCACGCTCTTCGTAGAGCGCGGCGAGACCAAAAAAATGCGCTGCGTCAATCGCGTTCCGCCGGATCTCTTCGTGGATCTGCTCGTGGGTGTTGCGCGACCGGTGCCCGTTCATCGCGCGCTGCTTTTGCCGGACCTGCGCAAGGTTGAGCTGTAGCCCCCGATTCTTGGGGTCCAAACGCAAGGCCATTTGCAGCAACTCTCCAGCTTCATCGAACATTCGACGCTCAGCAAAGCGCCTAGCCAGTGAGCTCAAGGCATCAAGGTCGATCGAGGGTTTGCCCGAATCCGTCATCCATTCTCCATCGCGAGAACGTCCAGGGGGACTTCCAGCGAACAGTAGATTGTAGCACGCTGGCTGGTTTCAGGGCTGGCCTGGCTTGCGCACGCGGAACCGGGTCGGAGTGCCGCTCGGAGCGCCGTCGTAGACGACCAGGACTTCGTAGCTCTGCTCCAACTCCAAGAGCACGGTGATCCCCTCGGCCTTGGCGCCGCTCCTGTCTGGGGGAGAAGGGATCGTCCCCCACAGCGCGATGCGGCACGGCGGGAGGTCCTTGCCGGGCAAGCAATTCTTCCCGTCCCAAAAATAAAGCCGAACCGCTGGATCACCATCTCCCACCGGACCCGCCAGGAGCCAGAACCCTTCGCGGATCGCGACCATGCCGCGCACGCCCAGCCCGTCGAGACGAACCCACAGCAGTTCGGCCTGCTCGGGTTGGGCCAGCGTAAGCCGCAAGATCGGCACGTAATTGTCGCGCAAGACCGGACCGCGAAAGCCGACCCAAAGCACCTCGCCGCGCACCGCCAAACCTTCGATATCCACCCCGTTTTCCTTGCTCGGGATGTCTTGGAATCGGCGCAGGACTTCGTCGCGTGCGATGAGTGGACTCAAGTTCAAGGTGGCAAGTGGTCCCTGCAGGCGTCCTTGCTCGTCGATTCGCCAGCGCTCCAGGCGATGGCGCTGCGGCTTAGGCTCGACCTTGGCCAAGCGTTGCCGATTCTCCGCCAACGAAACGCCCTCCTTCAAAGGCTTACGGACCAAGGCGTGGGAGCCGACCACATACACGCTGTCGCCTTCGCTCGCGATGTCCTCGAGGTCGACCTCAGCTTCGCCCGCCACCATTTGCTGGGTGGAAACCACCTGATAGCGGTCCGCGGTGCGCTGCAACACTTGCAAGGCAGCACCTTCATCCGCACCCAGGACCAAGAAATCGGCTCCCACTGCACTGACCCCACTCACATCGTCAGGTTCGGCAACTTCGCCCGCGAAAACCACAGGACCTAGAAGCTCGATCGCTGGACTCTCGGCGGGAGAGGCTGTCACCCCCCCGGAGAGCGTCCAGGCAAGGATCAAAAGACCGCGTCCGAACTGGACTATCTGCTGATTTTTTCGCAATTCCTGCATCAGATTAACTCCTTATGTGGCTATAAAATAGCAATGGTATTCCCTCAAAAGGGGATGATCTTAACTAGTTTTCATTTTCAAACAAATCAATCAGCTATTTGTGCATAAGAGCACTCTCTTTCTGCACAAACGTGCTCTCCGTGGACGCTGCCAAATTCGCCCATCGCAACCTGTTTACAGTTGGCTTGTGCTTTTGCTGGAGCAGTTGCTCAGGACGGACTTTACCCCCTAATTTCATTCAGGTTGAGAACCATGGAGGAAGCATGTTAGTTGCAGAGATTCGACAAGACCTTGACGACCTCGTCACCCAGTTCCGGGCGCTTGATCAACGCCTCACCCAGCTCACTTCGACCCTCGAAGGACAAGTCTTTGCTGAAGGAACCGATGCGCCCCTCAACTTAGAGGCTGCAATTTGCAGCCTCGTCACCAACACCCAGCAGGATGAACTCAAGTCGGTGATCCAAGCGCTCGACACCGCGGCTCGTATCAGTTCCCAACCGCCATCGCAAGGCCTGAGGACGGAGTCTCTATGACCAAGACTCACATTCTCCCCCCGGCGGTGACCATTTCCATGAGCCCCTTGGCTTCCAAGTTCGAGACGTACCAAGGCAGGGTTCGCCCTCGACGCCTGCTCGACCACGAAGTCTCGCTGACCAAGACGAACATCCTGCTCTCGGCCGCGCTGGCTCCCTCGTTCGCAGGGATCGAGCGCGTGGTCCTCTTGTTCAACCGCGGAGCCCAAGAAATCGGCATCCGACCGGCGCAAGCGAATGAGAACGGTTACAAGCTGAGCCAACGCTCGATCAGTGCCACCTCGTTTTTTCGCCACTTCAAGATCGAGCCACGCGGACGCTTTCCCGCTCACATCAACCGCTTTGGCATGCTGATCATCGCGCTCCGGGCGAAGCCGGCTCCAAAGCTCGGTTAGCCGGGTCGGCTGCGACGGCCACGAAACGATGGACGCTGCGCACCAGCGTGGCGTCCGTCAGCCAGTCTTGACCCGGCATGAAGTCAGCGGGACGAGACAGGAGTGGGAAACCCGGCAGCTCGGGCAGGCTAAAGCGTTGCGCGACCACCTCAAGCTCGATCGGCTCTGCTCCAGCGATGGAAACGCGCACGTCGGCACCGGCGGCAGGAGGTGCAAACCAGGTCACCATCACCTCGTCCCCACCGTCTCCACCGCCTCCGCCTCCGCCTTCCCAGGTGAGCGGGTGGCCGGCAAGGGCCAGCGCGCGGAGCGCAGAGCGCGGACGCAAGATCAAGAAAGCGCGTTCGGTCGGCTGCGGCCAGTCAAGGTACAAGTCGAGGGTGCGGCCCGCGGGGGTGCGCTCTTCGGCGCGGACCACCACCGCGGTGCCGCGGTTCGCCAGCACCGGGGCCGGACCCACGAACACGGTCGACCGCGGGACATAAAGCGGCGCAGGCTCACGCGCCCCGGGCTGTCGCGCCCCGGGCTGTCGCGCCGCAGGTTCGGTGATGAACTGGCGAGTGAACGCATCGAGGGCGCGGTCGGGGCTCAGCCAGCGCGCTTGACCTGCGGTTGCGTCCAACTCGTAGAGCAGGGTATTGGGCCGCCGGTTTTGCTCATCAAATCCCGCGCTCATCCGGACCGCGACGATCACCAGCAAGGCGAGGTCCAGCGCTGCGAGCGCTGGCCAGTGGCTCCGCCCCAAAGCGGCCTGCGGCGCCAGCAGTCCGAGGAGCAGCCAGGCCGTCATCATTCCCACAGGACCGGCGGCCGGCGGCCCCAAGGCCACGCCGGTTAAGGCCAGGGTCGAGGCCCAGAGATACGCGGCAACTGCGGCGAGCAAGGCCAAAGCCAGCAGTTGGGTCAGCGGTACTGGCTCCACCGCGGCTGGCTTCACCGCGGCTGGTTCCACCGCGGCTGGTTCCACCGCGGCGGCGGGTTCGCGGCGCCAGCGCAAGACTGCCGCGGGCAATGCCGCAGCCAGCGGCACCGCAAAAAGATAAGCCGCCCCCGGCGCCAGTTGGACCAGCGCCAGCGTGACCAGCAACCAGAGGGTGAGCGCGGCAGCCCACAAGGCGTCGGTCCCCAGCTTGTGCGCCAGCCAGCGCACGAGCACGAGCGCGAGCGCCGCAACGAGCAGCGCGATCCCGAGGAGCAAGAGTGAGTGGCTGGTCCACCCCCCAAAAAGCGCGAAGTTGTAGAAACGCGCTGGCACGGCCAGCCGGATAGAGAGCAGCCCGAGTCCACCACCTAGCCCCCCGCCGACCACCTGCACGACCAGCGCGACGCCCCAGCGGCTGGCGCGCCAGCGTTGACGCACCCAGCCGAGCGTCAGCACCGCGAGCACCGCCAGCGTCAGCCCCACCGCGAGCGGCCACGCCCAGGTGGTGGGAAGGATCACGAACAGCCCCGGCAGCGGGAAATACATCGCGTCGCCCCCTGCGGTGAGGGTTTTAAGGTCGGCCTTGCCCAAAGCGCGAGTGAGCCCCAGCAGGGTCTCACCGTGGTGCTGCAAGCTGCGACGATCGAGCCGGTCCAACGAGTCCTGCGCGGTGTGGTAACCCGTGGCCCCGTGGATAAAAGCGAAGTTGAGGCCCGGCTTTAGGGCTTGTTTGAACACGCCGAAGTCCGTGGAGTTGGGCAGCAACCGATAGACCTCGAAACTGTAGGAGGCAGCAAAGGGCGGGGTGGGAAGTCGCCCCAGCTCGCGCACCAGCCCGCTGCTTTGCGGACCGGTCTCAAACATCAGGGTCGGCCCGCGGGTGCCCCGCGCTTCGAAGTTGAGCACCACGGCCACGTCTTTGGCCCAAGCGTGCTGTTGTTGGAAAGCGCGGGCGCCGGCCAGGGCTGCTTCCTCCGCATCGACGAAGAGAAAGATCAGGTCATTCTCCAGCTCTGGCTTGGGGGTGAGCGCGCGCAAGGTCTCGAGCATGGCAGCAACCGATGCACCGTCGTCGGCCGCTCCCGGACCCGCTGGGACGCTGTCGTAGTGCCCGACCACGAGCACTGCCCGGCGCGACTCGCGACGGCCGCGGAGGCGCACCAGCACGTTGGTCACGTTGGCGGCCACAAGCCCACCGGAAAGGGGTTCCTGACCGCTGACGAAAGCTGGTTGGAGTTCGGCGGACAGGCCCAGCGCGGTGAGTTGGTCCACCAGATAGCGCTCTACGGCGGCGTGCGCTGCACTGCCCAGCGGACGCGGGGCCCGGGTCAGGACCTCCAGGTGAAGGACCGCGCGTTCCGCAGAGAACTGGTCGGCGGGCGCGGTGGCCGGCAGGGGTTCTGGCCCCCGGAGGCGCGAACTCGCAAAAGCAGCGGTCAAAACCGTGAGGACCGTGAGGAGCCAGAATGCCGTCGATGAGTGCATGGTGCCTCCGTGGTTGCTGGCCAGACCCTATCAGCAATGCGGCCGGCAATTCAGCCGATCCCGGGTCAGCGGAGATCCGCCGCACCGTGCGCGGATCAGCCCGACGGCTAGGCTAGAACCAAAGCCGCGCTGACGATCTGACGGGCTTCCTCTTGGATCTGCGCTAGGTGCTGGGGGCCGAGAAAGCTTTCGGCGTAGATCTTGTAAACGTCCTCCGTGCCCGACGGACGCGCGGCAAACCACCCGTTTTCAGTGACCACTTTGAGCCCGCCGATCGGGGCTCCGTTGCCCGGTGCGCGGGTGAGCTTGGCGAGGATCTTTTCGCCGGCGAGTTCCCCGACGCGGATCGCTTCCGGCGCCAGGTCTTGCAAGATCGCTTTTTGCCGCGCATCCGCTGGCGCGTCGATCCGTTCATAGCAAGGTTCGCCAAACCGCGCCGCGAGCTCGGCGTAGTGTTCCGCGGGATCGCGGCCAGTCCGGGCGGTCAGTTCTGCGGCCAAAAGATCGAGGATGAAACCGTCCTTGTCGGTGGTCCACACTGTGCCGTCGTGACGCAAGAAGGAAGCGCCAGCGCTTTCCTCACCACCGCAGCCGCAAGACCCGTCGAGCAGGCCGGGGACAAACCACTTGAAGCCTACCGGGACCTCCAGCAAAGGCCGGCCGAGGTGCGCGGTCACCCGGTCGATCAAGCTGCTCGAAACCAGGGTCTTGCCGATCATGGCCTCGGGCCGCCAGCCCGGACGGTGTTGGCAGAGGTACCAGATGGCCACCGCCAGATAGTGGTTGGGGTTGAGCAAACCCTGGCGGGTGACAATGCCATGCCGGTCGTTGTCCGGGTCATTGCCAAAAGCGAGATCAAAGCCACTGGCGCGTGCGATCAGGCCCGCCATGGCCCAAGGAGACGAACAGTCCATGCGGATCTTGCCGTCGCGATCCACGGTCATGAAGCGGAACGTCGGGTCGATCTCCAGCTGGACCACCGTGAGGTCGAGGCCATAGCGGTTGGCGATCGGCGCCCAGAACGACCGTCCGGCTCCGCCCATGGGATCGACCGCGAGCTTTAGCCCGGACCCGCGGATCACTTCGAGGTCGACCACTTGCGCCAGGTCTGCGACATAAGCGCTGAGAAAGTCGTGCTCGCGGATCATCGCTGCGCGCAAAGCCCGAGCAAAAGGCACCCGCTGGACCTCTTGGTTGTCGGTGGCAAGCAAGGCATTCGCCCGCTTTTCGATCCAGCGAGTGGCCGCAGTGTCCGCCGGACCACCGTGCGGGGGGTTGTATTTGCAGCCGCCGTCTTCGGGCGGATTGTGCGACGGGGTGAGGATGATGCCGTCGGCCAGGCCTGAGGTGCGCCCGCGGTTGGCGGTCAAGATCGCATGCGAAACCACCGGCGTCGGGGTGAATTCCCCGCCTTGGGCGATGCGGGTTTCGACCCCGTTGCCAGCCAGCACTTCGAGCACGGTCCGCCGCGCCGGCTCCGACAGCGCGTGCGTGTCGACGCCGAGAAACAAGGGGCCGGAGATGCCTTGGGTCTGCCGGTATTCGCAAATCGCTTGGGTGATCGCCAGCAAGTGGGCTTCGTTAAAACTGTTCCGCTCCGCCGAGCCGCGATGCCCCGAAGTACCGAACGCGACGCGCTCGTCTGGCTGGCTCGCATCCGGTTTTTGCGTGTAGTAAGCGCTGATCAGCCGCGGCACATCGACCAGAATGGCCGCCGGAGCCGGCTTGCCGGCGAGCGGGTGGATTTCCATCATCAAGCTCCATCGGTTGGTATTTCGGGGCACCGCGACGTCGCGCGACCGTACAAGCCTGACTCTAGCAGCCAGGGTAGACTTGCAGCCGTCGAGCTGCAGTTGTCGAGTTGTCGTTGTCGAGTTGTCGTTGTCGTCACCCACCCGCTCACCCAAGCGTGCCATCGGATAGAATCCGCGGCCAGGAGGACTTCATGCTCGCCAATATGCTCGCCAACATGTTTGCCGCTGAATTCACTCACGAGGCTGCGACCACCCGCCGAATGCTGGCTGCCGTCCCGGAGAAACACCTGACTTTCAAACCTCACCCCAAATCGATGACCCTGTCGCGCCTGGCTGG
>CAZCOV010000022.1:0-21412 GCA_964499975.1 uncultured Thermoanaerobaculia bacterium
TCCACTGCGGTCTGTGCCCGGTGGTGATCGCGATTTCGCCCAGCCCGGCCTGGGCAGAGCAGGTCTATCCCCAGCTCCCGGCGGATGCAGCCTTCCACCGTTTGTCAGAAGACATCTTCCGCTTCACTTTTAGCGACCAGGAGGACGGAATGGCTCAAGCCAGGGCCGCTGCCGAGCGCCTGACCGCGCGGGCACACGCGCTCGACGCGCTGGCGATTCGGGAACTGCGGGTCACCGGCGGCGGCAATGATCTGCGGGTTCGTTTCAGCGACCTACACCGTTGGCAAGACGGCACCTCAACCACCAGCGACGGTCAGCGCTACCGCGTCAATGTGCCGAGTTTCGAGGTTTTCACCGTGCCCGATTGCCGGGGCACGGAGGGCCGCCTGGTGGCGTCGCGTCCTCTGCGCATTCCTGGCGGCGTGATGGTTGAGGATCTGGTACTCGAGTTTCACGCCGGGCGCGTGGTGGATTGGACCGCGAGCCGCGGTGCCAGCGCTCTTGGCGAGTGGCTGGATTTCGACCCTGGAGCCCGCTACCTGGGGGAGTTTGCCCTGGTCGGCACGGATTCGCCGATCGCCGAGAGCGGCGGGGTCTTTCAGCACACCCTGCTCGACGAAAACGCAGCCGCCCACCTAGCGCTCGGCCAAGGCATTGCCGCCGCCATCGTCGGCAGCGACAGCATGACTGCAGAGCAGCTCGCGGCTTTGGGCTGTAACCACTCCGCCATCCACCTCGACATCCCCTTCGGCGCCCCTGATGTCGACGTGGTTGCCACCGAGACCCGTCGGGTGCAACCGTCCTGCTCGCCATTGGCCATCATGCCAGCGTAGCCGCGGCTTGTTTTTTGGTAGCGGCGGCTTGATTTTTTGGGTAGCCCAGGATATAATTTTGAGTCATCAAAACCCGTGCCCCCTAGGGCCACGGAGCACCGGCACGGAGCATCACGGAGCATCGTCACGGAGCAACGGCGGAAACGGCCGAAGCGCAGGTAAGAGTCACTGATATATGGCTGTCGAGCCCAAGGCGCGATGTCAAGACATAGACTCCTCGGTTTTCCAGAGGTGTGAAACCATGAAACGCAGAACCCATTTGCAGTCTCCTCGGACGTTGTACCAGCGGGCTGGCCTCGCGGCCTGGATTTTGGTGGCGACACTCACCGCCGGACCACTGGCGGCGCATATTGTGCCGCCCGAACAACTCCATCCCGTGGTCGCGAGTTATCGGCGCATGAATTTCTTGCTCCAGCTCAATCCTGTGCTGTGGCCGGCGGTCGAGCAGGAAATGCAGGTCCTCGCGGGCGGCTTGGGGGCAGTGGCCGCGACCGCAGCCGCAGGTTACAAGACCGCGGCCCTGGCCCAGCTGGAGCCGCTGCTGACGACTCCGGCTTTGCCCGAACCCGCGGTCCGCAAACGCGCTGCCCAAGAGCTCTTCGTCCTGTCGACTCGCGCGGTCGTCCGCATCTTGCGCCAGCACCTCGACCTCGCGCGCGAGCACCTCGGAGACCATGCGGTCGCGTCGCGCCACCTGAATGAAGCACGACAAGTTTGGGCGGCTTTTGAAGCTGAGATCCGGGCGACGGATCCCGCGGCCTTTCAGCGGCTCGGGGAATGCTGGTTGGAGCTTGCCAGCGCGCTCGGCAACCCTGGGATTTATGGCATTGGAGCCGTGTCGCCCAACCCCACCGTGTTTGCAACCGAAGCCGCCGAAGTGAGCGACTACTTGGTCGCCAGCTACGGCGACCGGATCACTGTGCCCAAGATCGGACCGCTGGCGCCGATCCCCAGCCACAGCCCCACGCTGGTCGCGGATTACCGTGTGCCCGTGCGCTTGCCACCAGGGCACAACCTCAACAAGCAGCTGCCCCGTCCCCGCCAGATCCTCAACATGACCACCCGTGGCGTTGACGAACGGGAAACTTTCCTCATCGCCCTGGGGGACATGGCCTTTGACAGCGCCGAGGTTTTCGGCGAGCCAGCGCGCTCGCTCCAGGTGGCTTGCAGCACTTGCCACAACAAGGGCATGACCAACCCCAACTTCTTCATTCCGGGGTTGTCGTCGCGGCCGGGCAATATCGACGTGAGCAACGGCTTTTTTGCGCCCCACGCCAACAACGGCCTGTTCGACCCGGTCGACATCCCGGATTTGCGCGGGATTCGCTTCACCGCGCCTTACGGCCGCAACGGTCGCGTCCAGTCCTTGCGCGAGTTCACCCGCAACGTGATCGTCAGCGAGTTCAACGGCCCCGAGCCGGACCCGCTGCTGCTCGACAGCCTAGTCGCTTACATGCTGGAGTTTGATTTTCTGCCCAACCCCAACCTCGCAGCAGACGGCCGGCTGAGCGTCCGGGCATCCCCGGCTGCGCAGCGCGGCGCGGCGATTTTCCAGCGCCCGTTCGTCCAGCTGGGCGGCCAGTCCTGCGCTTCTTGCCATGACCCGTCCGACCACTTCCTCGACCGCAAGCGGCACGACATCGGCACGGTTCTAGGCGCCGAGCCGGACTCGCGCGACCGCGCGCTCGACACGCCGACCTTGCTTTCGGCGCGCTTCACCGCGCCTTACTTTCACGATGGCAGCCAACCCACCTTGCAGGCGGTCAACGAGTGGTTCAATACCCGCTTTGCGCTGGGTTTGAGCCCGCAAGAAGTCGCGGATCTGACCGCTTACGTCGAAGCGGTGGGGGATGGGGTCGAAGCTTATGAGGACACGGTCTTCACCCTGGCGGCTGAGCTCGAAGAGTTCGACTTCTTTTTGTCGACTTACGAATTGCTGCAGACGCGCAACCAGCCGAACCTGATCGACATCACCTTCAAGACCGTGGCCGCGGAAATCCGCGCGCACAAGTGGGACCTCCAGGATCAGCGCCACTTACCGCTCCTCGACCAACTGGCTGCCCTCATGGATCAGGCGGGGGAAGCGCACCGTCGGGGCGACCGCGCCGCAGCCGACGCCAAAGTAGCGGCTTACCGCGACCTTTACCAAGGCAACATCGAGCTTTTGAGGTAAACCTAACATGGCACACCGCGATGGGATTGTCAGCCGGCGCCGCGGCTGGGATTTGCAGGGGAGTGGGCAGAGGACGCGCTGGCAGGGGAGTCGCCAGCAAACGCGCACGATCGCTGCGCTGGGTCTCGCCCTGGGTATGGGTCTCGCGGCGACCGCAGACGCCGCGCGTTTGCGGATCGCGTTCATCGCTTACGAGAATCCCGACCAGCTGCTCGAGAACGTCCAGCCGGTGGTCGCTTACCTTAAGGCCGCAACCGGCGCCGAGGTCGAAGCCTTCACCGCGACCGATTATGCGGCGGTGGTCGAGGCCCTGGCCAACCAGACCGCGGACATCGGGTTTATGGGACCGCTCCAGTACGTGATCGCGCGCCAACGGGCCGGCGCCATTCCTTTGCTCGGTGAGGTCTACAACCGGTCGTCGAGCTATGTTTCCCGCATTTTCGTGCGTCCAGGTCGCGGGATTTCGACCTTGGCCGACTTGCGCGGCAAGACCATCGCGTTCACCGACCCGATCTCCTCTTCGGGCTATCTCTACCCGCTCGACACCTTCAAGAGCGCGGGCCTGATTGCGTCGCGGGATGGTGCCGATCAGTTCTTCAAGAAGATCTACTTTGCGGGCGGTGACGAGCAGGCCATGCGCGCGGTACTCAACGGCTTTGTCGATGCCGCGGGCGTGGGTCAGTTCGCGTGGAACTTGCTGCGGCCCGAAGAGCGCGACCGGGTCCAGGCGATTGCTGAATCCAAGCCCATTCCTTCGCACTGCGTGGTCGCGCGAGCCGGGCTCGATCCCCAGCTGATGACCGCGCTCCAGCAGGCCCTGCTCGCGCTCAACGAGGGCCCGAACCGCGGACTGTTACGGCAGCTCTACAACGTCGACGGTTATGTCACGGTCGATCCCCAAACCTACGCCGGGGTGGAGCAGCTGGCGCGCGAATACGGATTCCTGCGCTGATGCCGTCCTGGCGGCGGAAAGGAAGCACATGTCGTTAGTCCGCGATCCCACTGCAGGACCTCCGCCGGTAATCGAACTGCGCGACGTGCATTTGCT
This sequence comes from uncultured Thermoanaerobaculia bacterium, assembly GCA_964499975.1. Classification (GTDB taxonomy): domain Bacteria; phylum Acidobacteriota; class Thermoanaerobaculia; order Multivoradales; family J023; genus CAZCOV01. The sequence goes on from CAZCOV010000022.1 coordinate 4,055, forward strand.
CTATGGCCCCGTCTGCGCGCTCGATATCGAACGGATGGCGATCGGGGCCAGCGAGCGAGTCTTCGTGCTCGGCCACAGCGGCTCGGGCAAGAGTACTCTGGCCCGCCTGATCAAAGGACGGCTCCAGCCATCGACCGGCCAAGTCCGCGTGTTCGGCGGTGATCCTGCGGACGTCGCTGCGCCCGCTGTCGATGGGGCCCCGCAACAACCGCACGGCTGGCTGCAGCAGCGCTCCCTCGCGCGGCGCATCGCGATGATTGATCAGGAGTTTTTCCTGGTGCCGCGTTTGACCGTGATCGGCAATGTGCTGCACGGCGCACTCGGCCGGGTTTCGCCGTGGAAGAGCTTGTTCGGCTGGTATCCGACCGCGATCTGGCAGCAGGCCGAAGAGATCTTGGCCGAAGTGGAACTTGCCGGGCTCGGCAACCGGCGGGTCGAGACCCTGTCGGGCGGACAACGTCAGCGGGTTGCCATCGCCCGCGCCCTGATGCAGGAAGCCGATTTGATCGTCGCCGACGAACCGATCTCAGCCCTCGACCCAGAACTGGCTGAAGAAGCGCTCGAGCTGCTGGTCGAGTGTGTGGCGCGCCGCGGTGTGACCCTGATCGTCAATCTGCACCAGCCTGAGCTGGCGCGCCGTTTTGCTAGCCGGTTGATCGGATTGGCGCACGGCAGGGTGGTCTACGATGGGCCGCCTCAGGGCTTCAGCGCGGAAGACGCGGAACTGGTCTATCGCGGTCAACTCGGACCGCGCGGAGGACAACTAGATGACCGAACTTCAGCGCTCTTACCAGCGTCGGGTGTTCGTCCAGATTTGCGTCTGGTGCGCGATTAGCGGGCTTGTGGGCTGGGCTTTTTGGTGGTCCGAGGTCGACCTCGACACCTTGCTCCAATCCGGACCGCGCTTCACGGAGTTTTTTGGACGCCTGGTGCCACCCGACTGGAGCGTCACCGGCTTGGTGCTGCGCTCGACCGCGGAAACCTTGATGATCGCCCTCGCCGGGACCGCGCTCGGCGTGGTGTTGGCCTTCCCTTTGGGTTTTCTCGCGGCGAGCAACGTGTCGCCGGCCTGGGTGTCGCATCCGGTCAAGTGGTTTTTGGGCTTCTCCCGCTCGATCCCCTTGATCGTGGTGGCCATGCTCTGCGTGACCGCGGTCGGGCTGGGACCTTTCCCTGGGATGTTGGCGATCGCGTTCCACTCGATCGGCATGCTCGGCAAGTTCTACGCTGAAGAGTTCGAGACTGCCGAGCCCGGCATCATCGACGCGGTCCGCGGCACCGGCGCCACCTGGGCGCAGGTCCTACGCTACGGACTGTACCCGCAATCCGTGCCGCAGCTCGTCGCTTTCACCGTCTACCGCTTCGAGATGAATTTTCGCGACGCTGCAATTTTGGGACTGGTCGGTGCCGGTGGGATCGGGTACTACATCCAGCTCTACGTGCGCGGCTTTCAATACGAAAAAGTCGCCGTCCTGCTAGTGGTGATCATCGCGGTAGTGACCGTCCTCGATCAGCTCACCTTCTGGGTGCGCAAGTGGATTCGCTGACCCCAAGAGGCTGGCACCGATTCTTGCACCGATTCTCGATCGTAGGAGATGGCGGATGAAAATCCTATCGCGGTGGCTGCTGGTGGGCTGGATCTGGGGGTGTTTTGTCGCTCCGGTTCGCGCGGACGAGCCGCCGGAAATCGCCACCGACCGACCTGATCAGACCGAATCCCCGACCACACTCGCACCTGGCTGGGTGCAGCTTGAAACCGGATGGACGTGGACCCGCGACACGGCGGATGGGGTGCGGGTTGGAGTCCAGGAAGTGCCTGGCACCTTGCTGCGTTTCGGGTTGGTGCCGAGACTTGAGTTGCGCTTGGCTTGGGCCGGCTGGGTGGGCGAGACCACCCGCGTCCACGGCCGCCGCAGCGAAGACGATGGGTTGGGTGACGCTGAGCTGGGCGTCAAGATCGGCTTGCTGCGCGACCCGGCCGGATCCGAAATCGCGCTGCTGGTCAGCACTTCGCTGCCGGTGGGCGAGCGGCCACTGAGCAGCGAACGTTTCGATCCCGCGCTGCGCCTGGCCGTGGCCCACGCCCTGAACGATCAGTTCGACCTGGGTTTTAACCTCGGCATCGCTTGGGAGTCGGAGCTGGACGACCAGGGCGAGCGGGACACCCTTTCCGCCTACCTCTACACCGTGGCCCTCGGCCGCAGCCTGAGCGCGCGCTGGAGCACGTTCGTCGAGCTGTTCGGCGAGTTACCGGCGAGTGCTTCCGGCAAGCCGTGCCACTCCTTCGACTTGGGGCTCACCTACCGGGTGCGCAACACCGTCCAGCTCGACGTGTCCGCCGGGGTTGGGCTATCCGCCGAGGCTGCGGATCGGTTTTTCGGGCTGGGCGTGTCCGTGCTCTGGCCGCGCTGAACCGCGCCATTGCCGCAGCACTTCGTAAACTGCCACCCCCACGACCGTCGAAACATTGAGCGAGCGCACCGGTCCGCGGACCTGGGGCAAAGCGAGCAACCGTTCGCGGTGCGCCTGGCGCAAGTCTGCGGGCAAACCCCCCGTTTCGCTGCCGAAGAGCAAGACCGATGGCTGCGGATACGTCACACTCCACAGATCGCGTTCGCCCTCTGCTGAGAAAAAGAAAGCAGCTCCGAGCTGGGGCAAGGCCGCGGCAAAGGCCGACCAATGCGGCCAGACCACGGGGCGGACGAACGGCCAGTAGTCGAGCCCGGCCCGTTTGAGATGACGGTTGTCGAGGGAAAATCCCAGCGGTCGGATCAAATGCAGCTGGGCGCCCGTCGCCAGGCAAGTCCGTCCGGCGTTGCCCGCGTTCCACGGGATGTCGGGCTCGACCAGGACCACATGGAGCGGCAGCGCTGGACGCGGCCGGTCGGAGTCGACGGAGGATGCGGAGGTATCGGTCATGGGCTTTCACAGCCGGAGCAGGCGGATCCGGCGGCCCTGGTGCTCGAGCGCTGACATCTTGCTGCGCTCCGCCAGCGGACCCGCTGTCCGGCGCTGGTCGAAGATGAGCAGCGCCCCGTGCTCGAGGCCGAGGGTGTCGAGGTAGCGGCCGAGCTGGTCGAGACCACGCTGCAAGGGGTCCGCCTGGCCTTCGCGCCACACCTTGAGCTCGAGCACCTCGCGCTGCACGCCTCCCGTCCACGGCCAGCGAACGCAGAGGTCCAGCCGGCCACGGCCGATCGCGTATTCGCGGTCGAGGCGATGTCGTCGTGCAGGTTGTCGCCCAAAACCAGCTCACCGGCGAGGATTGGCGCGATCACCCGCTCGACCCGAGGCTCGCGGAGGCGTTCGATCAGCGAGTCGAGGTGGGTGTCACGGCGCGCGATCAGGACTTCAGCGGCGCGGTCGACGTGCTCCGCTTGCACCGCGGTGGTGCGCTCGGGGACGAGCGTCTCGACCAGCTGGCGTGCCAGTGCGTTGACTAGCCACGGTTGGCCGCGGGTGAGCTCATAAGCCCGCGCGAGCGCTGCGTCGGTGAAAGGTTGGCCGGTTGCTTCCGTGTGCTGGCGATAAAGCGCAGCGACTTCGGCGGCGGTGAAGTTCGCGAGGGTGAGCGATTCAGCCTTGACGTTGAACGGTGAGGCCGTGCCCAGGGTCTCGCTCTCGGGGCGGATTTTCGCCCGGTAATCGCGGACATCGCGCAGACCGATCAAGACCACCGAGTGGGGAAAGTGCTGAGGACGGTCAGGATATCCTTCGCGCAGCTGGCGCAGCACCGAGAAGGTGTCGTCGAGGAGGGCGTCGATCTCGTCGAGGAAGAGCACCACCGGGCGGACAGAGCGCTCGCACCAGTGGTTGAGCCAGGCATGGAGACGGCTCTCGGCCTCGAGGTGGCGGAAATCGTCGAGCGGCTCGGGCTGGAGCGCCTCGGGGAGCAGCCGGGTCTGGAATGCGATCGCGCGCAGCACCGCCTGGACCCCGCGCTCGACGTCTGAGCGAGCTACCTGGCCGCGCTCGCAGCTGGCATGGACGGCGGTGTACTTTCCTTCGGCGGTCAGCGTCCGCGCCAGGGTCGCAAAGCAAGTGGTCTTGCCGCTCTGGCGCGGGGCGTGGACGACGAAGTAAAGCCGCTTTTCCATCAGCTCGCGCACCTCGGGCAGCCGCGCCTCGGTGGGCAGCATGAAGTGGACCGCAGGATTGCAGGGTCCGGCGGTGTTGAAAAAGCGCGCCATGCCGCCATTTTAGCCGAACTCCGGGTTGTGCCGCCCAACCGCGCTCGAGCTGCGGCAGCGAAGCGGTGGCCTTCGTGCGCACTCCGAGCCGGGTTCACACCGACGCGAGACCTGGGATTCGTCGGCAACGATGCCCCAGTTGCCGACGGCCCGCGGGTGAGAAATGACGTCGTTTTTCCGTCTCCTTTCGCGTGAAGAACGGCGCACCAGCTTTTTGGCCAGCAGTTGCCTTGCTCTTCGGGATCCGCCTGACCGACTGGCTGGAGTGGCTGCCGCTCTGGCCGTGGATGCTGGTCTTGGCGCTCGCGCTCGCCTTGGGTCGGCAAGTAGGGATCGCGCTCGCTGGGCTGGCTCTGGGGGTAGTTGCGGGGGTCGTGTACCAAGCACAAACCAGTGGGCTCACAGCTCTTGACCTGAGTCGGCCGGTCGAAGTCGTGGGCCGTTGCTTCACCCATCCCAGCCGCTCCCAGCGCGACCCCGCCGTCGGTCCAGGCGAAAGCACGTTCGAGCTGCGGGCAACTCGGTTGCGTCAGGGCCAGCGGGTGTTGAGCTTGCGCCTGGATCTGCTGGTGACGTTCCCCGCCGACGTCGACTTGGCGCCGACCCTTGGAACCCAGGTCCGCTTGCGCGGTTACCTCCGCCGTTCGCCCGGCTTTGCCAATCCAGAGCCGCAGCCTGGCCCATGGCGTTTGCGCCTCAAGAGCCGCGAGCTGATGGCGGTCGAAGCGCCTCCAGGTCCGCTCTTCGAGCTGGCCGGGCGCTGGCAGCGCGCAGTGGTCGCAGCGTTGGTCCAGCAAGACCTCGACCGTCCGGGGGTTGCCCTCGCCCAGAGCCTGGTTCTCGGTGACCGCAGGGCTTTGCCCAGGATCTGGCAGCAGGTTCTGCAGCGGAGCGGGTTAGGCCATCTGCTGTCAGTTTCCGGGCTCCATGTGGGACTGCTCGGCTGGCTGGTCCTGACCGCGTCCGCGCCGTTGGGTCGGGTTGGACGCTTGCACCTAGCGCTGGCTGCGGTCGCAGCCTATCAGCTGCTGCTCGGCCCGCAGCCTGCGGCTCTGCGCTCTTCGCTGATGGCCGGACTCTGTCTCGGCGCGGTGCTGTTCGAACGCCCGCCCCAGGCCCTCAATGCCTTGAGCTGCGGTGCGGCTGTGCTGGCCCTATGGGATCCCGGTTGGGTCCGCGAGCTCAGCTTCAACTTGAGCGTCGCCGCAACGGCGGGGATCCTCCTGCTCGCGCCGCGGATCGAGCCCCGCTTTGCTCCCCTCGGCCCCTTCCTCCGCCGGGCGCTAGCTACCACTCTGGCCGCGCAATTCGCCACCTTACCGTGGCTCCTGCCGCTCGAACATGGGTTGCACCCGCTGGCCCCTCTCGCTAATCTGGTGTTCATCCCCTGGCTGACCATCTTTCTCAGCGCCGCGCTGCTCTTCTCCGGGGTGGCGCTGGTTTTTCCTGCTGGCGCCACTGCGCTCGCCCCGGCGCTTGACTGGCTGACCCTGCCGCTCACCGCTCTCTCCACCTTGCCCCCGTCCCTCCTTTTTTTCGCCCCATTAAAGACCGACGCTGGTCTGGCTTGCCTCGCGGGCACGGTTGCCTTGGCCTGGGGTTCTCGGCGGCTGGCGATTTGGCTCGCGCTTGTCTTCTTGCTCCCGCTCAGCCACCTCCCGGAGCCGCTGCCCAGAAGTGCCGAAGTCGTGGTCTTCGACGTCGGGCAAGGCGATGCCATCTTGTTCCGTCAGGGCGGGCGAGCGCTCTTGGTCGATGGCGGAGGATGGCCCCAGGGTGACTTGGGAGGACGCGTGCTGTTGCCCGCGCTCGCTGCTTTGGGGATTGCTCGGCTCGAAGCGGCGGTGATGACCCACCCCGACCTCGACCATTGCGGCGGCCTGGTCGATCTGGTGCGCTACCTGCCGGTCAGAGAGGTCTGGATGAGCGCCGGCTGGTCAGCTCCCTGCGCGCAGGAGTTGCTCGCCGCACCCGGTCCCCAATTCAGGGCGTTGAAACGCGGCGATCGCCTCGCCATGGGCAGCTTCGATTTTGCGGTCCTCCACCCCGGATCGGTGCTGCCAACCACCGAAAACGATCGGTCCTTGGTGCTCTTGGCCGAGTACGGCAAAACGCGGCTGCTCCTCACCGGCGACATCGAAACGTCTGCCGAGCGCGAGCTGTTGCGGCAAGTTGGCAGCGGACTCGCGGCCCAACTCTTGAAGGTCGCACACCATGGTAGCCGCACGTCGACGAGCGCTTTGTTTCTGCGCCAGGTCGCCCCCAGAATCGCCTTGGTCAGTGTCGGCGCCCACAATCTCTATGGCCACCCGGCAGAAGAGGTCCTGAGCCGCCTGCGCGACCACCATGTTTTGGTCTTGCGCAGTGACCGGATGGGGATGATCCGGCTGGGTTTCGAACCACCAGGACCCATCAAGATCACGCTGCCGGCAACACCCAGATCTGGAGCGCAATAGATAGTACTCTGGAGTAATCTGGGCTCGCCGCAAGCGCTCTGCAGGCGGTGTTGTCAGCGGTGAGTTTTTTGTATCTTGATTCACGTCGCTTTTCTCCGCCAGGAAGAGAAATATATTTATCTTATGGAATTTACTATCCCGTGGTTCAGCTAAATGGCTATGAATTTATGGATTCACGGTTTTGCTAAGAATAAATAGTCGACACACTTCGTCGAGGGGTAACATAGTTTGTAATGACATTACTACGCCGCGTCGATTACAGTGACTTCGAGTGGTGACGGTGGATCGGATTCTGGTCATTCTGGGGCCAACCGCAACCGGCAAAAGCGAGTTGGGATTGCGCTTAGCGCAAGCGCTCGCAGGCGAGATCATCAATGCCGATGCGCTCCAAGTTTATCGCGGACTTGATATCGGGACGGCCAAGCCGTCTCCTGAGATGCAGTGCCAGGTAAAGCATCACCTGATCAATATCCTCGATCCTCAGGAACGATTTTCGGCAGGTGAATTCGCCAGGCGCGCACACCGCGCTATTGATGATATTCGCGCGCGGGGCAAGTTGCCGATCGTGGTCGGTGGTAGCGGCCTGTACTTGCGGGCTCTACTCGAAGGGATCAGCGAAATTCCGCGGGATCCTGCAGTGGCCCAGGCTTTGGGTGAGCGCCTCGTGCGAGATGGACTGGAGGTCCTTTACGCTGAGCTCCAAGCGTGCGACCCGGAAACTGCCAACCGTCTCGCGCCACGAGATCGACAGCGGATTTTGCGGGCGCTCGAAGTCCAGTTGGCAACCGGTCGTCCGCTCTCGCGATGGATCTACGAGCGACCTTTCGGCACGCTCCGGATGCCGGCTTTGAGGATCGGATTGACGCTACCGCGAAGCATCCTGTACGATCGCATCGCCCGCCGTGTCCAGACCATGGTCGAGCAAGGTTGGGTAGCAGAAGTGGTAGCGCTGTTAGATCGGGGTGTCGATCCCCATGCGCCAGGTTTTCAAGCGATCGGTTATCGTCAGATCGTGGATCATGTGGTCGGGAAGCTGCGCCTCGATGCTGCGATTGAAGAGATTATCTTGGCTACTCGCCAATATGCCAAGCGGCAAGTGACGTGGTTTCGCAAGGAGGAGGATGTGCGCTGGATCGAGGCGATCGAGCTGCCGCGAACCATCCCATCATTGTTACAAGAGCTGCACAGTTTGAGAGGTACTTCCATTGATGAGCAGGCATAACATCAATATTCAGGACGGTTTTCTTTTCCAGAGCCTCAAGGAAGCCAAACAGATGGCTTTCGAGTTGGTGACCGGGAAGAAGGTAGAGGGGCGTCTCAAGCGGTTCGATCGGTTTGCAGTCGTGGTCGATACTGGCGGGCAAGAACATTTGATCTACAAGCATGCGATTGCCACGATCACCGAGGCAGGCCGAAAGTACTGACCGAGGTACGGCTGGGAGCACCGCGAGCGGCTCATGGCGCCCGTTATCCTGGGCCGCTCTCTTGTCCCTCGGCTTGGCGATCCTGACCGCTTGTTCAAGCCAGGGTCCGCCGGTGACCGCGAACCGTATACCGCCTGGAGAAGAACCTTATCTGGTCAGCCCGCTCACCGGCTACCCGCTGACCTCCGAACCCCAATTTGAACCCCAGCTGGTTGCGTTGTTCAGGGATTTGCCTAACCGCGAGCTGGACGCAGTCGCGGCTGCAGCGCAGCAGCTGAACACCGCAGCTCCCGCCTTCCATCCTGTCCAAGTCCTGCTCGCGCAAGTCGCTTTCTTGCGTCGCCAAGATCGCGAGGCCATTCTGTTACTCAACCCGGTAGCTGACGAACTGCCGAGTTATGTCGCGTGCCAGCTGCTGCTCGGCCGCGCCGCTGAACGGCTGGGCGAGTTGCCCGAAGCTTATGTTGCGTTTCGCGCCATCCGCGAGCTCAACGCGCTGGCGGCCGTCCGCCACCGCGAACTCGAACCGCGCGCGGTCGAGATTTTGGGTCACCGGTTGGAAGACGCGATCGCGCGCAAGGATGGCGCGGACGCGGAGCGTCAGCTGGCGAAACTCAGCGCCTGGCTTGCCCCGCAAGATCGGCGTTTGCTCGAGGGGCAGCGCCAGTGGGCGGCGTTTCGTCAAGATCTGCCCGCTGAATTGGCGGCCCTCCGTCAGCTGGTCGAGCTGGTGCCGGAAAACCGCGAGTGGGGTGAACGGCGGGGAGATCTCGAACTCGAAATTGGCGATGTGCGGGCGGGCCTCGAACAGTTCACCGCTTTGGCCGCGCGTTATCCTGGCGATAGCGGGCTCACGACGCGGGTCGAGCGGGCGAAGTTCTTGTGGCGGCTACAGCAGCTCCCGCCCAAGGTCCAGGCGCTGGGCAAGCGTGCGCAGCTGAACCGCGCAGAAGTAGCGACGTTGCTTTACTGGTTGATCCCCGAGGTGCGCTACGCCAAAGTCAGCAATCCGCCGATTGCGACCGACATTCTCGACCATCCCCAGCGGGAAGAAATCGTGCGGGTGGTCAATCTCGGGCTGATCGATGTCGACTTGACGCTGCACCGTTTCAATCCGGGAGCGCCCGCCAGCCGCTCGCTGTTGCTGCGCGCACTGCTCCGGCTCTTGACCCGCTTTGGCCATGGCTTTGCTTGTCTTGAAGGGGCGCAAGAGATCGGAGTTGCTACCTCTGCGCGCGCGATCTGCGACCAAGCCGCGCAGTGCAGTCTGATCCCCGCAGCAGCGGACTGTCTCCCCGAAGCTGCTGCCTCCGGCGCCGAAGCGATCGACATCTTTCGGCGTACGCTTGACCTCCTCGAAGCGATCGGCTGAGCCGCGTCCATGAATCTGACCTGGCCCAACCTGCTCTCAGCTTTCCGGGTGGCGCTCATCCCGCTCTTCATCATCGCGCTCATCGATGGCCATCCCGGACGCGCACTGCTGCTTTTTGGGCTCGCCGGCCTGACCGATCTCCTCGACGGCTTCATCGCGCGGTTCTATCACCAACAGTCCGTGTTGGGAGCCTATCTCGACCCCATGGCCGACAAGCTGCTTTTGACTTCGGCTTACATCATGCTGGCGATCCCCAGTTTGCACCCTGGACCGGTCATCCCGGTTTGGGTCTCGGTGCTGGTGATCACCCGCGACGTGATCATCGTGGCCGTGGCCCTGGTGATCTACCTGGCGCTCGGGGTTTCCAAGTTTCCACCTAGCTGGATCAGCAAGTGGAACACTGCGGTGCAAGTGGTGGCGGTTTTCCTGGTGTTGCTGGCGCGGCTTTATCCCGTCCTGGAGACCCTGGTCATCTTGACCCTGGGTCTGGTCACTGTGCTCACCGTGACTTCGGGGTTAGAGTACGGTTATCGCTTCATTTACCGAGCCCAAGATCTCGTCGACGTCCCGGCCGCAAGCGACGCAGAGAAGAACCCAGAGAAGAAGGAGCGCTGAGCATTCGCCATTTACTCGCCTTGCTCGCCGTGCTGCTATTGCCCGCCGCGGTCGGCGCGGACGACCGCGGTACGGTGCTGTTGCGCTACGGCTGCAAGAGTGAGGTGGCGCGCCGCGAGATCACCCTCTTCGCCAACGGCACCGTGCGTTTGCGCGAAGGGCTGTGGACGGCGCAAGAGCTCTACCTCGACGAGCTTACCTCCGCTGCTCTGGCCGATAACTTGCGCCTCCTCCGCGAAGTCAAGAGCGACCCAGACCCAACCGCTGGGGTCCAGCTACCCATGCAAGGGGAGTGGATCGATAAGTGCGAGATCGAGCTCAACTTACCTGACCGCGAAGCGCAGGTGTTTCGCTTTTCCGGGTTCGACATCGCGCCGCTAGCGGCCGCGCAGATCATCCAAATCGCCGAAGATCTGGCTGAAAACACCCGTCCGCTCGCGCAAGTCGATCGCCTGCCTTTCGACTACAAGCCGCAAAATGGGGACATCTTGCGCACCGCCGAGGGAGAGCGTTTCAAGGTTCTGCGCTTGACCGCGGATGGCCTGGGAGTTGAACTTGAGGGGCTCGACCAGCCGCTCCGCCTCTACGTCAAGCTTGCCGAACTCGCCGAAGCCTTCAGCGCCAAAGAGGCAGCTCCGGAGCGGTGAGCTTTTCTCGCCTGCGCATCACCGGCGGAACGCTCCGCGGCAGACGTCTGCGCCTCGGTCCTGAGGTCCGGCCGACCGAGTCGCGGGTGCGCGAAGCGCTGTTTTCGATCTGGCAAGCGCAAGTGCCGGGAAGCCGTTTTCTTGACCTTTTCGCGGGCAGCGGGGCGGTCGGTCTCGAAGCGGTGAGCCGGGGAGCGCACCACGCGACTTTGGTCGAAGAGGCACCCCGGGTCTTGGCGCTGCTGCGCCAGAACTGCACGGAATTTGCTCCCGCCCAAAGCCGCGTCGAGCGCGGGCATCTGCCCGACTGGCTCCGCCAAAGCAAGCCCCAGCCCTTTGACTTGATCTTTGCGGACCCCCCCTATGCCTTCACCGACTATGCGCAACTCTTGGGTTTTTTGCACCCCTGGCTCGCTCCCGCCGGGGAGGTTGTTTTCGAGCATCTGGCGCGCACCCGCATCACGGCTCCTGAGGGTTGGCAACTCGTGGACCATCGCAGTTACGGCGAGTGCGGCTTGAGTTTTTTCGCAGCGGACCCGCTTCAATCCGCGGTCGGGGTCGGCGGATCCGCAGTGTAATCGTAAAAGCCGCGGCCGGTCTTGCGGCCCAGATCCCCGCGCAGGACGCGCCGTTCAAGCGACGGCACTGGTTTGTCCTGCGGGTCCCCGCTTTGCCGATAAACCTCTAGCCGGGCGTTATAGCCGATGTCTAACCCGCTGAAATCGCTGAGCTTGAACGGCCCCATCGGATGATTGAGCCCGAGCTCACAAGCGCGGTCGATGTCAGCGAAGCTGGCGACCCCATTTTCGAGGAGGAAATAGGCTTCATTGGTGATTGCCCGCAGGATGCGGTTGACCAGGAACCCAGGCAGCTCTTTGTGCAGGACCACCGGTTCCTTGCCGATCCGGCGGACCCAATCGGCGGCCAGCTGCAGCGTCGCCGCCGAAGTCTGTTCGCCTTTCACCACTTCGACGAGCCGCATGATCAGCGGCGGATAGAAAAAGTGCAAGTTGAGCACCTGCGCGGGTCGGCGGGTCACGGCGGCGAGCTGCGAGTTGCCCAAATAGGAGCTGTTGGTCGCGAGGATCGCGTGGGCCGGGCAAAAAGCATCGAGCTTTTGGAAGACCTCCCTCTTGACCTCGAGCAACTCGACCACTGCTTCGATCACGAAGTCGGTGCCGGCGCAAGCTTCTTCGAGCGATGTGGTGGTCCGCAGTCGGGCCAAGGCTTCTTCCAGCGCGGGGGGTGTCAGCGTTCCCTTGGCCACCCGCCGTTCGAGGTGTTTGCGATTGCTCGCTACTGCCGCTTCGAGCTGGGCGCTGGCGATGTCGTGGAGGGTCACCTCGAAACCGTGGAGAGCAGCTTGCATGGCGATCTGGGAGCCCATTTGCCCGGCCCCCGTCACAGTGATCTTGCGGATGTCGTCGATGTTCATCAGAACTCCTTGGGGATATGTATTCTTAATATGTATTCTTGCGGATCCTTGCGTAGTCGTTCGGATTTGCCCGCCGCTCACGGTGGCGGGAGGAGATGTAGCAGGAAAGCACCGCGCCCACCTCTTGCGGGGGGAGCCGGGGAAAACGCGCGGATCCACGGCTTGCCCTGATTGCGCACCCACTCCTCGACCATTTTGGCGAGCACGCTCACCCCGCCGGCAGAGTGGTGTCCCACGCCGGTGATCACCATCACCGTCTTGAGCTTGCGCGCAGCAGCACTGCGCACGAATGTGGCGAGCTTCAGCCGCGCGCTCGCGAGGGTTTCGCCATGGAGGTCGAGCACGTCTTCCGGGTTCAAGGTCAGACGTTTGGGCGCCTTGAGCTTGCGCACGCTGGTCCCCGCGCCCAACCCTGACGCGCGATCTTTGTCTGCGGTCGGTTCCGCCGTGACCGCGCGCAGAAATAAAGACTGCTCCGCGGCATCGCTCGCAGCCGCGGGAAGCCTGGCTTCGGGAGCGGGTTGCGGTAGGGGCCGCGGTGGGCTCTTGCGCTGCAGTGGTTGGACGCCCAAGGCGCGCATCTCCTGGATAAAAAGATCGTCCTCTCGGGCCATCGCGGTCATCCTCCAACTGCGCGCCAAGGATACCAAGATTCTTTTGCCAAGATTCTTTTGCCTGGGCTTGTAGGGGTAGGCCGATTGTTGTGTAATGCTGGCGGAGGAGGTGATCATGAGCCGAGCATTAACCGCGACCCAGCACGGTCGCCGTTTTCAGACGATCGAGACCAACCTGCTCCATGCCGGCGCTCCCGAGCCCCACATCGAAGGCGCAGTGGTGACGCCGATTTTCCAGTCGGCCAACTATTTGATGCGGGACGAGGCAACCTATGATGCGGTCCGCTACATCCGCTTAAACAACTCCCCCAATCACTACACCCTGCACCACCGTCTTGCGGCGATTGAGAACGGTGAGGCGGCCTTGGTCACCGCGAGCGGCATGGCGGCGATCGCGCCGACCATCCTCGCCTTTGCCCAGCAAGGGGCCCATCTGCTCGTCCAGAAAGGGCTCTATGGCGGGACCCAAACCTTCCTCGAACACGACGCGCCCAGATGGGGGATCAGTTGCAGCGCGATCGACACCAGCGATCCTGCGAGCTGGTCAGCCCAGCTGCGGCCTGAAACCTGCATGATCTATGTGGAAGCGATCTCGAACCCGTTGATGGACGTGGGCGACTTGCGCGCGGTGGTCGCGTTTGCGCGTGCCCACGGACTGGTTGCGGTGATCGACAACACCTTTGCCACCCCGATCAACTGCAAGCCGCTCGATCTCGGCTTTGACTTGGCGGTTCACAGCGCCACCAAGTACCTCAACGGCCACAGCGACATCGTCGCGGGGGCGGTCATCGGCAGTACCGCCCACGTCGACCGCGTCCGCCACTTGCAGCTGCATTTGGGCGGAGCGCTCGACCCGCACGCCTGTTTCCTGTTCGAGCGCGGGCTCAAAACCCTGGCGCTGCGCGTCGAGCGGCAGAACCAAAATGCGCTGCGGCTGGCCGAGTACCTCGCTGGGCGTTCGGACCTCGCGGGAGTGCGGTATCCGGGTCTGCCCCGCCATCCAGGCCACGCTCTGGCGCGCGAACTTTTTGCCGGTTTTGGCGGCATGCTGTCTTTTTACGTGGGGGATGCCGCGCGTGCCGAGCGCGTCTTGGGGCGCCTTGCCATCCCGCTCCATGCAGCAAGCCTGGGTGGCGTCGAGTCGCTGGTGGTCCGTCCGGCGCGCAGCTCACATCTGGGGCTTAAGCCGGCCGAACGCCAAAAACTGGGGATTACCGACGACTTGATCCGGGTTTCGGTGGGAATTGAGCACATCGACGATTTGATCGCTGATTTCGCCCAGGCGCTCGATGGCGCGTAAATAGACGCGGCTATGGCCGTCCTAAGATCCGCAACAGCCGTTGGAGTGATGGATCGTCCAGAGCCTGCACCGCGTTCAGGGGCCACCAGCTCAAGGCATGAGACTCGTCATTCTGCACGGGCTGAGCCTGCGGTGGTGCAAGCACTAAGAAGCGGGTGTCGTAGTGGAAGTGCGCGGGCTCGCCAAGCCGTGCCGGGATCAGGTGGATATCGAGGTCGATCGGCTGGGGAAAAATCGCCAACTCTGGGATGCCGCTCTCCTCGCTCGCTTCGCGCAAAGCAACCCCTGCCAGGTTGGCGTCGCCGTCGCAGTGACCGCCGAGCTGCAGCCAGCGCTCGAGCTTGCGGTGGTGGAGGAGCAGCACGTGCTCACCGTCGGCATGGAGGACCAGTGCCGAAGCGGTGAGATGGCCGGGACGACATTCCCGCTGATGCGCGTCGTGAGGGTGCGCGGCGATGAAGTCCAGCATCTGCTGCCGCGTCCGCTCTTGGGCTGGATCTGGGGCGCGGTAAAGCTCCAACGTCTGCCGGGCTCGCGCGAGATCCGGCGTCGGCGCAAGCGTCGGGTGAGCAGCAGCGCAAGTGCAATCCCCAGACAGCTTCACCCGTCGATATTATCGCCAGTCTTGTCCAACTGGTGCGTCCAAACGGTGCGTCCAAACGGTGCGTCCAAACGGTGCGTCCAGCCGGCTCCAGGGCGCTGTTCGAGTCCGCGGTGACCTCAAAAGAGGACGCCTATTCCACGATTCCTCCCCTTTTCCGGCGTAGAGCGAGGGCCAAGGGGTGAGGTCACGGTGGCCCAGGGATTGCAGACGAGCTACAATGGCGGTGAGAACCGCCGAAATCTTGCGCACTTGCGCTTTTGCTACCAGGAGGCTGCGTTCATGAAACATGCTTTCCACCGTCCGCTCACCCCCTTGCTGATCCTGCTCGTCCTGTCTCTTGGCATGGCGGTCGCTTTGGGCGCCCAGGACAAGGACCAAGACCAGCGGCCCGATTCGCTGTTCATCGATCGGGTCGACATCAATCTGATCAACGTCGAAACGTTTGTCACCGATAAAGACGGCCTGCCCGTTCGCGACTTGACGGTGGATGATTTCGAGGTCTTCGAAGACGGCGTCCCCGTGGAGCTCTCGAACTTCTACTCGGTGGCCCAGGAAGATCACCTACTGGCCCGTCTCAACGAAGATCGCGCCATGATCACAGGGGAGGCAGTGCCCCCGGCAGAACGCCCCAATGAGCAGCAACTCAGCTTGCTGGTCTACGTCGACCATTTCAACTTGCACGCGCGAAATCAGCAGCGAGTGCTGGCCGAGCTGAAAGGTTTTATCGAAGATCGGATCGAACAGGGCGATCAAATCATGCTGGTGGGTTACAACCGCAAAATCAACGTGGTCCAGCCCTTGACCCGTGACCGAGAGCGCCTGTTTGCCGGATTGCGCGAGCTAGACAAGGCCTCCACTTACCGCGAGATGGACGATTCGCGGCGGCGGCAGACGATGCGCAACATGCGCCCACTCCCGCGCACTCCCGACGGCGGAGCCGCGGCAGCGTTCGAACTCCTACGCAGCTATGTCGTCGAATCCCGCCAAGAGCTGCGCCACAGCCTGAGCGCTTTGAGCAACGTGGTGCGTTCGCTCGCGGGTCTGCCCGGACGCAAAGCTGTCCTCTATGTCAGCGATGGTTTGCCCAAACGTCCAGGTGAAGACCTCTACGTCCATTATCAGAGCGTGTTCAGCCAGGGTACACTGTCCGGGGATGTCTCGGCAAGGAGACTCGATCCGCTGATCGAGGCCGCAGGAGAGGACGAAACCCACCTCTTCAATCAGGTGGTCCGGCATGCCAACGCCCATCAGGTGACCCTCTACACCCTCGACGCTCGGGGCACCACCGCCGACTCCACGATCTCTGCTGAGTATGAAGACCTGGGAGGCGGTGCGGCCGGCCACACCACCGTGGATCAGCTGCGTGCCTTCAATTTACAAGAGCCGTTGATCGACATGGCCGAAGCCACCGGGGGTGCATCCATCCTCAACACGTTCAACTTTGCGGGGGCCTTCGACCGGATCGCATCGGGCTTGGACAGCTTCTACTCCCTGGCTTATCGCTCCAAGTACGGCGGCGACGGGGGATACCACAAGATCGAAGTCCGGGTGAAGCGTCCGGGGCTCAAAGTCCGGCACCGCACGGGTTATGTGGACAAGCCGGAAGGCGAGCGGATCGCCGATCGCACCTTCTCGTCGCTTTTGCTCGAACTGGAGGCCAATCCCTTGGGGGTGGCGCTCGACTTTGGCGAACCCACCAAAGAAGGCCGTGACAAGTACCATCTGCCCCTCTTGGTGCGGGTGCCCTTCGATCAGCTGACCTTGTTGCCCAGCGGCAGCATGGAACAAGGGCGGCTCAAGATCTTCCTCGTGGTCCAAGACGAAGAGGGACGCATCTCCGACCTCCAGGAAATTCCCTACCCGCTGGAAATTCCGCGCGATCAGGCTGAAAAAGCCCAAGGCCGTGAAGTGGGATATTCGACCAAGCTGCTCCTCCGCTCGGGCATTCCCAAGATCGCAGTAGCGGTCTGGGACGAGCTTTCCGGAACCGAGTCCTACGTCCACAAGAGCGTGCTCGTGGGTGCGCCCAAGAAGGGCACTAAGATCACGCGGACCGCATCCAGCTGAGAAGTGCCGAGAGCGCCACTGCGCCACGTTTGGTTTGTGCTCGACCGGTCTTGACTCCGGCCGGCCGAGCACACCCGCCTTGGACACTACCCTCCCCGGCCGTGTCTGGGGATGTGTGGGTTGGGTGGAAGGTGGGTAGGTCGTTGGTTTTATCCCCAGGCACGGCCGGGTAGTCCAGAACATCTTGCCGCGTCTTCGCCCGCAGGACCATCGGAAGCGGTCCGCAAAGATCCCCGCCAGCCGTTGCAACTCGTTTCAGAGACCGTCTTACTCGACGTGGTCTTGATCTCCCAGTCGGCCTCAAGATGGGATGCCAGAATGGGAAGTTATTGTTGCGTCGACCCTAAGCACAACCGGCAAGCGATCGCCGCCACCCAAAAACTTTTTTCCTTTTTTCCCCCTGCGCTTCATCCTGAATTCGCTCGGTTGGCGTAGTACTCCGATGAAAGTGATCTGCATAACCCAAGGAGGAATCGCAATGCAGTACCCATCGACCGTCAAATGCCGTCTTGTCTGTGGACTCAGCCTGATGCTAGCCCTGATCAGCTTGCCGCTGTTGGCTTCGAGCCACCGGGAAGCCCCAGGTATCCTCGGGTTGCCCCAGGTCGACGGCACTGACTTCTACCTGTTCAGG
>CAZCOV010000022.1:21422-28029 GCA_964499975.1 uncultured Thermoanaerobaculia bacterium
GAGCTATGAGACGGGCCGGGCAGATTTCGTCACGCTCATCGCCAACTACAACCCGCTGCAAGATCCTTATGGTGGTCCCAACTATTTCCCGCTGGATGAGGACGCCTTTTACGACATCCATATCAACAACGACGGCAACGCGGATGGCGCGCTGGTCGAAGACTTGACCTTCCGCTTCAGTTTCAAGCAAGTGCTGGTTCCGTTCGAGCTGCCGATCGGCAACCCTGGGGACACCGTCAACGTGGCCGTTCCGCTGGTCAACGTGGGCCCCTTCGGGCCGTTTTTTGGCGGCAACGCCTTGACCGTCAAGCGGACCTACACCGTCCGCCTGATCCGGGGGGACGTCGACAATCCGACCAGCGTCGAGTTTGTGACCAACAGTGCCACCGGGGGTACCCGTTTTGGTATGCCCTTCGACAACATCGGTCTCAAGTCGATTCCCAACTACGCGCTCTACGCCAACAATTTCATTCACGCGATCGACATTCCCGGCTGTGACGAAGCCGGTCGGATGTTCGTCGGCCAGCGCCGCGAGCCTTTCGCGGTCAACCTCGGCGAAGTCTTCGACTTGGTCAACCTCAACCCGCTCGGCGCTCCCGATGGTGAAGTTTCGGTCACCTCGGACAAGAACATCACGTCACTGATCCTCGAAGTGCCGATCAGCTGCCTCACCAGCTCCGGCGATGTGATCGGCGGTTGGACCACCGCTCGCCTGCCGCGCACCCGCACCTTGTTGCGTGAAGACGAAGGTCCGACTTTCAACCAGCCGCATCGTGAGAACGGTTCTTTTGTCCAGGTTTCCCGTCTGGGCAACCCGCTGGTCAACGAAGTGGCGATCGGGCTTCCCGACAAGAACCTGTTCAACAGCAGTCACCCGCGCAACGATCCCCAGTTCTTGAATTACGTCACCCATCCGACGTTGCCCGAACTGCTCGAAATCTTGTTTGCCGTCCCAGCGCCCAATAACTTCCCGCGCAACGACCTGGTGGCGGTGTTCTTGACCGGGATCAACGGGGTCAACGCCGATGGTTCGGTCGGTGAAGTGATGCGACTCAACACCGCGATCGCGCCCACCGCACGCGCCGCCCAAAACAACCTCGGGCTGGCTGCTGGCGATGCCGCGGGCTATCCCAACGGCCGGCGTCCGGGCGACGACGCAGTCGACATTTCCTTGCGCGCAGTCATGGGTTTGCTGTGCCACCTCGGCCTCGGGCTGTGCGATCCGGCAGATGCGCCGGTGGGACTCGCGCCCCTCACCGACGGCGCCGCCCAAAACGCGCTGCAATTCAGCGACAAGTTCCCTTATTTGCTGACGCCAGTCGCGGGTTCTCCCTACAGTCCTTGACGTCGTCCGACCGACTTTGAACCGCAGGGGGTACGCCTACCGTGGACCCCTTGCCTACCCCAATATTGAGGTTTGACCATGGATCGGCGGCTACTCCCCGGATTGATGCTGACACTAGCCTGCAGCATGGCAGGCGCGAGCACAGCGCACGACTTGTGGATCGTCCCTTCGAGCTTTACCCCTAAACCAGGTGAACTGGTCGCAGTACGGCTGCGGCTCGGCCACCCTGGCGATGAAGAAGTCGTTCCGCGGCGGGCCATGCGGATCGTCCGTTTTGCCGAGCTGAGTTCCGCCCAAGAGACGCCGATCCCTGGTCTTGATGGGCAGGATCCCGCCGGCTACTTGCGGCCGCAGGTTAAGGGGCTCCATGCCCTGGTCTATCAGGGCCTGCCCGCTTTTCTCGAACTGGCGGCGGACAAGTTCAACCAGCATTTGCACGATGAAGGCCTCGATGGGGTTCTGGCCCAGCGGACCGCACAAGGGAAAAGCGATCAGCCGGGACGCGAACTCTACTCCCGCTCGCTCAAGAGTTTGCTGGTGGTGGACGAGGCCGCTAGCGAGCAGGTTGGGGTGATGGACCAGGCCCGGGGTTTGCCGCTCGAGCTGGTGATCGCAACGCCCGATTTCCACCGGGCGGCAAATCGACCCCTGGACGTACAGTTGCTTTACCGTGGCGAACCCCTTGCCGGAGCCCTGGTCGACGTCCGGGCGGTTGGCCGCCCCGCGGTTGGCCGCCCCGCGGTTGGCCGCGCCGACGTGGTGTGGAGCGGTCGCTCCGACACCTCAGGGCGGATCCGCGTCCAGCTCGGCGCGGGGGTTTGGGTGATGGCCGTGGTCCACTCGGTAGCGGCTTCCACCGCAGCCGCTGACTGGGAAAGCACGTTTTCCAGCTTGACTTTTGCCCTGACCGAAGGAGCTGTCAGTGACCCCGACCCGGCAACCGGCAGGGCCAAGTAGCGAGGAGACCAGGTGAGTGCCATGTCGATCTCCGCGATGTCGTCCACCCTGCCTGCGCCGGAGGCCTTGCTCCTCGCACAGACGCTACCCGCACCCCCACTGAGCGGTATAGTACGTCGAGTGGTGGAACATTCGACCCAGGCGCTCGCCGTCCACGATGATCAAACTTTGCTCTATCTCATCGGGCAAGGAAACCGGAGCGCTTTCCATGCTTTCTACCAGCGCCATGCCGGGCGCACCCTGGCGCTCCTCCGCCAGATGTGCCGCGATGCCGTCGTCGCCGAAGACCTCCTGCAGGAGATTTTTCTGCTGGTGTGGCGCAAGGCAGGCTCGTATCATCAAGAGCGGGGGGATCCGCTGGGTTGGCTTTTCGCCGTCGCCCGCAACAAGCTGATCGACCATCGGCGCAGGTTCGCGGGCAAAGCCGAGGACGACCTTCTGGAATTACCCGTTCAAAAGGCGAGCCGGGAAAACCGTGAGCTCGAGCTCGCGATCCGGCAGGCCATGGCGAGCTTGACGCTGGATCAGCAGCAAGCTTTGCGCATGACCTATTACGGGGGTTACACCTATGAAGAAGCCGCTGATCAGCTCAAAGTGCCGCTGGGCACCTTGAAGTCGCGGATCAAGACCGGTTTGCGCCGACTTCGCCACGTCCTTGAGGCCAACTTATGAACCCTGATCATCCCAGCCGCGAAAACACCCCGTCCGCCCATCCTGACGAAGAGGTCCTGATCGCCCACGTCAGCGGTCACCTGGACTGCGCCTACCGGGTGCTGGTCGAAGCGCACCTGGCCAGTTGCGCGCGTTGCAGACAAGACTTGGCCCAGATCCAAATGCCCGGTGGCCTGGTCTTGACCCAGATCCCTGAATCGTTGCCGCCACCTGGCTTGTGGGAACGTTTGGAGGCCCAGCTCCCCCTTCCTGCGGCTGACCAGGTGCTGAGCGACACTCCCTTACCCCCGGCGGCCCAGAGCGAACTTCCGCCCACGCGTCGTCCGCCCAGGTGGCGGAACTTGCCGCTCAGCACTGCCCGGGCCACCCGCTTGTGGTCCGACCCAGCCGCGCAAGTCGAGCTTTTTTTGGTGCGCACCCATCCCGGCAGCCGCTTTCCCGGACACGTCCACTTGGGGGCGGAACAAGGCGTGGTCTTGTGCGGTGGTTACGAGGACCAGGTCGGCCATTTTCAAACCGGCGACTTCATGGAGTATCCGCCCGCCTCAGCCCATGCCCCGCAAGTCGACGACGAAGTGGCCTGTTGGGTGGTCACCCGGGTCGAACGCGGTGTCAGGTTTCAGGGCTGGCGCGGGGTGCTTCAACGCCTGCTCGCTTAAGCCAGCACATAAGCAAAGACCAAGGGGGCTACGATGGTGGCGTCCGACTCGATGATGAATTTGGGGGAGTCGATGTCGAGCTTGCCCCAGGTGATTTTTTCGTTGGGAACCGCACCGCTGTAAGAGCCGTAAGACGTCGTGCTGTCGCTGATTTGACAGAAGTAGCTCCACAGCCGCACGTCCTCGCCCAGATCCTGGCTGATCATCGGCACCACGCAAATCGGAAAATCGCCCGCGATCCCACCCCCGATCTGGAAAAAACCGAGACCGCGGTCCGCGGTCATTTCCCGATACCAAGTGGCCAGCCGCTTCATGTAGTGGAGACCCGACTTTACCGTATTGAGGTTTTTGACATCCCCGCGCAAGTGCGCTGCCACGTAGATGTTGCCCATGGTCGAGTCTTCCCAGCCGGGGACAAAGAGCGGCAAGTCATGTTCCGCCGCCGCGAGCAACCAGGAGTTGCGCGGATCGATCTCATAATCCGCCTTGAAGTCGCCGGCGAGCAAGATCTGGTAGAAGTATTCGTGAGGCAAGTAGCTCAGCGCGGCCTGATCCGCCCGCTGCCAGTAAGCCTTGACCACGTGTTCGAGCTTGCGCATGGCTTCTTCTTCGGGGATGCAGGTATCGGTCACGCGGTTGAGCCCTTGTTCTGCCAACGCGATTTCTTCCTCTGCTGAGAGGGCCCGCCAGTTGGGAATTCGGCGATAGGAGTTGTGGGCGACCAGGTTGAAGAGGTCCTCTTCGAGATTGGCGCCGGTGCAGCAGATCCCATGGATTTTCCCTTGCCGGATCAGCTCTGCAATCAAAATGCCGAGCTCAGCAGTGCTCATTGCGCCCGCCAGAGTGAGCAAGATGCGGTTCCCTTGGTGGAGCTGGTCGACCCACGCCGCGGCGGCTTCGACCAGGGTGCGGGCGTTGAAATGGCGATAGTGGTGGAGCAGAAAATCTTTGACCGGGACATAAGGGTTCATCATGTTCTCCTCTTGGTCAGCTTCTTGATCAGCTGCTGCGCGTGATCTGCTAAGGGGTTGCCGCGGGGGTTGCCGGTGGGTGCGAGGCCACCATGGCGATTTCGACCAAAGCCTCCGGCGACATCAGTTGGGTGCCCACGGTGGCGCGGGCTGGCGCTGGCTGCGGCACGAGTTCACGGTAGACCTCGTTCATCGCGGCATAAAAACGGACGTCCGCGAGGTAAACCGTCGCGCTTTCGACGTCGCGGAAGTCCATGCCGGCAGCTGCCAGGGTGGCTTGTAGCTGGGCCAAAACCTCACGGGTCTGGGCAGCAACTCCTGCCGGGTAGCCGTCCGCCCGGCGTGCCACCATGCCTGACAAAAACAGGCGGGAACCGACGCGGATCGCCGGCGACAAGGGGCGTGCGCCCGGCACGTCACCGGCTGGGTTCACCACTTGGCGTTCGCCACCGTGAGCTGCCCAACACGCGACCGCGATTTTGAGTTCGGGGTCCGGTAAGCCAGCGCGAAGGGTGGCGCGGGCAGGGGGTGCGGTGGGGAAAAAGGTCCGGTAGACGTCGTTCATCGCAGCAAAGTCCCGCGCATCTGCCAGGTAGACCCGGCATGAGACCACGTCGGAATAGCTCCTGCCCGCGGCTTGCAACACGGCTCCGATGTTCTCCAAGGCTTGCCGGGTTTGCGGGCCGACCGCAGTTCCCGCGAGCTGTCCGGAAATCGGGTGGCGCCCATTTTGCGCGCTGATGAACACGGTGTCTCCAGCGCGGACTCCCCAACCAAGACCCGCGGGCGGGTCGGGCCAACCCGCAGGTTTGAGGGGCTCGAGCAGGAGGCCAGGCCGCGCGGCAATCGCCGCGATCTCCAGCGCAGCATCCGGTATCGCGATGTCCGCCGCCACGGTGGTCCGCGCCGCGCGCAGACCTGGGGGGTGGGCCGCAAGCACGGCGTCCACCGCACTTTGCTGCCGCAAGTCGCGGAGGTACACCTGCAAATCGACGATCCGCGCCGCCGTGAGCCCGGCGGCTTGGAGCACGGCGTCCAGATTGCCCAGGGTGCGCTGGGTCTGGGCAAGAACGTCGCCTTGGATCTCAAGGGTTCCGGGCTGGTTGGGGATGGCGCCGGACAGAAACAAGAAGTCGTCGCTCAAGATCCCAGGGCTGAAAGGCAGGTCCAGGCTCGATCCTGGCGGCGCGACCACACGCGGGTCTTGAGCCTGGGCGGGGGACCCGACTAGAGCCAGCAATGGCGTCAGGAACCAGACGGCGCTTTTGCAATTCAAGCCAGACATATGACCTCCTCGGCTGACGGATCAACGACGCGCTGGGCGTCACGCGCTGGGCGTCAAGCGCTGGGCGCCACGCGCTGGGCGTCAAGCGCTGGGCGCCGGGGCGGGTGAGCCATTCCGGCGTGCAGTATATCCGCCCAAGAAGTTCAGCCCAGTTGCACTTTTCCCCACTTTGGTGTCTAACCTGACGATCTGGAGTAAGGTCTTGTACCTGAGGCGACAGATCGCGAGGATCGCAACCCCCCTGCGCAAGGACACCCACAACCGGAATGACCCACGAAACCCCATCACCCCCCAAGACCCGCCGCGATCCACGGCTGTACCAAATCGTGGCGCTTGGCACGCTGGTGCTTTACGGGCTTTTCGTTCTCGCACTGGAAATCAACCCCGCAGTCGCCGCGACCGTCCTCTTGACCGTGCTCGCGGGGCAGTGGGGCTGTAGCCGTCTGGTTGGGCTTCCTCGGACGGACCTGCGCAGCGCTTGGATCTCTGGGCTTTCGCTGTGCCTACTGCTGCGCACATCGTCGCTTTGGCTGGCTGGGGTCACTGCCCTGCTGGTGATCGGCAGCAAATTTGGATTGCGGGCGCGCGGTCGGCACCTCTTTAACCCGACCAACTTCGGGCTCGCGGTGATGCTGGTTTTGAGCGAGCGCGTGTGGATCTCGCCGGGGCAGTGGGGTGCCACTGCCGTGCTCGCCCTGTTCATCGCATGCCTGGGTAT
>CAZCOV010000022.1:28039-30065 GCA_964499975.1 uncultured Thermoanaerobaculia bacterium
TGGTAACCCGCGCGGAGCGGAGCGACGTGACCTGGGCTTTCCTCGCTTCCTATGCCGGGGTACTCGGCGGCCGCGCCCTTCATCTCGGCGACCCTCTGGCGGTGCCCTGGCACCAGCTGCAAAGTGGCGCCCTGCTGATCTTCGCGTTCTTCATGATCTCAGACCCCAAGACCACGCCGTCCAGCCGGGTCGGGCGTTGGCTGTTCGCGCTCTTGGTCGCGGTTCTAGCCGGCTACTTCCAGTTCTATCTTTTCCAACCCAACGGTCTGATCTGGGCTTTGGCCCTGGCTTCACCCATAGTCCCGCTGCTCGATCACCTGCTGCCCGGCCCCACCTACTTGTGGCCTGAACCGGCCCGAAAAGGAGCTCCTGATGAACCGCTGCTACAAGCTTCCGTTCCGGCTCGTCGTTTTTCTGTGGATCTTGACCGCAGCCCTGGCTGTGGGCCGTCCGGGATTCGCCTTCTGCGGATTCTATGTTGCCCAGGCTGACACCAAGTTGTTCAACAAGGTTTCGAAAGTCGTCCTGGTGCGTGACGGAAACCGCACGGTCTTGACCATGGCCAACGATTATCGCGGCGATCTGCAGAAATTTGCGATCGTCGTGCCGGTGCCCACCGTACTCGAACGCGGGCAGATCCACGTCGGAGATCCCGCCGTGCTCGACCACCTCGACGCTTACACCGCGCCGCGCTTGGTCGAGTACTTCGACCCTGACCCTTGTCAGATGCGCATCCTGGAAGAATCGCTGCGCGTTATGCCCCAGGCTGCGGCCAAAGCAGATCGGGCCGAGGCCAAGAAGCTAGGAGTTAAAATCGAAGCAGAATACACCGTGGGTGAGTACGACATCGTGATCCTTTCCGCCCGCGAGAGCTCGGGGCTCGAAACTTGGTTGCGCGAGAACGGCTATCGTATCCCTGCGGGCGCAACCGAAGTCCTGGGCAGTTACATCCGGCAAAACCTGTATTTCTTTGTGGCCAAGGTCAACCTCGAAGAACAGTCTCGCCTCGGTTTTGCTTACCTCCGCCCGCTGCAAATGGCTTACGAGTCCCCGCGCTTCATGCTGCCGATCCGGCTCGGCACGGTCAACGCGGATGGCTTTCAAGAGCTCTTCATTTTCGCCCTGACCCGCACTGGCCGGGTCGAGACCACCAACTACCGCACGGTCAAGCTGCCTTCAGACATCGAACTGCCGGAGTCGGTCGAGCAAGACTTCGGGCGCTTTTACCGCGACATGTTCGCCCGTCAAGTCAACCGCGAGAACATGCGCACGGTGTTTCTCGAATACGCCTGGGACATGAGCTGGTGCGATCCTTGCGCGGCGGACCCGCTGTCTCCGGCCGAACTGCGGGAGTTGGGGGTGTTCTGGGTCGATCCCTGGCCCGCAGTGCGCCAGGGACAAAGCCCGGCTCAAGACGTGTTCGTCACCCGCTTGCACCTGCGCTACACCGCTGACACCTTCCCAGACGACTTGCGCCTGCAGGAAACCGGCGATCGCACCAACTTCCAAGGGCGCTACATCATCCGCCACCCCTGGCGCGGCAGCGGTTACCAATGCCCGCAAGCGCGCGAGTACTTCGCGCAGCTGCGCCGACGGCAAGAAGAGGAAATGCGCAGCCTCGCCGAGCTCACCGGCTGGGATTTGGGTGAGATCCGTCGCCAAACCGATGTTCCCGCTCCTCCGCCCGCAGAAGACGTCCCCTGGTGGAAGAAGCTGTGGGGCGGGTCTGGGCGTTGACGCTGCAACGTTGGGGGGGCGCTTGGTGGCAGAAGTGTCCTCCCTAAAGGACGTTCTTCCCGCAAAACCGGCACGCAGGCCGACTCCCAGCGCGATCCCTCGCCTGGCACGCACCTTGCTCTTTCCCCTACGCGGAGTGACAGTAAAGGAGAAAGGTGATGAAAATGAAAAAAAACTTTTTGACCGGGTTGATCTTGCTAGCTTTGGCGGTCCCTGCCGGGGCCAAACACGAGTACTATGACGAGGATCGCTATCGGATCGAGCGGGTGGCCTATGAACTCAAGGACGC
>CAZCOV010000022.1:30075-31591 GCA_964499975.1 uncultured Thermoanaerobaculia bacterium
TATCGCGAAATCAAGCGTTCCCTGTACCACGACGGCTACGGCGAGGATTATGCCTTGCGCTCGTTCTATCGGTTCAAAGAAAAAACCGAAGCGTTCCATTGCGCTTTGGCCGACCATCCAGAAGATCGCTACCTTTTGAAAAGGTATTTTTCGCAGCTTTACCAAGCCTACCTCGAGGCCGACCAAGCCTTCCGCCACCTCGACTCATGCGACGACCACCTGGCGCGCGACTTTTATCGCGCACAGTCCCTGATGCGCGACCTCAGCCAGTATTTTGGCTATCGCCGCGGGTATGGTCACGGCAAGTATGGGTACGAACACGGCGGGTACGAACACGGCGGGTACGAACACGGCGACTACCGTGACGGTGACTACCGGGATCGCGACGACCACCACCGCGACCGTCGGCGTCCCCGGATTCGCTTCAAGATCGAGTGGCCCGGCCGCTGAACTCTGGACGCTAGACGGTCGCGCTGGCTTCCTGCTGCATACGCTCAGCTAGGAAGTGGCCGATCAAAGGGGCGATCACCGGATCGAGATCGCCCTCGAGAATCGCCGGCACCTGGTGAAGGCTGAGGCCGATCCGGTGGTCGGTGATGCGGTTTTGCGGGAAGTTGTAGGTGCGGATCTTCTCTGAGCGATCGCCGCTCCCCACCATCTTGCGGCGTTCGGCCGTGAGTTCAGCCGTGGCCTTCTCTTGTTCGAGCTGTAACAGCCGCGCCTTGAGGACACGCAGCGCCTTGGCCTTGTTTTTGATCTGGCTGCGTTCGTCTTGACAGCTGACCACCAACCCCGTGGGCAGGTGGGTCAGACGAACTGCGGAATACGTGGTGTTGACCCCCTGCCCTCCCGGTCCGGAAGAACAAAAGCGATCGATGCGCAAGTCTTTTTCGTCGACGTCGATGTCGACTTCCTCGGCCTCCGGCAAGACGGCGACGGTCACTGCCGAAGTGTGGATCCGTCCAGAAGCTTCGGTCTGCGGCACGCGCTGCACGCGGTGAACGCCACCCTCATAGCGCAGTCGGCTGTAGACCCCTTTGCCTTCGATGATCGCTTCGATTTCCTTGACCCCCCGAACTTCCGTTTCCGAAAGGTTGACCACGTCGACCTTCCAGCCCTGCTGCTCGGCATAACGGCTGTACATGCGGAAGAGCTCGGCGGCAAACAGGGTGGCCTCGTCACCCCCGGTTCCCGCGCGAATCTCGAGCACCACGTTGCGTTCGTCGTTGGGATCTTTAGGAATCAACTCCTGCCGGATCTTGGTTTCGAGCTCAGCGAGCCGAACCCCGAGCGCGCGCCGCTCTTCCTGGGCCAGGGCCTGGAGTTCATCCTCCGTGCCCAACGTCGCGAGCAGCTCTTCAGCGTCCTGCCGCTCTTGATCCAGCTTGGTGTATTCGCGATAAAGCGCGACCACTGGACTGATCTCAGTCAAGCGCTTGTTGGTCTCCCGGTACTTTTTGGGGTCCTTGAGCACATCCGGGTCAGCCAACAGCTGGGTCAGCTCCTCGTGCGTCTT
>CAZCOV010000023.1:0-31529 GCA_964499975.1 uncultured Thermoanaerobaculia bacterium
CAGGACTGAGCAGGGACCACTTGGGGTTGTCCGCGTTTTCGGGTTCTTGCTGGGGCGCAAACAGCCTGCCCAAGTGCAGCGACCAGCCGAACCCGGCGTTGGTCCGTGGGTCGGGGACGGGCACGGCGTAGTGGTAGACCTTGCCGTCAAAGACGCAGGTGCGCTCGTCGAAGTCCCAGCCGTTGGCGTTGTAAAACAAAGTGAGGCCGTAGCTGAGGTCAGGTCCGACCGGGTAGGTTGTGCCGAGGGGCAAGTGGAGGACGAGGTTGCCGTTCGCGAGGTTGATCGAGTCGATTTCGCCGACTTGGTAGGCGGTGTCGGCGGACAGGCCGCGCTGGTGGCTGGGCGGGACCTGAGCCAAGATCGGGCTGGTCAGGAGCAGCAGGGCCAGCATGCCATTAACGTGGTGTCGCATCGCCCGATTATAGGTTAGAACGGGAAACCCGTTAAGGCATCCTGCTAGACTGAGTCAAACAAAACCGCCCGTGAGACAGTTCCAGGGCTTTGTGCCTGTGATTTTCGATGGCAATTTTTCTCTGTTCCGAGGTACAGAAATCC
The DNA here is from genome assembly GCA_964499975.1 of uncultured Thermoanaerobaculia bacterium. Classification (GTDB taxonomy): domain Bacteria; phylum Acidobacteriota; class Thermoanaerobaculia; order Multivoradales; family J023; genus CAZCOV01. The sequence goes on from CAZCOV010000023.1 coordinate 559, forward strand.
ATCGCTGAACGAAATTAATTTGTTTCTAGAAGAATATCACTCCAAAACAGAGAGTCGCTCGCGTAGAATCGTCATTACGACAGCTGGCGACGACCGGCATTTCGCTAGGTTCACGACCAGCGGGTTGTGGGAGTGTTCTCGTGACTTCGAAGAAGCAAGTATCGGGCAAAATGAAGGCGTATCGTGGGATCAACAGCATCGACGGACTGGTGATCGTACTTATGCTCGTGAGCGTTTTTTCGAGCTTCAGCGCTGCGGTCGAGGCTTCCGTGGGAGGATCAGGTGCGGGCTCATACGGTCTAGCGCTGGGACCGCGCGAACCAGCATGACGTCCGTCATGCCACGGAGTTCTCGGGCACGGGATACATGATCATGATGGAGCCCTCGGGCGCGGGATACATGATCATGATGGAGCCCTCGGGCGCGGGGATCTATATGGAGCCCTCAGGCACGGGCTACATGATCATGATGGAGCCCTCGGGCGTGGGAATGGCGATGGGGCCCTCGGGGGGCGCGCGAGGTTCGGTAGAACTCTCTTGAGGAGCTAGCCGAAGACGGGTCGGTGATTCTTGCGAAAAACTTGCGCTTAAAACTCTCACTCTCACCTCTACAGCGGGTTAGAGGTGAGGGCATTGGTTTCCGTTTTGACTTGTAACCATAGTAACGTATCAGGGTACTTTGCTTTTATTTCACCTACAACAACTCGCTCAACCACCCTCAGGGTTAGTGCCCCCGCTCGTGCTGCTCGGATCAAGGCGGTTACTGCTCTGGCTAGGACCTTGTTCTTCTCCAAGGAAAATGCAGAGCCGATCATTCCGAGTGTCACTCTCGTGGCTTCCTTTGTTTGGCCGGTGTATAGCAATAAATGAACCAGTTCCACAGCCGCGAGGGCTGCGGAAACGGGAAAACTTGCTAGGCTGGCAATAGCCTCGCGATAGAAAGACTCAGCAGAGGGATAATTCCCCTCGGCAGCTGCAATCTGCGCTTGCAACCACTCGACCCTTGCGCGCGAGTGCGCATTTTGCAGCTGGTGGCTCTGGCTGTATGCTTTGACCCGCTCTACTTGCTGCTTAGCCTTTGTGAGTTGGTTGCCTTTTACATACATAACGCTGAGGCTGAAAAGTGCGCTTTGTACATACCGCTCCTCGCCTTTTTGCTCCCCGAGCAATAGCAGGGCAGCGTGAAAATCCCCGATCGCTTCCTGTGGTTGATCCAGGTAATAATACATGTTACCTCTGAGGGCCAACGCCTTCCCGACGCCGACCAGATCGGTCAAGGCCAGGTATTCCAGGATCGCAGTTTCCGCCATTGCCAAAGCATGAGTAAAGTTCTCCTGCAGGGTTATCAGATGAATTGCCCTCAAGATGAGACCCGCACGAATAGGCCGCAGCCTGTGTTGTTGCGCCAGCTCCATGGCTATTCCGAGGATGGCTTTGGCTTTTCGCAGGTAGTTTTCCAGGACGAGACATGAACCCCAAACCCCAGCAGCCTGCAACGCCAGGAGCAGTTGCCGGGCTTCCACCGCTTTTTGACAGAGTTCAGCAGCCTGCTGGCCTGCCGCTTGCGGCTGATCGTACTTGAGCCCATCTAGGCGCTTGACCTCGGCGGTCTGCTCCGCCGTCAGCGGCGACATCTTCCAGTCCTGGATGCCTCTGAAGATTCGGCCTTCCGGGTGGATCAACGCCAGCCGATTGGCGTCGTTGTAGAATTCCACTGCCCAATCTCGCGGATCGCCTTCTGAGGGGAAGGCTTGCGCAAAAGAGCGCTGCGGTTCGATTCCAAGGACATCGAGGATCTGGACCAGGGTGCGGACCCTGAGGCTCCCTGAGTGGCGCGCTTTGCGCAGGAACCCCTTATAGACCTTCATCGACTCTTCAGCGCGGGTGATCGCGCCGACCCCGGCGCGCTTGAACGCTGCCCCCAGCTCCCCGTTGATGGCGAGTTCGCTTTCTTTCCAACCCATGCTCTTACCTTCGAATCAGTGTGGATACCGGCAACAGACATCGTCAGCTTTCGCTGTCAGCTCTGACTGCCATGGATGGCGCCTATCTTAGCAGACGCGCCAAGAAATAGACGTTTGACGTCGAACAAAACCGCCCGTGAAACAACCCCAGGGCTTCATGCCTGCGATTTTTGATGGGCGCTTTTCTCTGCTATGAGCTACCAAGCCATCTCGCCGGACGAAATTAATTTGTTTCTGCAAGAATATCACTATAAAACAGAGAGCTGCTCGCGTAGAATCCCTACTACGACAGCTGGCGCCGACCCAGCATTCTGCCAGGTCAACGACGACCAGCAAGCTACAGGAGTGTTCTCATGAGCTCGAAGAAGACGGTATCTCGCAAGATAAACAAGAGGAAGACGCATCGTGGAATCAACAGCGCCCTGCTGATCGCACTTCTCGTCATCGGCGCTCTTTCTGGCTACAGTGTTCCGATCGGGGGTTATGTGGCAAGCCCCTCTGGGGGATCAGGCCAGAACGCTGATGACCCCACCCTTGGGGCTCACCATGACGCGGAACTGTCAGATTTTGGCCGCCTTGCTGTCGGCGCCGTCCACGATCCCTCGGGCCTTGCTGTCGGCGCCGTCCACGACCCCTCGGGCCTTGCTGTCGGTGCCGTCCACGATCCCTCGGGCCTGACTTGAGGCCCGCTGAGGTTTCCGACTGAGGCCTGTCTGACTCAGCGTACCCTGCCGGGAGCGTCTGCGAACCGCTGCTATCCTTGATTCTTCTGTTTCGCCCTAAACGAAGCTTCAGAAGCGGAGTTACTAGAAGTTAAGAGGGTAGCAGCCGGATAGCGTTTCATAGCTATCTCATCATGACGAGAGGATCGAACGGGGAATGAAGACGCTCAAATTTGGCTCGAGTTCCTTGAACTAACCCCAAACTGAGCTTCCCTAACCGAGCAGCATGAATCAGCCCCATCAATGCCCGATCCACGACCGGCTTACCTTCCAAGGCAAATGAAAACTTGAGCAAACTCAATACGACGTTCGTTGCCTCGTCAACCCGTGAAGTGACAAGCAGCAGATACGCCAACTCGATCGAGGCGAGTATCACCTCGAAAGGGAAGCCGTGACAGCTTTGGATCACAGCGCGATAATGCAATTCGGCATCAAGGTATCTTTCTTGCTTGACTGCAATCCAAGCCTTATACCAATCAAGCCGAGCTCGGCAGATTCTCCAGTCCAGCCCACGCTGACGAATATATTCGTCCACTTGCGCGACGTAGTCTTGGGCTAATGCGATATTGCCGCCCTGAAAATTGCCAATTACAAGACCGCTGAGGGCTGTGAAGTAAAAGGCTTCTTCGCCGGATTTTGGCAAACGCTCCAAAGCGATAGAAAAAGATTCCAAGGCTAACTTGTGGCGACGGAGGTAGAGTGCCATGTTGCCGCGAAGAGTCAGCGCCTTGCTGATACCCACCCAGTCATTTGCGCTCACGTACTCGATGATCGCAACTTCCGTCATACTGATTCCCTGGGTAAACTTCTCTTGGCAAGCCACTATATGAATTGCCCTCAAGATGAGACCCGCACGAATAGGCCGCAGCCTGTGTTGTTGCGCCAGCTCCATGGCTATTCCGAGGATGGCTTTGGCTTTTCGCAGGTAGTTTTCCAGGACGAGACATGAACCCCAAACCCCAGCAGCCTGCAACGCCAGGAGCAGTTGCCGGGCTTCCACCGCTTTTTGACAGAGTTCAGCAGCCTGCTGGCCTGCCGCTTGCGGCTGATCGTACTTGAGCCCATCTAGGCGCTTGACCTCGGCGGTCTGCTCCGCCGTCAGCGGCGACATCTTCCAGTCCTGGATGCCTCTGAAGATTCGGCCTTCCGGATGGACCAACGCCAGCCGATTGGCGTCGTGGTGGAATTCCACTGCCCAGTCTCGCGGATCGCCTTCTGAGGGGAAGGCTTGCGCAAAAAAACGCTGCGGTTCGATTCCCAGGACATCGAGGATCTGGACCAGGGTGCGGACCCTCAGGTTCCCTGAGTGGCGCGCCTTGCGCAGGAACCCCTTGTAGACCTTCATCGACTCTTCAGCGCGGGTGATCGCGCCGACCCCGACGCGCTTGAACGCTGCCCCCAGCTCCCCGTTGATGGCGAGTTCGCTTTCTTTCCAACCCATGCTCTTACCTTCGAATCAGTGTGGATACCGGCAACAGACATCGTCAGCTTTCGCTGTCAGCTCTGACTGCCATGGATGGCGCCTATCATAGCAGACGCGCCAAGAAATAGGCGTTCGACGTCGAACAAAATAACGCCGCGCCGAAATTGTGCCGGCCGCCGCCTAAATACGGTCCTGCCGCACCTGCGCACCTTGCGGGGTCAGTGTTTTGGACTGCGGGAGTCAGTCACGGTCTTGTGGACTCGACAAAAGCGGCTGGTCAGCTCCAGCGAGGCGGTTCCGGCAGGATGGCGGCATCTGGCAGGAGCTCACCGCTGGCGACGATCCGGGCGTCGCCGGCCAGGGTGACGGATGCCAGGCCGCCGTCGGAAGGAGCGCCGCCCACTTTGAGCTCGCAGCCGCTGGCGGTCAATGCCATGACCGGCAAGCGCAATCCGTGGATTGCCACGCCTACGGCGACTGCAGCAACCACCCCGGTGCCGCAAGCCAGGGTTTCCGCTTCGACGCCACGCTCAAACGTGCGAATCTCAAGCCGATCCGGCGAGCGAAAATGGACGAAATTGACGTTGGCACCGGGGGCTCCCAGCTCCGGGTGGGCACGCAGGATTGATCCCAGAGTGCTGATCGGTGCCGTGGCCAAGCTGGCTGCCCAGGGGAGGACGAAGTGCGGGACCCCCACCTCGACGAAGAAGCCGTCGTGAGTTCCCTCCTTGACTTGGAGCGACATGCGTTGGGGAGCTGCTGCGGTGAGCTCGACAGGCAGCGCGATCTCGACCGTACCTGGAGCCCGGCGGCGCGCTTGGAGCACCCCGACATCGGTCTTGAGTTCGAGCCGCTCTTTGCCCCAACCGAGGTGGAAGGCGAGTTGAGCCGCGCAACGACTGCCGTTCAAGCACAGCGTGCTGCGCCCGCCGTCGGCGTTGTAGTGAACCATTTGGGCCCCCTGCGCGGTGCGCGTCAGGGTGAACACCCCATCCGCGCCCAAAGACAATGCACGGCGGCACCAAGCACGGATTTCGGCTAGGGAGGGCAGGCGCTGAGGCTCGACCAAGGCAATGAAATCATTGCCCGCGCCAGACAGCTTATAGAAAGACACCTTGCTCACAGTTCCACCTTTCGTCGAGACGCCGCCGGGACGTCTCTCCCCCGGCAACGCTTGCAAAAGCCGTACTCCAACTTCAAGATAACCGTGTCAAGACAATCGTGTTGAGTCCATCACAAGAGCTAACGCCGAAGAAGCGATAGCTCTTGATCAGAGTGTAGCTGCAGAATGACGGCGCAAAATTAAGGACAGAATAACGACGGCCAGACGATTCTTCTGCTCATCGTTGCCGCAACCCGGACTTTAGCGCAAGGTCGTCGTCAAGGGGGAACTCCAATCGCTCTGATTGCCCATCCGATCGACCACCTTGATGCGATAGGAGTAGGTCAGCCCGGTGACCAGCCCGCGATCGACAAACTCGATGCCGGCGACCGGCTGGTCGGTCAGTGAACGGAAATCCTGCCCGGGGTCCCGCCGGGACAGCAGGTAGCCAGCGACATCGTCCGCTGGGCTGGGATCCCAGCGCAGGCGGACCGCACCCCGCTCGGGAAGCACGACGAAATTGGTCGGTAGTGGGGGTGGGAAGCGATCTTGAAAGTCGATCTCACGCTCGCCAGCTTCGGCGCTGTGGATCAGCGGCTCTGCCTGGACCACGGCGCGCACCGTGTAGATGTAGCGGCTGCCGAACCGCGCACTCGCATCGAGCCATTTGCGCTCCTTGCCGGACGCCCGCCCGAGGGGTTCGCCATAGCCGCGATTTTGGGCGTCGCGGCGGAACACGTCAAAGCCAGCGGTGTCAACTTCGTTTTCCCAACGCAGCTCAATGCCTTTGGCGGTGGGACGGGCTTCGAGATTGCGCGGGGGCTCGGGCGCCTTGATTGGGATCAAACCGACCCGGTTGGACAGCTCCGACGCCTCGTCGCCCTTGGTGGTGCGGACCGCGAAAAACTGGGCGGTGTTCTCGGGTAAGGGATCCGTCAGGGGCAAGCGGATCTGGATCCGATCGCCGGTGATCGTGGCGTTGAGTTCAGCTCCCCGCAATGAAAGAAGTGACCTGGCCCCAAGCTCGAACTCCCGCGGGTCCACCGCCGGCAGCTGATGGTCGGGAGTAGCCAACTTGACCAGCTCCAAGAGCTCGACCCCGTCAATCCCGCCGAGTGGCATCCCGCTCATCGTGGTGTTGGGATAGGTCAGCTCGAGCAGGAGGACCTGCCCCTGCTGGCGGACCACTAGGTCGGAAGTGCGGTAGGGGACGCTGCGCAGGGGCGGGAGCGGCGGACCTTCCTTGCCACATCCGGCGAAACTTGCCCCCGCCACGGCGAGCAACAGCAGCCCCAGCGTCCAGCGGTGGCGCTGGATCGGACGAGCCGCTCGGAGGGCAACGCCGGTAGCGGTTGGGGAAGTGGAAACCGAGCAGGGAGCACAGCGCGAATCACAACACATAGCGACTCAAGTCCTCATTTTGGACAATGTCGGCCAGGGCCGAACGAACGTATTTGGCGTCAATGCGAACCAACTCGCCCCGCCGTTCGGGAGCCTCGAAGGAGATCTGCTCCAGCAGTCGCTCCATCAAGGTGGCAAGGCGCCGGGCGCCGATGTTCTCCGTGCGGGAATTGACTTCGACGGCGAGCATCGCAATTTCCTCGATCGCGCCACGCGTGAAGCGCAGCTTGACCCCTTCGGTTTCCAGCAGCTGAGTGTACTGCTTGATCAGCGCGGCTTCGGGTTCAGTCAGGATGCGCACGAACTCGTCTTTGCCCAAAGCGCTGAGTTCGACGCGGATGGGCAGCCGGCCTTGCAGCTCGGGGATCAGGTCCGCGGGCTTGCTCACGTGAAAAGCGCCCGCCGCAAAAAAGAGAATGTGATCGGTCTTGATCATGCCGTACTTGGTGGTGACGGTGGTGCCCTCGACGATCGGCAGCAGGTCGCGCTGAACGCCTTCGCGGGAGATGTCGGGGCCGCGGTTGCCTTCCCGACCGGCGATCTTGTCGATCTCGTCGAGGAAGATCATGCCCCCTTGCTCGACCCGGCGGGCCGCTTCGCGCGCCACTTGTCGCTGGTCGATCAGCTTTTCCGACTCCTGCGCGCGCAGGATCTCGCGCGCTTCAGCGACCGTGACCTTTTGCTGGCGACGGCGGCCAAACAGCCCGGGCATCATGTCCTTGAGGTTCAAGCCGACTTCCTCAACGCCGCCATGAGGGGTGAACATCTCGAGGCTGGGGAAACGCGTTTCCTCCACTTCGATTTCGACCTCGCGATCGTCCAGTTTGCCATCCTGCAGGCGCTTGCGGAACTTCTCGCGGGTCGGATTCAGATCGGCTGGATCACTCAAGAAACTGGCGGTGGCCGGAATCGGCACCAAGAGTTGCAGCAACCGGTCTTCAGCGCGCACCCCTGCCGCGTCCTGGACCGCACGCCGCTTTTCCTCCTTGACCATACCCACCGCGATTTCCATCAAGTCGCGAATCATCGACTCGACATCGCGTCCGACATAACCGACTTCGGTGAACTTGCTGGCCTCGACTTTGAGGAACGGCGCGCGGGCGAGTTTGGCCAGCCGCCGCGCGATTTCAGTTTTGCCCACGCCGGTTGGGCCGATCATCAAGATGTTTTTGGGCATGATCTCTTCTGCCATCGGCCCGGCGATCTTTTGCCGCCGCCAGCGATTGCGCAGCGCGATCGCGACTGCGCGCTTGGCCGCTTGCTGGCCGATCACGTACTTGTCGAGTTCGGACACGATCTGGCGGGGAGTCAGGTCCTCGATCGCCCAGGATTCGAAGTCGTCACCGGGGGTATTCATCGACAGCTACAGCTCCTCAATCGTCAATTGCGCGTTGGTGAAAATGCAGATCTCAGCCGCAATCTTCATCGCTTCGGTCACGACCTCGCGGGCGTTCAACTTGGTGTGGAGCAGCAGGGCCCGCGCGGCAGCCAGCGCGAAATTGGCGCCCGAGCCGATCGCCAACACGCCATCATCGTCGGGTTGCAGCAGATCGCCATTGCCGGACATGAGGAAACTCTGCTTGGGACTGGCGATGATCATCATCGCTTGGAGTTGGCGCAACACCCGGTCGGTGCGCCAGTCCTTGGCTAGCTCAATCACCGCGCGTTCGAGGTTGCCTTGAAATTCGTCCAGCTTGGCTTCGAACCGGGTAAACAGGGCGAGACCATCGGCCGCACCGCCCGCGAACCCGACCACGATGTTGCCGCGCGCCACCCGTTTGACCTTGCTCGCCTTGCTCTTGACCACGGTGTTGTTGAGGGTCACCTGGCCATCGCTGGCTATTACGGTTTGTCCGTTACGGCGTACCAGAAGGACGGTCGTGGAGTGGATCTGATCTCTTGGCTCACTCATAAGCCCGCGGATTGTATCAGCAACCCGGCGAGCATGTATGCGCAACGCGAAATTTCAACGGCGGCATAGACGATCAGGGTATACTCGTCTTCTGCAACTGAAAACTTCCCGTGGAGGATTCCGTGAAGCGTAACTTGACCCATCTCGCCTTCTTATTGCTCGCAGCCGCTCCCACGGCCGCGGCAATTGATCCCGCCCTCCTTTCTGGAATCAAAGCTCGCTCCATCGGTCCGGCCGCGATGAGCGGACGCATTGCCGCGATCGACGCGGTGGCGCTTGACCCCACCCGCATTTACGTGGGAACCGCCAGCGGCGGCGTCTGGAAATCGACCGATGGGGGCCTCACGTTCAAACCCATTTTCGATGACCAGCCGGTGCATGCGATCGGGGCGCTGGCGATCTTCCAGCCCAGCCCGGACATCGTGTGGGTAGGCACGGGCGAAGCAAACCCGCGCAACAGCGCAGCGGGCGGCAATGGGGTCTACCGCACTTTAGATGGCGGTCGGACTTGGGTCCACCTCGGCCTGGAAGCCACCGAACGGATTCACCGCATTGTCCTCCACCCGACCAACCCGGACATCGCGTGGGTGGCTGCGCTCGGCCGGATGTGGGGCGAGAACCCGGAACGCGGGGTCTACTTGACCGAGGACGGCGGCAAGTCTTGGACCCGAGTGCTCTACGTCGATGAAAAAACCGGGGCTGCGGATCTGGTGATCGACCCGCAGAACCCGCAGAAGTTGCTCGCGGCCATGTGGCAATTCCGCCGTTGGCCTTGGTTTTTCCGTTCGGGTGGACCGGGTTCGGGGCTCTACCTCACCTACGATGGCGGCAAGAGCTGGAAAAAGCTCCGTCCCGAGGAGGGTCTGCCCAAAGGTGAGTTGGGCCGCATCGGGCTCGCCGTCGCGCCCAGCTCGCCCCACACTCTCTATGCCCTGGTCGAAGCCGAGAACAGCGTGCTACTGCGCTCCCAAGACGGCGGTGAGCATTGGGAAACTATGAATCGTGAGACCAACGTGGCGTTTCGACCTTTTTATTTCGCAGATATCGAGGTCGATCCGGAGTGGCCGCACCGGATCTACAGCTTGGCGGGCGAAGTCACAGTTTCCGACGACAGTGGCCAGCGCTTCACCCCGCTCGCCACCTGGCCACCGATCCACCCCGACCACCACGCGCTGTGGATCAACCCCAAAGATGCGCGCCATCTTCTCCTCGGTAACGACGGCGGGATCGCGATCAGTTATGACCGCGGCACCACCTGGCGTTTTGTGACCAACTTGCCGGTCGGGCAGTTTTACCATGTGGCCGTCGATTTCGCCACCCCGTACAACGTCTATGGCGGGTTGCAAGACAACGGCTCTTGGCGCGGCCCCAATACCGCCTGGCAAGGCGAAGGCATCGCCAACCATCAGTGGCGCATGGTGTCTTTTGGCGATGGCTTCGACACTCGTCCGGACCGCGAGCAGCATCATCTGACCTATGCCATGTCGCAGCAGGGCTACCTGGTGCGCTTCAACCTGGAGACCGGCGAAGAGCTCGCAATCCGCCCCCCGGCCCCGACTGGGGAGAAGCTGCGCTTCAACTGGAACGCCGGGCTGGCCCTCGATCCTTTCGATCCCGCGACGATCTATTACGGCAGCCAGTTCGTCCACCGTTCGCGCGACCGCGGCTTGACCTGGGAGGTGATCAGCCCGGATTTGACCAGCAACAACCCAGAGTGGCAAAAGCAAGACGACAGTGGTGGGCTCACTCCTGACGTCACCGGGGCGGAGAACTACACCACCTTGGTTGCGCTTGCTCCCAGCCCGGTCGAACGCGGAGTGCTGTGGGTCGGCAGCGACGATGGCCGGCTGCACGTGACCCGCGACGCCGGCAAAACCTGGACCCGCCTCGACCCCAACTTAGGGGGAGTTCCGGCAGGCACGTGGATTCCCCACATCGAAGCTTCACCGCACAGCGGCGGGACCGCGTTCGTGGTCCTCGACGACCACCGCCGCTCCAACTGGGTGCCGTACCTGTTCAAGACCGAGGACTACGGCAGGACCTGGAAGAACCTGACGGGTCAGGGCGAGAAATCGCGGCCGCGCGGCTATGCCTTGGCCGTCGTCCAAGACCCGGTCGACCCCGACCTGCTCTTCTTGGGCACGGAGTTCGGCCTTTACTGCTCCCTCGACGGCGGCAAGAACTGGCTGCCCTTTAAGCATGGATTGCCCACGGCTTCGGTGATGGACCTGGTGATCCACCCGCGCGAGCACGATCTGGTAATCGCCACCCATGGTCGTTCTTTGTTTGTGCTCGACGACATCCGTCCGCTGCGCCAGTTGAACGCTCTAACCCTCGCCGACCCGCTCCACTTGTTCGCGATCGCGCCAGCGCAGCAGTTCCACAACCGGGGAACGCAAGGCGAACTGGCGCACGGTGACAGCGTTTTTACTGGGCAGAACCGCGCTTACGGTGCGCTGATCACCTACTCGCTCGACGGCAAAGATCTGCCGCTTGCCGAAAAGGACGAAGCCGAAAAGAAAAAGGAAGATCCCGTGGTCGCGGACAAGGCCCCTTGCTCTGCAGGCGACGAGGCTACGACGCCCGACCAAGAGGAAGTCGAGATCACGATCCATCGCGAGGACGTCAAGATCCGCACGCTCAAAGCCAAAGCCCGGCGCGGGATCAACCGCACCGCGTGGGACCTGCGGCGTGACGCCTTCCGCACGCCTGGGCAACGTCCGGACGACGACGAGGCGCAAGGGCCTGAGGTGCCGCCCGGGGAGTACCGCGTGACCGTGCGTTTCCGCGGCCAAGAAGCGAGCGGGACCGTCACGGTGGTGCAGGATCCGGCGACGCAATACTCCGCAGAGGAAATGGCGGCCAAATGGGCGGCGGTCCTCAAGGTTGGGGAGATGCAAGCGGCGGTTGCGCGCGGGGTCGCGCGGATTCATGAAACCCGCTGCACGCTGGCGCTCGTCCGCCAGCGAATCGCCCATCAGCGGGCCGCGGCGGCTGATCCAACCCCGGACCCAGCCCTGACCCAGTCCGCTGGTGAACTGGAAAAGCGTCTGCTTGACGTCGAGAAGACCCTGTGGCCGCCGACGCAAGTGGCAGGCATCCTGCCGGAGAAGGATGCCTATAGCCCGATCCTCTACGCCCGCGAGCGGCTGACCTCATCGTGGGCCGCGCCCAATGCGGGGGATCTCAGCTATCTCCGCGCTGCTGAAGAGCGCCTCACTCCGGTTCTGGCCAACCTCGACCGCTTCTTCAACGAGGAGGTCGCTGCGTTTGCCACCCAGGTAGCAAACGCAGGCATCACTTTGTTTCCTGCGGCTGCGGCGAGTCCGTGATCGCGTCAAAGTCAGCGGCGTGAAGCGGTCCGCCCGGCGGTTCGCCGCCCGGCGGTTCGCCGCCCGACGCTGAGCCCGCGTCTCGGTCTTCAGCTGTGCATGGATCGTCTTCGCTGGGGGTTGTCACAGCGCAGCCAAACGGACGCGGCCGGGATGGACCGCGCGGCCAGCAAGGGTCTCGAGCTCCAGCAAGTGCAGCTCGGGGCTGATGTTGGACTTGATGGTCAGGGTCTTGCCGCGTTGGACGGGGAGAATCGCGAGGGTTTCGCCGTCCAGCCGCAGGGCGATGACCGCACCCTGGGCCGGGGCATCCGGGAATTCGAACGAGAGCTGTTCGGCAGCGGCGGCGGGGAGGAAGAGCAGGGACGCCTTGGGATGGTGCCAGCGCCAGGCTAGCGGACCCCACTCATGCGCGCGCAACGCTGCGAGTTCGCGTTCGGCGAGTTCCAGCCCACGCGGATCTGCTTGCGCCCGGGCGAGCTGCTTGCGGACCAACCAGTAACGCGGGAGTTCGCGCCGCGATAATTCGTCGACGCGGTCCAAAAGTAAGGACGCCTGGGCCAACTCGCGACGTTCGAGATGCCACTCGGCCTTGGCAATCACGTAGGGGGCCCAGGCGGGCAAGCTCAACGAAGGTGCCAGCTGCTCCTGCTGCTCGGCCTGGCGGACTTCCCCGGCGATCAAAGCGGCAAGTGCGGCGCGCGGCGGATCCAACCGGTCGATCGCACCGGCGAGCCGGCTCACCACCCCCACGGGCAGGGGTGTGGCCAGACGGTGGAGCGTCAGCACCCAGTCCAGCCAGTTTTCGAGCGGCAACGTCGAGCTCAGGCCGTGCAGTCCTGGCGGATACTGCTCGAGCGCGCGGGTTACGAGCGGCGCAAAACGGCGCTCGGGCGGCGCTTCGACGATCACCCGCAACAAGATGGCGCGACCGTTGTAGAGATCGCCCAGACGCAAGCGGGCTTCGGCTTCGGCGAGTCGGGCTTGCAAGTGACGCTCCAAGGCGACGCGGTAGCGCTCCTCGATGAGGCCGACCCGCGCCCATTCTTCTCGCTTGGCAAAAGTGCGCGAGATCTCATGCCAAACCTCGGGTCGATCGGGAATGGGTGCAAAAGCTTCGGCCAGCGACTGCGGGATCTCGAGCCAGGCAGGCAGCAGCCGCGCAAAGGACGCCTCATCCTCGTGAAACGCAGCCGTGATCAGCTCTCGCGTGCGGGCCTTCTTGGCGGACGACAAGTTGCGCCACACTTCAAGGTAAGCGGCGACGAGAAAACGCCGCGGTTCAGCCTTGCCCGGCGCCTCGCGCATCGCTTTTTCGAGCGGCGCTTCCCAATCGGCGGCGGCGGTGAACAGCCGTCGGTCGCGGGTTAGGGTCCGCTCCAGATACGTCGCGGCTCCCAGCAGCATGGCCGCTTGCCAGCTGTTGGGCTGGGCGGCGAGGACCTCGCGGGCAAGCCGAGCAGCAGCGCGCACTTTGTCCACGTGGATGGCGGGGTCCGGGCAGGCGCATTCCAAGACCGCATGGATCAGCGCGCGGGCAACCAAGAGCTGAGCGTGGTGGGGCGTCCCTTCATGGGCGATGCGTTGGTTGAGGGCGTTTTCAGGGCCTGTCGCGAGCGAGTTGTCGCGCACTGCGGTCAGCAGGGCGTCCCGCTCACTCCGCCAGCGCATCTGATGAGCCGTGGCGGCGACACCCACCAGCAGGCACCCCACCAGGAGCCCCAGCTGCAGAGCGCGGACGCGGACCGACGGCGCACGGGTTGCGCGATCTACCGCCGGGTTCGCAGACGCGGATGCGTTCATCCGGCTATAGTACCGCTCGCCATGTCCCGAGTTAAACCCCAGCGCGTGGCAACCCAGCGAGAATCCCAGGGAGCTGCGGGAGCGCGTCGACTTCATGCCGCGCACGGGGTTGCTTTGATATGGACTTTTTTCCTGTGCGCCAGTTTGTGGCTGCCGGGTGATAGCATCGCAGCGGTGGAACATGGGTTGCCCTGGTCGCTGCCCCAGGGGACAGACAAGTGGGTGCATGCCCTGCTCTTCTTTGGCGAGCTGTTTTGGGTCTTGCGCGCCCTCCGCCAGTCACCCTGGTGCACGCAGCCTTTGCAACTCGCCATAAAATGGACCGTCGGCCTGGCGTTCCTGACCGAAGTGGTTCAAGCTGGAATGCCCGCGCGCAGCTTCGAGGCACTGGATGTGGTGGCCAACCTCGTGGGAACTGTCTTGGCAGTGGTTTGGGACAAGAGCAGTGGTTTGGGACAAAATCGGTAACTACCGCACCAATGCCATGGGTCCGAAAGGGATCAAGCGCTTATGAAAGTCGTCGAGCATCTTGCCAAAGCGGATCGGCCGCTGATCAGTTTCGAGATTATCCCACCCTTGCGCGGAGGAGATATCCGCAGCTTGCTCGAACTGATCGAGGACCTGGTCAAGCACCGTCCCCCGTTCATCGACATCACCAGCCACGCGGCCGAGGTGGTTTATGACGAGACCGCGAATGGCATCCAGCGCCGGATCAAGCGCAAGCGGCCCGGAACTCTGGGGGTTTGCGCACTGATTCAGAATAAGTACAACATCGATACAGTACCGCACGTCTTATGCCGCGGGTTCACCCGTCAGGAAACCGAAGATTTCTTGATCGAGCTGCGCTACTTGGGGATCGAGAACGTGCTCGCGGTGCGCGGGGACGATAGCGGTTATCGGAAACCGCTCGAACACGGCCGCACCATCAACGAGTTCGCGATCGACTTGATCCGCCAGATCCACGACATGAACCACGGCAAATACCTCGAACGGTTGCTCGATGCAGACCCCACGGGCTTTTGTATCGGGGCTGCGGGCTATCCTGAGAAGCACTTCGAAGCGCCGAACCTCTCGACGGATGTCCGCTGGGTCAAAGAAAAGGCAACCGCGGGCGCCGAGTACATCGTCACTCAGATGTTTTTTGACAACCAGCACTTCTTTCGCTTTCTCGATGAGTGCCGCAAGGCCGGGGTCAGCGTCCCGATCATCCCTGGACTCAAGATCATCACCGGTAAAAAGCAGCTCGCGACCATCCCGCGCAACTTTTACTGTGAGATCCCATCGGCGCTGGTCGACGAGATCGAGGCGGCAGACGAGAGGCGGGTCCTCGACGTCGGCGTCGAATGGGCGCTGCACCAGGCGCAAGAGCTGCTCGACCGCGGGGTTCCTTCGGTCCATTTCTACATCATGCAAAACTCACAGGCGATCAACGCGCTGTTGCCCAAGCTGCACCTCTGAGCTTAACCGGGATGGACTCCGCCGCGCACTGCTCAACGCGTCCATCCCGGCTCGCCGAAGGCAGGCGCACCAGGGATCGTTGGCTGGCCGCAGCGATCGGTGCGTTCGCTTGGCTTTGCGTCGTCTCTCCCGGGGGCGCTGGAGAACGGGGGTTTCGCGGCTGCCTGGCAGTCCGCGGCGGGCGGGTTCTGGCCGCTGAGCAGCACACCCAGCTGTTCGTCCCCGGATCGGTCTTGAAGCTGGTTGTGGCCGCGGCAGCACTCCACCATTGGGGTCCAGATCACCGCCTGAATACCACGCTGGAAAGCGCAGGGACCCGGGTCGGCGACACCTTGCGCGGCGACCTGGTGCTCCGGGCTGCGGGGGATCCGACCTGGAATGAGCGTTTCTTCCCTGCCGATCCGCGCGCGCCGCTGCACGACCTCGCGCGCCAACTCGCAGCACAGGGGATTGCTCGGGTCGAGGGAGACCTGGTTTTGGAGGTGAGCCGTTTTCCGGGTCGCGCTTTCCCCATGAGCTGGTCGCTCGCAGAAGTTCCATTTGCCTATGCCGCGCCGACCTCAGCCCTGGCGATCGACGAAAATGCCCTGACCGCCACGATCGCGGCGGGGTCGCAACTGGGCGCTCCCGCCACGATGACCAGTACCGGCCCGTGGGAGTTTGTCAACCACACCCGCACCGTCGGCGGGGAACGCCACGGCAAAGGCACGGTCGAGTTCTTGCCCGACTGGGGCAGCACCCGCATTGTGGTGCGCGGAGAATACCCGCAAACCGAACCACCTTACCGCTTGGAACTCAGCGTTCCTCATCCGGAATGGTGGGCCGCCCAAGCGCTGCTCTCGGCTTTGGCCGCGCGCGGAGTGACCTTGACGGGGGAGATCCGCTGGTCCTTGCAACCCCTACCCCCGGCTTTCGAACTCGCGCGGATCACTTCTCCGTCGCTTGCAGAGCGACTCGCCCCGATCCTCGTCGACAGCCACAACTGGTATGCCGAAATGTTGCTCCGCGGGCTCGCAGCCGCCGTGCGCGGAGAGGGAAGGTCCGATAGCGGGCTTGAGTTGCTGCGCGAGTTTTTGCTCGAAACCGTGGGGGTCGCAAGCGATGCGTTCGTCCTGGAAGACGCGTCCGGGGTCTCGCCCTACAACCTCATCTCGCCGGAGGCCGTGGTGCAACTCTTGACCTGGGCTTGGCAGCAACCCTGGAGGGAAACTTGGATCCAGGCATTGCCCCAAAATGGGGTGGGGACCTTGACCCATTGGCCCAACTTGCCGCCGTTGGCTGCCAAAACCGGTACCGTCCGCCATACTGCCGCACTCGCCGGCTATCTCGACGACCCCCGGATTGACCGCGGCGCGCGCCCAGCTGCTTTTGCCCACGCAGCTGAGCCGGTCGTCTTTGCTTGCTTCCTCAACCACCGCACCCAACCCGTTGATGGGTTGCGCGCGGAGATCGCTGCCTGGCTCCGCCAAGGGTCGACGCAAGATGCCGCTATAATGCGATAGCATCAGCAACGCTCTAGTGGCGAAGATCTTTGATCATGTCTTCATGCAGATCTTCATGTGATGGAACTAGCCTTGGAACAAGCA
This sequence comes from uncultured Thermoanaerobaculia bacterium, assembly GCA_964499975.1. GTDB lineage: Bacteria > Acidobacteriota > Thermoanaerobaculia > Multivoradales > J023 > CAZCOV01. The sequence goes on from CAZCOV010000023.1 coordinate 17,261, forward strand.
TCCAGAGAGGTGCAGAACCCTGCACCGAGGACGATAGAGCGATGGGCCAACCTGAGAAGGGAGAGAGAGCGATGGACCGCACAAGGGTCGTTTTAACCGTCATGACAGTCGTGGGAATTCTCGGAGCCGTTGGCAGCGTCCAGCCGGCAGCCGCCCAACCCTACATCAACGAAGTCTTGTTCAACCCGCCCGGAACCGACGCGCCCAACGAATACGTGGAACTGCGCGGGACCGCCTCAGCCACGATTGCTGCTGGGACTTACCTGGTGGGCGTCGAAGGCGATAGCGGTGGCGGCCCGGGCGACGTGCAGACCATTTTCAACCTTGGAGGCTTGACCTTTGGTTCGAACGGCTTTCTGGTCCTGCTCCAAAATGGCAACACCTACACCACCAACGGCAGTGCCACCACCTTGACCAGCAGTGCCACCGGGTGGAGCGGCTTTGCTTTTTTCAGCGCCGATGCCGCGGGAACAGATATCGAAAACGCCTCGGTCACTTTTCTGCTGATCACCACCGGAACCACCCCGACTTTGAGCGACGACATCGACAGCGACAACAACGGGACCCCCGACGGCGCGGTCTTTGCCGGCTGGACCGTCCTCGATTCGGTGAGTGTGCTCGACAACGGGGTTAGCGACGCCGGGTACGGAGCGATCGTCTTTTCCGAGGGGGGCGGCGGCCTGATCCCCGGGGGTTCGGTGTTGGTCAACACCGGAGCCAATACCGCCAATTACGTGGGCCGCACCAGTGACACCACGGGGTCGGCGGCGACCGATTGGGTGGCGGCTGGAATTACCGGCACTGCGCCCAATTTCTCAACCACGATCGGCCAGACCTTCCCGACCGAGTTCGAAAATCAACCGCTCGATCACCTGGGCTCGACCAACTTCGTAGGAGTTCCCGTCGAGTTGATGAGCTTCTCGATCGAGTAGGATGGCGATTCGGTTTGCGATCAATGGCCTGGGACGGATCGGCCGTGCCTTGCTGCGCATTGCGCTTGGTCGACCTGGACTCGAGCCGGTGGCGGTCAATGACCTCGCTCCTGCAGCAACCCTGGCCCGGCTCTTGAACTACGACTCGGTGCATGGCCGTGCGTCCGACCGTTTCACGGCAGAGGATGACGCCTTGCGCGTCGCTGGACGGCGGATCGCGGTCTGGCACGAACCCACGTTCGGCGCGGTGCCCTGGGAAGACCATGACGCTGAAGTCGTGGTTGAAGCCACTGGGCTGGCGACCGAACGCGCTCTGGCGGTCCGCCATGTGCGCGGCTCGGTGCGTCAGGTGCTGATCACGGCGATTGCTCCGCAAGCGGATGCGACCCTGTGCCCAGGACTGCACACCAGGATCTTCAGGTCGCATCAGGTCTTGAGCGCGGCGTCTTGTACCACCCATGCGCTGGTCCTGTTGCTGCAGGTGCTGGACCAGGCTTTTGGGGTGCGCCAGGCGATGATGACCGAGGTCCACAGCTACACCGGCAATCAGCGGTTGCTCGATGGCGTCCAGACCGGCTCGCCGCGGCGCGAGCGCGCAGCCGCGCTCAACTTGGTGCCCACCACGACCGCGGCGCCGACCGAAGTCGAACGCTTGCTGCCGCAGTTTGCAGGATGTGTGCGCGGTCAAGCCGTGCGGGTGCCAACCCCCAACGTCGCTTTGCTCGATCTGGTGGTCGCGCTCACCCGCCGCACGGACCCGGCAGCTCTTCACGATGCCTTCTGCCGGGCTGCCGCCGATGAACTCCGCGGCCTCCTGGCGGTGAGTGCGGAACCTCTGGTCTCGAGCGATTACATCGGTGATCCCCATTCCGCGACCCTCGACTCGCTCTTGACCCAATCGCTGGGCGGCGAACTCGTCCGCCTAGTCGCGTGGTATGACAACGAGTGGGGCTATGCCAATCGCCTCGCCGACTTCTTGACCCTGATAGGAGACACCACCGCATGAAAGCGCTCCTCACCCTCGACGACCTGACCGCTGAGCAGCTGCACGAGCGGCGAGTTTTGGTGCGGGTCGATTTCAACGTCCCCCTGGCTGGCGGCCAAGTGATGGACGCCACCCGCCTGGAAGAAGCGCTGCCCACGATCCACGAACTGGGTGCAGCAAGGGCCAAGGTGATCCTGGTTTCTCACTGCGGGCGCCCCAAAGGACAGCCAGACCCCAAGTACAGCTTGCGCCCCGTGGCCGCGCGGCTGAGCGAACTTTTGGGCCAACCCGTACTCTTTGCCGAGGACGCCGTGGGTCAACCCGCAGAAAAAGCGATCGCCACACTCGCGCCCGGAGGGGTTTGCTTGCTCGAGAATCTGCGTTTTCATCCGGGTGAAACCGCGAACGACCCAGCTTTCGCCGACGCTTTGGCCGCGCTCGCGGAGGTCTACGTTGACGACGCTTTTGGTTCCGCCCATCGCGCCCATGCGTCGGTCGTGGGGGTGGCCGAGCGGCTCCCGCTGCGGGCAGCCGGCCGGCTGCTGGTCCGCGAGGTCAAGGCTCTGGGACGTTTGCTCGGCGAACCCGAACGGCCGTTTGTCGGGATCCTCGGAGGAGCCAAAATCGAAGGCAAGATCGATACCTTGGAAAACTTGCTCCCGCGCTTGCAGCAACTCCTCCTGGGGGGCGGCATGGCCAATACTTTTCTGGCGGCGCGCGGCTTCAATTTGGCTAAATCGCTGGTCGAGCCTGAGCGGATCGCGCTCGCCCGCAGTATTTTGGACCGCGCCGCAGCTGCTGGCACCGAAGTCGTCCTGCCGGTCGATGTCGTGGTGACAGACCAGCTCGAAGCTCCCCAGCAGATCTTGACGGTTCCGGTTGCTGCAATTCCTGAAGGAACCCTGGCGGTGGATATCGGCCCTGAAACGCGCCGGGCTTTTGCGCAGCGCGTGGCCACTGCGCGGACCCTGTTTTGGAATGGCCCACTCGGGGTCTTCGAGAAGCCACCTTTTGACGCCGGCACTCAAGCCGTGGCCGCGAGCCTGGCGGCGTGCCCTGGATTCAGCGTCATTGGGGGCGGCGAAACCGTGGCCGCGGTCAAGCGCGCGGGCATGGCGGAACGCTTGAGCCACGTCTCAACTGGCGGCGGGGCTTCCCTGGAATTTCTCGCGGGAATGGCCTTACCGGGCGTGGTGGTGCTGGAGCGAGACCGATGAAACCTCCGCACCGCCGTCCCCTGCTGGCGGCCAACTGGAAAATGAATCTCCTGCACCGGGACGCCGAGGCGTATTGCCAGAGCTTGCTGGTAGGGCTTGGCTTGTCTGGAGCTGACGTTGACCCCCAGCGAGCAGCGGCGCTCCGCGTCGACGTGGTGCTGTTTCCGCCCTTTGTTTTGATCCCCGCGGTGGTCGCGGCACTCCGCAGAACGTCCATCGGTTGTGGTAGCCAGGACGTCCACCCCCAACCTCAGGGCGCCTTCACCGGTGACATTTCAGCGGCCCAGCTGGCCGATGCTGGCTGCTCCTGGGTGATCTGTGGCCACAGCGAACGGCGTCGTGACCATGGCGAAAACGATCAACAGGTTGGGCAAAAAGCCCTGGCAGCTCGCGCCGCGGGCTTGGTACCGGTGATTTGCCTCGGCGAGACGCGCGACCAGCGCCGGGCAGGGCAGACCATGGCCGTGCTCGCAACGCAGCTCGCTGCAGCCCTGGCAGACTCGCCCAGCACTTTCGAAATCGCTTATGAACCGATCTGGGCGATCGGTACCGGCGAAACCGCGACTCCGGAAGTGGCGCAAGAAGCCCATGCGTTCTTGCGCCAGGAGCTCGTGCGTCTCGTCGGCGCCGAGCGTGCGACTGCCACGCGTCTGCTCTATGGCGGCTCAGCCACCCCGGACAACGTCACCCAACTCTACGCACAGCCGGACATCGATGGGTTTCTGGTTGGCGGCGCCAGTCTTGACGCCAGAAAATTCCTGGCTATGATTCACGCTTGCAGTAGGCTGGCTGCAGTACACCCAGCGTAGCGCTGATCGTCTGATCTGACCAGCCGTACTGCTTGGAATCCGGAGAAAAAAATGATTTACCTGCTGTATACGATCCACGTTCTGGTGTGCATTTTTCTGATCCTGGTGGTGTTGCTCCAACAAGGCAAAGGAGCTGACCTCTCGGTTTTTGGTGGGGGAGCCACCATGACTGCCTTTGGCGCGCGCGGCGCAGCGACCCTGCTGCATAAGCTCACCGTCATCTCTTTTATCCTCTTCATCCTCACTACCCTGGCCATTGGGATCACTCAGGGCGGACGGAGCACCAGCTCGGTGATGAGCGGTGTGACCACCGAGTCGGGAGATGCTGGGGGGACAACTGCAGACAGCAGCAACGCGACACCCGCGCCGACGGCTCCTGAAGCGAGCAGCTCAGAAACCCCCAGCCCGGAACAAGCCAATCCGGGCACTGGCCAGTGAGCTCAGAAGCCAGTGAGCTCAGAAGTGGTTGGCGGTTGAGTGGCGGTTGCGGTCAAGGATCTTCCTTGCCCTGGACATGGAAGTTTGTATTAGAATTCTCCTCTACGCCGAAGTGGCGGAATTGGTAGACGCGCACGGTTGAGGGCCGTGTGGAGCAATCCGTGCCGGTTCGAGTCCGGCCTTCGGCACCAATCTCATCTCTTCCCACCTCCTTGTTTCTGTGCGGGACAGCCGGCGGCTTAGCGATCCGATGAGGGTGGGTGTCCGTAATGATTGCAGAGATTGCGCTGGGCGATCAGGGCGCGGTGAGAAGATTTCGGGCACAAGCGAGAACTGCCGAACGACGTGCAGCGCGACAAAAGCGAGCAGCGCACCATGACAGAGACGGGAACCGTCAAATGGTATAGCCTGGCCAAGGGCTACGGCTTCATTCGCCGCGATAGCGACGGCACCGAGATCTTCGTCCACCATTCGGGCATCGCTGATCAAGGTTCGCGACGCTTGCACCCCGAGGAACGAGTGAGCTTCGAAGTTTCCGCAGGACCGCGCGGCCTGCTAGCGCGCAACGTGGCTCCGCGCTAGCTGGAACAGGCAGGGTGTGACCAGGTCAAAGGGTGTGACCAGGTCAACAGACGTAAAGGCGCCACCCAGTCAGTTGACGAGTGGCGCTGAGTTCGGTTGAGACTCGGGCTGCTAGAGCTAGCCTTTGGGCTTGTCGAGAATCCGATTCCACTCCTCGATCTGCGTTTTCATCTTCTCTTTGAGCGCTTTGGTGTCACCCTCGAGCGTGAGCTTGATCATGTGATCGCCCTGAGCGATGCGATCGACCACGTTTTGCCCCGAAACCACCCGGCCGAAAACGGAGTGGCGGTTGTCGAGGTGCGGGGTTGCGGTGTGGGTGATGAAAAACTGGCTGCCATTGGTGCCGGGTCCGGCGTTGGCCATCGACAAGGTGCCCGGGCCATCATGGCGCAAGTCGGGATGAAATTCGTCGGCGAAACGATACCCTGGACCACCCCGGCCAGTTCCGGTGGGATCTCCGCCCTGAATCACAAAATTAGGTACCACGCGGTGAAAGGTCAGACCGTCGAAGTAGCCGCGCTCGGCCAGGTTGACAAAGTTGGCCACGGTGAGCGGCGCTTTGTCAGCAAAGAGCTCAATGCGGATATCCCCCTTGTCGGTCTTGATTGTGCAGTAGAGTTTACCTGACATGTTCTGTGCCTCCTGGGCGCTAACCGCGCCGAGGGTCGCCAAGGCCAGGCAGACGAAGAACAGCTTTGACATCCTCATCTTGATAACGTGCCTCCTGTGCGGCTGGTCGGATAGCGTGGCGAAATGCAATGAATGACAAACCTAACCACTGTCCGGATATCTCAAAGATGCGCGGCCTACACCCGGGCCGTTGACCGGACACCACGAAAGAGCCAGCCGATCATAGCAGAAAGCGGCACGAGCGATTGCCATGGGATGCGACCCCCAGCACCACGAACTCCAGACCCATCCTTGGGGGGTGGTTCTGGCCGGCGGCGCCTCGGCGCGGATGGGACGGGACAAGGCCCTGCTCGAAGTGGATGGCCGGACTCTGATCGCCCGCGCCGTCCAAAAACTCGAGGAAGCAGGAGTTCCGGTGGTGGTCGCGCGGGGAGAGCGCGCCCCTTTGCCCGGCATCAGGACCGTTCCAGACGGAGGCGGGCGCGGTCCCGCGGCCGGAATCCTGGGCGCAGCGCATGCAGTTGCAGCAAGAAGCGGACTGCTGGTCTTGGCCTGTGACCTGCCGCTCGTCCCGGTCCCGCTCTTAAAACTCCTCCTGCACCAACCCGGAGATTGGGTAGTCCCGCGATGGGAGCGGGGCATCGAACCCTTGTGCGCGCTCTATCGTCCAGCTGCACTCTTGGACTTGGCGCAGCAGGTTCAGCGCGGCTCTTCGGCGCTCCATCAGCTGACCCGCTGCGGCGATTGTCGCATCACTTACCTCGAAGGCGAAGCGCTGCACCGGTTGGGACGCCCCGAGGACCTTTTCTTGAACCTCAACTCCCCTGACGACCTTGCGCGGTTGACTGCAAGCACAGGAACGTGGGGACAGCAACAGCAGGGTTGACAGCCGGCCAGCGTTTCCACTAAGTTTCTCCTCTAGGTGTACTGCGGTACTGGACGGCGGACCGTCACGGCTATTCCAGCATGCTGATAGGGAGCCGAACAGCCAACCGCAGCGGCGAACCACAGCGGCAAAGGGCAGTCAGAAAAGCAATTGCCTTTTGCTGAGAGTGTTATATTCTGCTGATACGCTGATAGGCAGATGCGATAGGCAGCTCCGATAGGCAGCTCCGATAGGCAAATGCGAACCGCAGAGCTTGAAGCATGATCAGGAAGCTTGACAGCATGGCAATTTTGCAGCATGGAAGATAGCGTTCGACGTTGATCCATACAGGATATTGACAGGGATTGAGAAATTTTTAACAGGAGGTGAGGGCCCAGATCCAGAAGGAAGCCATCCGGCGATAAGTCCTTCGCGTTGTCTTCTGCAGTGCCAGGGGACAACATCAGCATCTGTAGTGACCCAATGAGGGCGTCCTGATTAGAGGACACCTCCGCGGAGTGCCCTGGCAAGGGCCTCCGGCTGAAATTGTCTGCAACTGTTACGAGGAGAGAATCAGGTATGAAAAAACTGACTCTAGTTTTGCTGGTCACCATGCTTCTCGCATTGGGCGGCCAGTCTTTTGCGCACATCAACATGTGCACCATCGATGCGGTGCCAGCAGCGACCCTGCTGCTTCCGTACTTCGAAGTGGACCTTGATAGCACCGCAGGGGTGACCACCTTGTTCTCCGTGAACAATGCTTCGGCTGCCCCCGCTCTGGTCCATGCCATCATCTGGACCCAGTGGTCCGCGCCCACGATCGACTTCGACATTTTCCTGACCGGTTTCGACGTGGTCACGGTCAACATGCGCGACGTCTTCAACGGCAACATCCCGATCACCGCGGATGCCCAGAGCGACATCAGCTGCACCGGGATCGGCACTCCGAGCGCCCGCTGCTACAAGGGCAACGCCAGCCCGGCGCCCAATGACGACGTCAGCCCGCACGCGGGAATTTATGCCAACAACCCGCTGTGGGATGGTAGCTTCCCCAACTGTCAGAACTTCTTCCCCCTGTACGGCCCCGGCGTGGTCACCGGTACTGCGCTCAGCCGGCTGGTCAATGGTTGCACCGGTCAGCCGGTTCCGTCGCTCGGCGGCCGCTGCCTCGGTCCCCCCCATGGTGACAACGTCGCTCGCGGCTATATCACCCTCGACAACGTGAACGAGTGCAGCCTCGTTCTCGACCCAGGCGATCCCGGCTACTTCGGTGATGGCGGCACGGGTATCGTCAGCAACGACAACCAGCTGTGGGGTGATTGGTTCCTCGTCGACATCGCCAACAATTTTGCTCAGGGCGATGTGCTCGTCCACATCGAGGCCGACGACAACTTCGATGCCTTCTCGACTCCCACCAACTACACGTTCTATGGCCGTTACACTCAGGGTCTGGGCGGTATCGACAACCGCGAGCCGCTCGGCACCACCTGGGGCGTGCGTTACTTGAACTTCGGCGTCGGCGGCGGCACCCAGCTGCTCGTTTGGCGCGATTCGACCTGCGACAACATTCTGCCCGCAGGCGCAATTTGCACCGTTGGCCCAGACTGGTTCCCGCTGAACGAGACCGAAGTGGTCGCGTTCAACGAGTGCGAAGACGCGGTTGAGCTCTGCTTCTTCACCGGCGGCATCATTTCGCCTCCGGACGATGACGACCCGGCCTGCTTCCCCTATGAAACTGGCCGTTATGACATCGGTATTGACCCGCTCGATCCGCCCTTCGACTTCGGTTGGCTCTACCTCAACCTGAATCTCCCACCGGATACCTGCACGGGTGATACCGACTTCCCGGCTGGCGGTGGTCTGCTCGCCCAGAGCTATGTGGTTGGGATTTACAACGCCGACGGCCTGTTCTCGGTCGGCTTGGCAGCGAACCAGCTGACCAGCGCTTGCGAGAACTTGAACCCGACCTTGACTGACATCTGGTCGATCCCGTTCGCGCCGCAATGACCGATGGGCGGTCTCCCCTGACCGCTCGATAGATCAAGAGTGGGCTCAGCCTTAGGGCTGGGCCCCTTTTGTTTTTGTGACATCGTTGGGTAGCAACCGCTTAGCGGCGGCGCCGGCTACATCCCACCTGACGCACCTGACGAGCGCCAGATACCTTGACACCTTCGTTCAGCTAAAGTTAGGCTTCCCGCCCATTCCTTGCCGGGGTTTGTCGGACTGGCATGCGAGGGGAGACGTCCCAGAGGCACAAAATACATGGCTGCGGATAAAGAGAAAAACCTCGTCATCGTCGAATCTCCGGCCAAGGCCAAGACCATCAGCCGCTTTCTCGGCAAAGACTACCGGGTGGAAGCCAGCTATGGTCATGTGCGCGATCTGCCGCAGAACGCCAAAGAAATTCCCGCTGCTGTACGCGATCAGGAATGGGCACGGCTAGGGGTCAACGTCGAAGAGGGATTCGAGCCCCTCTATGTGGTGCCCGCTGACAAAAAAAAGCACGTCAAGCGGCTGAAAGAAGCGCTCGTTGGAGCGAACCGGCTGCTCCTCGCAACCGACGAAGATCGCGAGGGGGAGAGCATCAGCTGGCACGTGTTGCAGTTACTCAAGCCCCCAAAACATGTCAGTGTCGAGCGAATCGTGTTTCACGAAGTGACCCCTGAAGCGATCGCGCAGGCGCTCACCGCAGCGCGCAGTGTCGATCTCGACTTGGTCAAAGCGCAGGAAGCGCGCCGGGTCCTCGACCGCCTCTTCGGGTACTCGCTGTCACCATTGCTCTGGAAGCGCGTGGCCCCTGGCTTGAGTGCCGGTCGCGTCCAGAGCGTCGCGGTCCGGCTGCTGGTCGAACGTGAGCGTGAACGCATCGCCTTCATTCCCGCCGAGTTTTGGGATCTGAAAGCAGAAGTTGGGACCCGCGAGGGGCGCTTTCGCGTTCGCCTCGTCCGCGTAGGGGAAGCGCGGCTTGCCGACGGCAAGAGCTTTGATGCGCGCGGGAAGCTGGGCGAGAGCAAACGGCTGCACCTCACCGCTGAATCAGCGCAAGAGCTGGTGCGGCAAGCCGCCGACACCCAGCCTTGGCAGGTGACCGCGCTCGAACGCACCCCGGGTCAGCAGCGGCCAGCTCCGCCATTCACCACTTCGACCTTGCAACAGGAAGGTAACCGCAAGCTGCGCATGTCGTCGCGACAGACCATGCGCGTTGCCCAGCAACTCTATGAAGGGATTGATCTGGGCGGGGAACGGGTTGGCCTCATCACTTACATGCGCACCGACAGTCTGAGCTTGGCCGAGCGCGCGGTCGAGCAAGCCCGCAAGGTCATTGCCGCGGCTTATGGCAAGGAGTACCTTCCGAGCGCCCCCATTTTCTACAAGACCAAAGCCAAACGAGCGCAAGAAGCGCACGAGGCCATCCGGCCCACGGATCTGGCTCGTCGCCCGCAAGATGTTCAGCCGTTCCTCGACCAGGATCAATTCCGGCTTTACGAGCTGGTCTGGAAGCGGACAATCGCCTGCCAGATGCTGCCGGCAAGCTTTGAGCGGACCGCGGTCGAAGTGAGCGTTCACCCGGCAGGGCGACCTGCACTGACTTTTGCAGCGACCGGTCGGCGGATCGTATTTCCAGGTTTTCTGCGCGCCTACGTCGAGGGTTCCGATGACCCGGAGGCGCAACTTGGCGATCAGGAGACGCTGTTGCCGGCCATGGAACTGGGTCAGGAACTCGCGCTCCACAGCCTCGAAGCCGAGGGGCACAGCACGCGCTCGCCATACCGTTACACCGAGGCGAGCCTGGTCAAGGTGCTCGAAGAAGAAGGTATCGGGCGGCCGAGCACTTATGCCACGATCCTCAGCACGATTCAAGATCGCGGCTACGTTTTCAAAAAGGGCAACGAGTTGGTGCCCACGTTCACCGCCTTCTGCGTGACCCTGCTGCTCGAGCAACAGTTCAGAGATCTGGTTGAGACCGACTTTACCGCAAGGATGGAGGACGAGCTGGACGATGTTGCCGCAGGCAAGCTGTCGTGGGATACCTTGGTGTCGTCTTTCTACTGGGGCGCTGACCAGACTCCAGGGCTGGTCACCCGGCTGAGCCAGGGCGAAGTGAGTTACCCGACGGTGGATTTGGGCAAGGACCCCGCCAACGGCGAGGAGGTTGTGGTCAAGGTTGGGAAATACGGCCCTTACCTCCGTCGGGGAGAGGGCGGCGCCGAAAATGTGGTGGCTTTGCCTGCGGATCTGGCACCGGACGAACTCACCCTGAAGCTAGCCCTCGACCTCTTGCGCAACAAGGGTTCAGAGCGAGCACCCATCGCCCACGAGGTGGCCAGCGGGCGTCCCATCACCTTGCAGTATGGACGTTTTGGCGAATATCTCGAGCTGGAGTTGACGGAAGCAGAACGTGAGGACAAGGTGAGGCCCAAGCGCGTTTCCTTGCCCCGGGGACTTAAAGCTGCAGACGTCACCCCTGAGATTGCGCGCCAGTTGATGCAGCTACCCCGCGTTTTGGGGGCTCATCCGGACACCGGATTAGAGCTCAGCACCAACATCGGCCGGTTTGGTCCTTTTCTCAAGCATGGGGATGAGTTTCGCAGCTTGGACTCTTGGCAGAAAGCCTGCGAATTGGAACTCCCCGCAGCGCTGGCTTTGCTCCGGGAACCCAAGGTAGCCCGCCGTCAGCAGCGCTCCGCGGTGACCAAAAGCGTGCTCAAAGATTTGGGCCGTCTGGACGGCGCAGCCGGGGTGGTGCAAGTTCTCGCCGGACGCTATGGTCCCTATGTAACCGACGGCGAGGTCAATGCCACTGTGCCCAAGGGAACCGAGCCCGCCAACCTCACCGCCGAGGAGGCGCTCGCTCTGCTCGCGGCCCGCCGTTCGAGCGCGACGAAGAAACGGCGCGGCGCCCGGCGTTAGCCTAGACGAGCGTCTCGGCACCTCCCCTTTCAGTCCATCTGCTTGCGCAGCACGGTCGGGATATCGTAATCGTCGACATTCGACCAGTTGGGGCCATATCCTCCCGGGTCTTCGCTGTGGTGGTGGGCCATGGCTTTGCGGAAGAACGGGATGTCGGCTGACTCTTCTAGACTTGCGGAAGCGGGTTCGCTGACCCGGCGCTCTGGCTCGGGATGGCTGAGCGAGGGGGCGTGGCTGAGCGATGGGCCGGACGAACGCTGCGAGAACAAGCTGGCAGAGACCGGCCGGATGAACTCGGGAGCGGGCTCACCCCGCCGGGCAGCGCTACGTCGCTCAAAGCCGGTCGCAATGACCGTGACCTTCATCTCATCCGACATTTCCGGATCAATCACCATGCCCGTGATGATGTTGGCTTCTGGGTCGACTGCGGCGGAAATGATGCGCGCGGCTTCGTCGACTTCGTGCAGCGTCAAATCACGGCCGCCCGAAATGTTGAGCAGCACACCGCGTGCACCTTCAATCGAGGTCTCTTCAAGCAAGGGTGACGAGATCGCTCGCTGGGCAGCTTCGAGCGCTCGGTTTTCGCCCTTGGCAATGCCCGTGCCCATCAGGGCCATCCCCATTCCGGTCATGATCGTCTTGACGTCGGCAAAATCGACGTTGATCTCGCCGGGGATGGTGATCAGGTCGCTGATCCCCTGCACGGCTTGGCGGAGCACGTCATCTGCGATGAGGAAGGCTTCGGCCAGAGGGGTTCCCCGGTCGACGAAATTGAGCAGTCGCTCATTCGGGATGGTGATCAAGGTATCGACCGACCCACGCAGTTCTTCAACCCCGCGTTCGGCCAGCTGCATCCGCCTCCGGCCCTCGAAACCAAAAGGTTTGGTCACGACCGCGACGGTCAAGGCCCCGATTTCCGCGGCTAGCGACGCGATGATCGGGACCGCGCCCGTGCCGGTACCTCCACCCAACCCTGCGGTGAGGAACACCATATCCGCTCCGTCCAAGATTTCGAGGATGCGCTCGGTGTCTTCGAGGGCTGACTTGCGACCGATTTCGGGGTCACCGCCGGCGCCCAAACCGCGGGTCAAGCTCTCGCCGAGCTGCAGCTTCAGCGGGGCGCTAGAACGCCGCAAGGTTTGCAAGTCGGTGTTGGCGCTGATGAATTGCACACCCCTGACCTGCGTTGCGATCATCCGGTTGACTGCATTCCCGCCGCCACCGCCGACCCCGATGACCTTGATCTTGGCCGGCGTCTGCTCGACGGGCTCGAGTGCGATCGGCAGGCTGTTGTCCTGCGGTTTTTCGTCGAACAGAATCATGAGACTTCCCCCTTTCGGTTGGTTCAGGGATTTAAAGTAGGTCGCTGAAAACTCCGCGCAAGGTTCCAATCAAGCTGCGGACGCTGAAATTGCGCCGGTTGACCTTTTGGGTTTGCTCCGCCGCCAGAGCATAAAGCAAGAGCCCCGAAGCGGTACACCAAGTTGGGCTGCTGATCACGTCGACCAGCCCCCCCAGCCCGCGCGGCAACCCGTAGCGGACGGTTGAGGAAAATATCTGATTCGCGAGCTCGAGCAAACCCGGCAGTTGAGCTCCTCCGCCGGCCAGAATCACGCCGCCGCGAAAGCCTTGATCCCAACCGTTCTTGCTCAGATCTTCGCGGACCAAAGTCAAAACTTCTTCGGCGCGCGGCTGCAAGATCTCGCACAGCTCGCGTTTGGGGACCACGCGCGAAGGGCCGCCAGCAACGCCCGGTACAGTCACTCCGTCGGTGTCGTCGACCAGACTGCGCAAACAGCAACCCTGGGTGTTCTTGATGCGCTCGGCTTCAGGATACGGGGTGCGCAGGACCATCGCGAGGTCGTTGGTGAAATGGCTGGCACCGATCGGGATCACCGCGCTGTGCTGCACCTCGCCCTCGGCAAAGAGCGCGTACTCGGTGCTGCCGTTGCCGATGTCGATGAGCAGCACACCAAACTCTTTTTCGTCATGGCTCAAAGCGGCTTCGGCTGTGGCCAACGGTTCGAACACCGTCTCGACCACTTCGATCCCAGCCCGATTGACGCAAGTTTGCAGAGTTTTGAGGCGGGCAGAGTTCCCGGTCACCAAGTGGACCATGACCTCGAGCCGGCTCCCCAGCATGCCCACGGGTTCGGCAATGCCACCTTGCTCGTCGACGATGAATTCCTGCGGGATAGCGTGCAGGATTTCGCGATCGGATGGCAAAGCCGGGGTTTGGGTTGCGGCCTCGATCGCCCGCTTCACGTCTTGCGGCGTGATCTCGCGATCGCGGCGGGCCACCGAAACCACAGCGCGTGCATTCACGCTGCGGATGTCGGCGCTGGCAATACCGACGTAGGCTCGCTCGATCTCGATCCCAGCCATCACCTCGGCCTCTTCGCTGGCCTGCTTGAGGGCGTCGACCGTCTGCTCGACGTTGACGATGCTGCCCCGACGCGTTCCCCGGTTGGGGGCGAGCCCTTTGCCGACCACCTCGACGCCGCCGGCCTGATCGCGCTGTCCGATCAAGACGCCGACCTTGGAGGAGCCGATGTCGATCCCTACGAGGTAATGATCCGGCTTGGTCATCCGACTCTACCTTTCTGGTCCGGCTGTTCCATCCGTCTATCTCCTCCGAGCATTTAGGAGCTCAAAGCCGTTCCGGGTGGTGCTGCTTCCGGAGCGGAGGGTTGTACGATAATGCGCTGCTTGAAGCGCAAGTCAACCGCCGAAATCTTGGGGTAATGCGAACTGATTTGCGGCAGCAGTTGTTCTAGCCAGCGGGTTTTGGGGGTCAAGGATTCCAAGCTGGTGATCAGCACAAAGGGCAAGCTGGCTGAGTGAATGCGAAAGTCATCGCGACCCAGAACCTCGATCTCGGACAGGTCGCGTTGCCAGGA
>CAZCOV010000024.1:0-30919 GCA_964499975.1 uncultured Thermoanaerobaculia bacterium
ACGAGTCGCGGTCCGTGGGTTGTTCGTTGGTTTTGCAGTTGAGCCAGGGCGCCTGGAAAGCACAGGATGCCGTTGAACAACGCACTTCGCCAGCATTCTGGGGTCGCCCTGGCTCGATTGAGGAGAGTAAGGTAGAGAGACCCGAGCCGAGCCAGCAGAGGAGAATTTCGCCTTCGCGGTAGGGCCGGCTTCCTGGTTTTGGCCAAGGAGGCTAGAAGACCGCCGGGTTTGGGGCAGTGGCGGCAGTGGCCAAGGTTCGGTTAGATCGATGGAAGGAGCTGTGATGGACGCAAAACTCCCCAAAGACGAAGCCGGGGCCGAGGTGGCGCGGATCCTCGAGATTTGCTTCGACCTTGCCACCCAGTTGGGAACCGTGTCGGAGCTCGAACGCGCGATGGGCGAAGGTAACGGTTTTTTCCAGAAACGCATCAGCGCCGGGGACTTGCGCGCGAGCCAACTCGCCCGCGCCGGGTGGGCCTTGGGGGTGCGCCTGCGCCTGCCGATGCGCGAGCCAGGGCTCGCCAGCCTGCCCTTGCTCGCGCACCGCAAGCGGAAGTGCGCAACGCTCACTGCGGTCGAACTCGCAGCTGAAGCGGCGCTCAAATGCACCCGCCCAGGGTTCTCTCCGGAGGAACTGGAAGCTCGGCTCGAAGTCATCGATGATCTGCGCTGGGAAAGCCCGCTCGACGCACTGGATCTGGCGGAAAGCGCTTGCTACCTGGCAGCCCCCGGCCAGGTGCCTCATTTCCTGGCCGCGGCAGTGGCTTGCTTCCGCCTGCTCCATCAATACTCCGCTGCCACTCGCTGCGTTGCCCGCGCTGCGGATCTCGCGCGAGCAGCTGACGATCGCCTAGCCCTCGGCGTGCTGCGGCAGAAGTGCGTCTACCTCTACGACGCTTTGGGGGCGCCCGAGATCGCGCTCGACCTCGCCCAAGAGGCCTATGAGCTTTTCTCCCGAATCGCGGATGACCGGCGCATGGGCGAGGCCTTGATCGATCAAGCCTTCTGCTGGTTCCAGCTGAAGCAGTTCCCGGCCTGCCTGCTGGCGCTGGCAGACGCTGAACGGCACGGTCCCGCGTTGGGCATACGGTACCGTGTGGCACGGCTCAAAATGCAGGGCAATGCGCTCGCAGAGCTTGGCCGGCCGGAGGAGGCGCTCGAGCGGATTCACCTCGCGGTCGCCGAAGCCGAGGGTTGCGGCAGCAACTGGTTGAAAGCGAAGCTCTTGTGGGCGGAAGGCAAGGCCCGTGGCCCGGCGGGCACGGCCCAGCTCGAACAGGCGGTCCAGCTCTTGCTGGTTCCGCTCCCGATCGACGCGCTGCTCGCTGCCCTCGACTTGGCGCGGGCGCACCTCAGCGCAGGGCAGCCCGCCGCAGCTTACCGGGTGGCGCGCGAGATGACCGTGTTCGTGCAGCCTCTCAACCGCATCCCCGCAGCTTGCAAGGCGATCCGCGAGCTGATTCTGATCGGCCAGGCCAGCCGGGGGTTGACCCTGCGGGTGCTGGAGGAAGCTGAGCGAGTGATTCAGCAGAATCGAGTGCGCTACTACTCGGTCCGCAAGTCCCGGTAGCAGCTCCAAGAGCGCAGCGCCCAGCTTCCCCCGCAAGTCAGGCTCTGGCGGTCTTTACCCGCCGGGTTCGATGTTGATGCCCCACTGCAGCGAGCTGCCGTGGGGTTCGGCGTTGATTCCCCACTGCAGCGGGCCGCCGTTGGGTTCGAAGTTGATTCCCCACTGCAGCGGGCCGCCGTTGGGTTCGAAGTTGATTCCCCACTGCAGCGGGCCGGCTCCTGGCGTCAGCTGGTGTTTCATGGCCTATCTCCTGTGCTTTCCAACCGCGCGACGGAATTGCCGCGCGTTCAGTTCCACGGTCAACCCTACACAAGCCAACCGGCGCAGCCCAGGCAGACCGTGGTCAAAAATCGCTGTTTTGCGCCCAACTCACGGCGCGTCCTGGCCGCGATCAGCCTACGTGAAATTTTTGCGCTGGATGAGGGATGATCTTTGGATCCGCAAAATGTACTGTTTACGAAGCCATGCCGCTGGCGTCATCGCGGGGGGGGATAATTCAAAGCTCGACAATTCAAAGAAGACTGTAATAACTTCTCGAAAGCGTTGTGAACGTTGCCTGAGAATAAGCAGGGCGGATCTGGCGGATTCGTCGTTGTCAGGCGGCCGTCAATCGAGGTCCCCCTCCGCTACGACCCCGAGGCCCCGAGGCAAGTGGAGGACCAGGTTGCCGTTGGGCACCGCTACTGAAGTCGTAGCATCGCTGCCGGGTCGACTCGACTGGCCTGACGAGCAGGCCAATAGCATGCGCAGGAGGAACTTCCGAGGACCAACGCCAGCGCTCCCAGAATAGTCGACAGATCCATCGATTTAACCCCAACAAGCTGGGCGCACAGCAGCCGCGAAAGCTGCCACGAGATCACCAGGCCGATGGCTGAGCCAGTCACGCTCAGCCGCAAACCCCAGCTCATGATGCCGCTGAACACGCGGGCGTCGCTGGCACCCAGGCATTGTCTGATGCCCCATTCGCGCCGACGGTTTGCCACCATCAGCGAGAAAATCCCATAAACCCCGGCCACGGCAAGAACCAGCGCCGTAGTAGCAAAAATTACCAGCAGCGCCGCCATGGTGCGCTCCCTGGCGATCGACTGGGCGGCTGTTTCTACCAGCGGCTCGACCGCAAACACGGCGACCTCCAAGTCCAGACTTTGAATGGCTCGGCGCAGCGGCTCGACGAGCAGCGTCGGCTCGTTGGAAGTTCGTAGCAGAACTGTGGCGAAGGGCCAAAGTGTGTTGTCATGAAGCGTATAAACGGTTGGTACCGCCGGAGTGGCAAGCGTGGCCATCTCGGAGCGCGCCACACCCACGATCTCCATCTGCAGCCCGTCGGCCTCGCTGCCCTCAACCAGCCAACGACCAGTCGGGTCTACGCCACCAAAAATTTGCTTCACCGCTGCTTCATTGACCACAACTTCGCGGGCAGCGCCCTGGCCAAAGCTGCGCCCACGCACCACCGCCAGCCCGAGCGTCGCGAAATAGCCCGGGCTGACCGGGCGCTGGTGCAGCCGCACCACCCGTCGAGCCTCGCCAGCCCCTGCGATCGTAAATTCCCCCTCGATGGTTCCAGCCAGCGGTCGCAGGATGGTTGACGCTGCACGGGTTGCTCCCGGTAAGGCTTCAGCTGCGTGCACCGCCTGATCGAGAAAGGCCGCAATCCGAGGCGAGCCCGGCGGATATTCGCCCGACGGAAAGACGATGCTTGCTGCCAGCACAGGATCGAGAGCAAAGCCAACGTCGACGTTGAGTAGTGCCCGAACTGACCGCAGCATAAGGCCAGCATTGATCAACAGGGCCAGTGCCAGTGCCACCTCCAGGAGCACAAACCTGCGCTGCACTCGTAGGCGCGAGCTGACACGGCGATCCGTCTCTCCAGTCAGCGCTTCTCCAGGTCGGCCGGAGGGGAGTCGAAAAACCGCCACCATGCTGGCGACCAGAGCGGCCAACATCACCAGCGCCAAGATGTAAAACCTGGTGATCCCAGCTGGGGGTAGCGCCGCCAACCGGCCAAGGCTGAGTTTGAGAAAAAGCTGAATTCCCGTTGCTGCGATGCCCCAGCCCAAAATACCACCGCCAAGCGCGAGCAGGACCACCTCGCCGACCAGCAAGAGCCCCAAGGTGGCTCGCCTTGCGCCCAAGACCGATCGTACTGCTAGCTCACTCCGCCGGCGTTCTGATCGCACCGCCACGAGAAAGACAAAACTGCTTAGCCCTTGCAAGAAGACAAGGCCCGCTGCCGCGCAAAGTGCCAGGAGGGTTGGCCGAAGTTCACCGGTCAGCAGATCACGCAGCGGCTGAACCGTGAGCACTCGATCAGCATTGGCCGCTGGATGGTCAACAGCAAGCCGCTGGCCCAGAGTTGAAACTTCTGCCTGGAGCGCCTTAAAACTTACACCCTCGCGCAGCCGGCCAAGCACGGTCAGAAAGCGCTGGCTGCGGTGAATTGTCGCGGTATCCACTGCCAGAGGCAGCCAGACATCGGCCGCATTTCCCACGGGAATATCGGCTGGCAGCAAACCCACGACTTCGAAAGTGACACCAGAAATCTTGAGCAAATGGCCACTGAAGGGCCTGTCGCCAAAGTTTGTACGCCAGAAGGCATCGCGGAGCAGTACCGCCCGCTTTCCTCCAGGCAAGTATTCGGTTTGTTCGAATAATCGGCCCGCAATGGAAGCGATGCCGAGCATCTCAAAAAACCCTTCCGTGACCGTGCCGCCAGCGAGGCGCCTCGTGCCGTCGGCCAGTGTGACATTGAGCTCGCTCAACGTGTAGCCGGAAATCCCTTCGAGTGAAGTAAGTGTATGCCTCCACTCCGCGACTTCCAAGGGCGAAGCTCCCTGGTTACTTGGGCCCTCTTCGCGGGTCTGATAGCGTAGAGCAAACACGGAATCTTCGTCGTCGACCGCCAACGGCTGTAGGAGGGTTGAATGAGCAACTGAAAAAACGCCCACCGTTAAGCCCACAGCCAGCCCAAGAATCGCGAGGCAGGCCAAGGCATAAAGCGGAGCCCGCAGCACCGCGCGGAAGATCTGCAGCAGAGAACCAGACATTGATGTGGCGAATTTTGTAAGTAAGGCTTCGCTCTCGATATCTTGACGCACAATGCGGTTTAACAGTGCGATTTAAATGGGGAAGGTACGGAGGACTTGGATCAGTCTGAGATTTCCAGCACGACCAGGCTCGGCCAGGGAAAGTCGATGGCACGGGCCTGCAGTTCGCTGAGCGGGGCCATTTCCTCGCCCGATGCAGCAGCGAGCAAGCGCAAAGGTTTTTGCGGCAGGTGGTGCGCTACCCAGCGACCTTCCCCGTCGACCGGCCGGCTCGCCGTCAGCCAATACAGCAGCGGACCTGCGAGCGGCTGCTCATCCAGCCACAGTTGCAGGTGAGCACTTACGGCAGGATCGCCCCCCCGCACTACCTGGACGCTCAAGGCCGGTGCTGGTGCGGGCAAGATCCAGTCCCGCCGGCTCGCTTCCGCTGAAGACCACCTGCGGACCAAAAAAGCGCTTTGCGGATGGCGCAACAGCAGCCACCCCTGGGCGAATCGGGCAGGCACCGCGAGACGCCCCTCGCCATCACTCTCGCTTTCCCACAGGGGAATGGGCTGCCTGAGATCGGCGACGAGCAGCGCCTTGGTATGACTCGCTGCGGTTCCGTCCGGTAAACGGCAGCGCAGGCCGCGCTTTTCTCCCTGCGGCTCGAGAGTTAGCGTGATGGTGCCTTCCTTTTGGGTCGAACTCAGCTCGATCTCGGTGACGCCCGAGCGCAAATAACCTTCGGCCTCGGCCCATAACTCGACTTGCCCCCAATCGAGTGGCGGCAAGCGAGCCAGACCTGCAGCGTCAGTTCGCGTCGACTGGGTCGACCGCTGGCCGCGCTCCACCGCGCGGCTCCCCACCGCGACCCGGGCATCGGGAATGCCGGCCCCGGTGACGACATCTTGAACGCGGACCGTCCAACGATTGTCCGGCAGATGAAAGTTCCATTCGAGATTCGTTTCCACACTCTCGGCACGAAAATCGACATATGGGGCTTCGGGGCCATCTACAGGACGTACCAGTGCTACATAGTTTCCTGAGCGAAAAAGCAAAGTCTCATAAAAGCCATTTTCTTCGGTTGGGACGTGGAGCTGATAGCGCTCACCGCGCGGGATTTGAAAGGTTACTGTGGCAGCGGTCGGCTGCCCGCCGCGCTCTACAGTTCCCCACACGCGATAGCTGGGCGGCGCGAAGGCCAGCTTTGAATCCATGCCATCGCTCAGGTCGACCCGCTCCGTGAAGAACCAAGGTGGGGTATCGAACGTGATCCGTAGTGGCTGCGGCAGTAGGTCGCGGAAGAGATAGCGCAGGTTCCCAGGGATGAGCGGTTGATCCGCGACCAGCGCAAGATCGTTTTCGCCATGAATCTGCAGATGGGCATCCGAGCTCGGCGTAAATCCAGAGGGAAGCCGTAACTCGACCTCGAGATCGGGCCGGGAACGCAGCTGGCCGTAGTAGCTCTCAATTTTTCCGCTGCGCAAGGCGAGATCTTGGGGGGGCAGAAAAACGGTCGGAGAGTTCACGGCAAGGGTGACTCGGCGCTCCAGCAATCCATACCAAACCGCATAGACGCGGTCGGCAGTTTTGACTACCACTTCCGGCGAGCGCGCGGATTGCTCCGGAGCCGCTACCGTGAGCTGAACGTCGTGATCTGCAAAGTTGGCTATCCGCAACGGAAAGTCGAGAATGACTACCAAGTCGGTGACAGCACGGGCAGGTGGCTGCGGTGAGACGGTGATCCGTCCACCTGCGGGAACCTCGACCGGCCGGGCGAGCGCCCGGTACTCCTGTTGCTCCCGATCAAACAGGCTGGCAAGCACCGGCCCAGCGGGCATCAATACACCTTCGTGCCGAGCCTTACCGGAAACCCGCCGCG
The DNA here is from genome assembly GCA_964499975.1 of uncultured Thermoanaerobaculia bacterium. GTDB lineage: Bacteria > Acidobacteriota > Thermoanaerobaculia > Multivoradales > J023 > CAZCOV01. Next base: position 6,479 of record CAZCOV010000024.1, read on the forward strand.
ACATTTCCGAGCGCGGCCCTAAGCCTCGGTTGTGGCTGCTCAGGTGAAGCAGGCGGAGGGAAACCGAATCAGCGGGCTGGATTTCTGGCGTCAGGGCGATCGTCCCAGCAGCGACCACTTCCCGTACCGTGGCTCGTCCCTCTCCCGCCAAATCAGCATAGTTCAACACTGCCGACGAGGGGCTGATCCAGCCATTGCCTTCGAGCCAATACTTGTACTTTCCGGGCCGCGGTGCCAGCCATTGACCGCAAGGAAACGCGAGTTCTTGGTCGAGGTCCCCCTCCGGCACCATCCGCACTTCCATGCCGTTGGGCGCGAGCAAATCTTGCGGCCCGAGTTTTTTCGGCAAGCCATTCGGCGAGCCATTCGGCAAGCCTGCAAATGCCCAGAAGGCGACCGCAACCTTGCCATTGAGAGAACCTTGGTCTGGCCCTGAGCCGGCTGCTACGAAACCAAGACCGCAGAGCGAAAGCAGCAGTGAGCTCAGGATGCGTTGCCACATTGCTCAAAAGCCTGGGCCAAAACTGCAGCAACTCGGGGTGTTGCTGGTCGAGGCGCAACCATCCTCAACACCGTAGAAGACAACGCAGCCACCATGCCCGCCACCATCAACGCACCAGCGCCAAAAGGTGTCACAAGTGGAGTCGCAGTAGAGGTTGGGATTGTCACGGCAGATCGAAAGGGCTGCAGGGACAATGACCGCAACCGCCAAGATCAGCGCAAGAGCGATCAGGAGAGAACGCTTCATGGCCAAGACCTCCTGGGGACTCATCGTGAACCTGCTCACGCATGAGGGACATTTGTATGCTAACACGATCGGATAAATAGGGTCAGCATTTTTGCGGCGACGGTCAGGCTCAGCGCAGTAATTCCTGAACCGTCCCGAGATTGCGCTCAACTGCCTTGGCGAAGATCAGTGCTGCTGCTGCGACGTCTTCGAGGGCGATCCCGGTGCTGTCGAAGATTGTGATTTCCTCTGGCGAGGTGCGACCAGGTCGCTCGCCAGCAACCACTTGATGCAATTCGGCATGGACCTGGGCGCGGGTCAGTACCCCCTGTTCGAGGGCGTGGTGCAGCTCACCGATCTTGGCGCATTGGTCAAGGTGGTCGACGACCACTTTGGCCTGAGCCAAGAGCGCCGGATCGAGTTCCTGCTTTTCCTCGCTGTCAGCACCTACCGCTGCGATGAAGGTGCCTGGACGCACCGCAGCGGGCCCTAACAGGGGTTGCTTGGCCGGGGTGCAGGTGACACACACATCGCTCTCTCGACAGGCCATCGCGAGCTCGCGAGTCGGCGTGACCGTCAGCCCCAAGCTGCGAGACCAGCTCGCAGCACAGGCTGTTGCCACCGCAGGATCCATGTCGTAAACCCAGGCCAGCTTGAGCGGCAGCACCTGACACAGCGCTGCCAGCTGGATTCTCCCCTGGAGGCCACACCCACAGATCGTGACCACGGACGAGTCGCGGCGGGCCAGATGGGTGGCAGCCACCGCAGTCGCGGCACCCGTGCGTACCACGGTGATCTCGGTCGAGTCCATGACCGCCAAGGGGTAACCATTGCGGGCGTCGCAGAGGATGACCAAGCCCTGAATTCGCGGTAGCCCGAAGCGCTCCGCATTGTTGTAAAAATTGCCGTTGATCTTGGTGACAAAGTACGGCTGCCCGTCGCGCAGGCCAGCGACCTTGACGTGAAAAGCGCCTCCCTCCGCGGGCACGCCCACCGACCCCGGCGGCAGGGATTTCCCTTGTGCGTGGGCCAGCAGGGCAGATGCAACCGCGGCGATGCAGTCGTCAAGTCGGAGCAGCGAGATCACCTGGCTCCGGGTGAGGAAGCGGGTGCCCGGCGCGATGTAGGTTGGATCTACCATGGGAGAACTCCTTGCAGAAAGCCGGCGAAACCCCCGGCGAGCACCACCCAGAGCACGTCCACGCGCAGTCGCCAGAGGGCGAAGAAAGCGAGCGCGGCGAGCCCAAGAGCGAGCCAGTCGACCCGGCCGGTGCCCGCGGGGAGCAACACGGCAGCGCCAAAGACCAGGGCGAGGTTCAAGATGACACCGACGACTGCCGCGGTCACCGCGCCCAGCGCGCTGTCAAGGGCGCGATGGTGGCGCAGCAGTTCGATGTAGGGGGCACCCAGAAAGATGAAAAGAAAGGATGGCAAGAAAGTGACGAAGGTCGTGACGAGGGCACCGACTAGACCGCTGACGAGCGGGTCCATGCCTTGGGGGTGGTTCCACGCAGCCATGAAACCGATGAACTGCACGACCATGATCAGCGGTCCAGGGGTGGTCTCGGCGAGCGCCATGCCATCGACTGCTTGGGCCTGGCTCAGCCAGCCGAACGAGCCGACCGCTGCTTGACTGACGTAGGCGAGCACGGCGTAAGCCCCGCCAAAAGTGACCAAAGCCGCCTGGGTGAAGAAGAGGTACGTTTCCACGTGGAGGCTGCCTGGACCCCGCCAGAGGAGGATCCCCAAGAAAGGCCACGCCCAGAGCGCCAGACCGACGATCCCAATGACGAGAAACCGTCGCGTCGAGGGCAGAGTGTGAGGTGCTGGCGCAGCTTCAGTCACCGGCAAATCTGAATCCGTCGTTGGCGCCGTGGGGTGCGCGGGGCGGCGGCTCACCGCGAAGCGGTCCGGCCACAGCCGCGATCCGGTCCAGCCCAGGGCGAGCGCGCCCAGCACGATCAGCGGGAAAGGGACTTTGAGAAAGTAGATGGCAGCAAAAGCCGCTGCCGAAATGGCGAAGTGGATAGGGCTGGCAATGGCGCGCCGGCCGATGCGCAGGACGGCCTCGCAGACGATCGCCACGACCACCGCGCGGAAACCCCAGAGCACTGCCATGATGGTGGGCATTTGTCCGAAAGCGACATAGAGGTAAGAGAGCAGCAGCAGCACGAACACCGAAGGCAGGACGAACAGTCCGCCCGCCACGATGCCGCCGGGGATACGGTGTAGCAGCCAGCCGACGTAAGTCGCGAGCTGTTGGGCTTCGGGGCCGGGTAAGACCATGCAGTAGTTGAGGGCGCGCAAGAACCGCTCTTCTGAGATCCACTTCCGCTGCTCCACCAACTCGCGATGCATGATCGCGATCTGCCCCGCGGGTCCACCAAACGAGATGAAGCCGAGCTTGAGCCAGAATCGCAGCGCTGTGGCGAACGCTACGCCATGTCCTGCGGGCGCGTGGGAGTCCGCAGCAGGAACGATCCGGTCGGTGGGTTCAGCCGTTGGCATCGAGGCCTCGCTTCTCCCGAGCTACTTGCAGGCCATGCGCCTGAAGTCGGCCCCAGGGAATGAGGTAGCAGCTTACTTCAGGATTGCTTTGACCGCGCCGGTTGAATCAAGGCAGATCAAAGTTGGCGCGGATTAAAAAGGTTTGAACGGCAAGGACCCGAAGCGGTCGGTCGCCAGCAGGTGGGCGATCGGCGGACCGTAGGCGATGAGGATGAGGAGAACCGCGACCGCAGTCCAGAGCAGAAAACGGTCCCAGGTGGTCCGCTGGGTGAGCGGCGGGGCCAGGGGCTGGGCGTAAGCCACCGTCGGTGCGGGTGCCAGCCGCTCGCCGGCGACGGCCGTCCCCACCACCACGACCAGGTAAGCCAGCGAACTCACCGCCAGAACCACCCCGCCGAATGCTGAGACGGCAGTCCAGCTCTGCCACCGGGCAGCGACTTCGGAACCGAGGTACTGCGCACTGTAAACCCGGCGCGGCATGCCCTGGATGCCGGTGATGTGGTTGACCACCCCGAAAAGCAGCATTCCCACGAACCACAAATAGGGCTGGAGCAGGGCGAGCTGGGGCCAGCGCAACCGACGTCCGAGCAACCGAGGTAAGAGCCAGTAGCTCACGCCCATGAACGAAAGCGCTACGGCGGTGCCTACGGTCAAGTGGAAGTGGCCCATGATCCAGGAGGTGTTATGGACCATGGTGTTCATGGCGTAAGCCGCATTGATCGCACCGCCAAAGCCGCCGAGCGCAAAAGTGAGCATCGCCAGCCCCACGCTGACGAAGAGCGGATCCCGCCAGGGCAAGACCGCGAGCCAGTCGACCAACCCGCGGGCTCCCTTGAGCCGTCCTGCGACTTCGAGCGAAGCAATGACCGTAAAAGCCGTGACCAGGCTGGGGTAGAGGATGGCGTAAGTGCTGAAGGTGTGGGCGAGTTTCCACCCGGAATCAATGCCGGGATCAACCAGTTGGTGGTGGAAGCCGACCGGCGTCGAGAGGACGATGAAGAGGATGAACACCATCCGGGTCAGAGGCTCGCTGAACAGACGTCCACCCGCGACTTGGGGCAAGATCGTGTACCAGATCACGTAGGCCGGGAGCAGCCAGAAATAGGTCAGGGGATGGCCAAACCACCAGAAGAAAGTCCGCGCCAGGATCGGGTCGATGGTCGCCACCCAGCCCAAAGACCACGGGATAAGCATGCCCAGAACTTCCAGCGCGAGCCCAGCAGTAGCCAGCAGCCAGATAATCACTGCCGCGAGCATGCCATGCATAGGCAGGGGCAGAGGTAAGCCCGGATGCTGTTGCTGCCAAGCGCGGACCGCGAGGATCATGACCGCGGAGAAGCCCCACGATCCCACGACCAAGAGCGCGGCTCCGAGGTAGAAAGCGGGATGCGCTTGCAACGGCGGGTAAAAGGTGTAGAGCACCGTGCTCGACCCCGAGAGGATCGCGACCGTGGTCAGCAGCGTACCGAAAGTGGCGATCCCGAACGAGATCCAGCCCCAACGCTCGTTCAAGGCACCCAGGGTGGTGCGTGCGATGACATAGCCGAGGGCCATGATGAAGAAGGTGGTGAACACCAACGCCATCAGCACCCCGTGCGCGGTGACGGAAAGGTAGTAAACCTTGGGCGAGCGCAACCAAATCGGCAGGTCGGCGCGCGACAGCGCTTGCATCACCGCCATGACGGCGCCCAAACCAAAGGCGGCAACCGCCACCCAGAAGTTGGCGAGCGCCAGGCGGTATGCGGACGCTGGCAAGGCGTTGCCGTGGTCGGTGTTGCGGTGGTCGGCGCTGTGGTTCACGGCTGCCCCCCTTCGACGATCAGCGTGCCTTGCATGAAGTGGTGGGATAGCCCGCAGTATTCGTTGCAGACCACCAAATAGTTGCCGGGACGGGGGAAGGTAACGGTGAAATCGCTGACGTATCCCGGCACGATCATGGCGTTGGCGTGGGTTCCCACCACCTGGAAACCGTGCAACACGTCCGGGCTGGTCATGCGGAAGCGCACCGGGCGTCCGGCGGGCACGCGGATCTCGCTGGGCACAAAGCGGAACATTTCCGCGAACGCCACGACCAGCACGCTACCATCCGCTTGACGGGTGACCCCAGGCGACGCGAACTCCGAGGAAGTGCGCACGGTCAAGGGATCGATGGTTTCGTGGTGACTCGGCGGGTGCACCGCATGGAAGGTGGCGCCGTAAACGATCGCCGCGAGAAAACCGGCGATTAAGACCGCCGCCAGCCACAACCAGATCCGTTCGTAAAGCTCAACCTGCATGCAAGGCTCCACTCAGCATCCTGTGCGGGTATGTTAACGGGTATGTTGAAATAAGCAGTCACCCGTCAGGGCATCCCGCGCGGCAGGAACTCGCCAAAATAGAGGGCGAGCCAGCCCAGGGCGAAGAGCAGACCGTAGATGAAAACGATCAGCAGCGTGCCCCGAGGATGGCCCACGACCGCGATCAAATCCTCGGAAGTCAAGGGCTGGTCCGACGGGGGACTGCTTTCCGCGTCAGGGTCCACCTTTGCTCTTGCCTTGGCCATAGCGTTCTTCCATTTGCTGGCGGATCAGCTGCATCTGATCTTCCGCGCCTTCCTCGAACCAAGCGTGCTCCGGCCGTGCGAGCACTGCGTCGACGACCCGGCCAGCAGCATCCGCTGCGGCTGCCCGACCATGGGCCCGGGCTTCTGCGATCAGCTCCCGCGCTTGCGGGATCAGCTGCATGTAGAAGCGTTCAGCCACTTCGTACATACCATGCCAGTGGGTGTAGTCCGGCGCCATCATCGACGCGCCATGACGCGCGCGCCGTCCCTCGTGATGCCAGAGGTAAAACCACGACCACTCGATCTCTTCGTCAAATTGGGTGGGGGTGATCAGCCCTTGCTCTTGCAGCGCGTTCATGATCGCCTGACCGGGTTTGGCGAACTTCTCGTTGTAGAGGATCACCAATTCGTCGTACTGCTGGTAGAAAGCATTGATGTAGTCCGGGGTGTGGCAGTGCGAGCACACCATTTTCATCCGACCGCGTTTGGCTTCAGCCGTATCCGCGATCTGTTGCTGGCGGACCGCAGCATCGGTGGCCTTGACGATGTTGCCATTTGCATCGGTGTCCATCACCAGGCTGACCGGCGGCCGATTGGTCCACGAAATCCGCTCGCCCGGGTCGTGCGTGATGCGTCGGCCGTTGCGGGTGTTGGCTGACAAGTGGCAGGTGGCACAGGTCGGGGCTTGGGTGTAATCCTCGCCCAAGACCCAGGTCGCTGCGTCGAGGTTCATGCGCTCCCGCAAGTCGCGGTAGGCCACGCCATGTTTTGATTCCTCGTAGATTTCCTTTTGCGGATGATCCGGGCCGAGGTGACACTTGCCGCAGTTTTCTGGCTGGCGTGCGCGCCGTGGCGAGAAGTCGTGGCGGCTATGGCAGGCCGAACACGAACCGCGAGAGCCGTCGAGGTTGAGCCGTCCGATGCCGGTGTTGGGCCAAGTGCCGGGATGAAAGAGCGGGCGGCCGTCCGGGGTCTTGCGCACGCGGGCCAGCGCTTCCGGCTGGGTGGGCTTGCCGTCGGCGTCCGGCTTGAAGTCATCGACGGTGAGCCGGCCGCCGTCTTGGGCGAGCAGCGCGACCTTGCTCCCATGGCACTGCTGGCAGCCAGAAAAAGCGCTCGCCATGCCATTGACTGCGGCCACTGCTTTGCCCGGAGTGGGCGAATGCGGGTTGAACGGCTGGCGCGCGCCCTCGACCGTCTCGGCCAGGAAGTTGTCCAAGGAGGCCAGGATATTGCCCGCTTTGGAGTGGTGACTGCGCTGGAATTCCTGGGCCACTTCCCCGTGGCAATGCCCGCAATCGCGGGGAGTGACCACTGTCGCGATCTTGCTGCCATAGTGCTCGAACGCGTCGACGTCTTGTGCTTCCGCCTGATGGCATTCAAAACAGCCGACGCCGCTCCGCGCATGCTTGCTGCCGCGCCAGTGGTCGATGATGCCGGGGGTGGTCTGGCCATGACACTCGACGCAAGCCCGCGAGCTCGCCGGCACTGCGATTGCAGCCGGTGCCATCCCCAGCTCTTCCTGTCGGCGCAGCACTTCCATCCACTGGACCAGCACCAGCGACAAGAGAAACAGGACGGCGAGCCCGGCGATGACCAGCCGTTTTTGGTTGAGGTTCATGGACCTTGCCTCCTTCAGCTACCGGCGCGCCGCTAATGCGCGACCATACCTTCCCAGACCGTGAGCGCGAGAATGATGAACACCCCCGCGACTCCGATCCACACACTCGCTTCGGAAAAACGTGTCCGCCGGCGGAGCCAGCCGTCGATCCACGGCCAGGCGAACATAGTGAACACCACGAGACCGATCGAAAGCAGGGCGAACGTCCCAGAAAAGAGCTTCAGCCAGCGAAACGTCACATAGAAAAACCATTCGGGTTTGATCACTTCGGGGGTGGTGAGCGGATCGGCCTTGGCGCCCAAACCCGCGGGCAAAACTGTTGCCAGCACGGTGAGCACCACCATCAAAATCAGCCCGATCATCAGCTCGGTGAGCAAGTGATCCGGGAAGAAATTAAAAGTTTTTTTCGCGGTAGGGTCATCGTCTTCAAAGTGCAGATCGGTCACCCCCTGCAGCCGCACGAGAGCGATGTGAATTCCGATCAAGAGCACCAACAAGGTGGGCAGAACCGCTGCATGGAGCACAAAAAAGCGGGGCAACGTGCGCGGGTTGTACGTTTCGCCGCCGAGCAACAGCTCTTTTAAAAAGTTGCCGAAAAGCGGCACGCCCGCGGCCAGGTTAGCGCCGACGGTCGCCCCCCAGTAGCTCAGCTGTTCATAAACTAAGCTGTAACCGGTAAACCCGAGCATCAAGGTCGAACCCAGCAAGGTCATGCCGACCAGCCAGTTGACCTCACGCGGTTTGCGGTAAGCGCCAGTGAAGTAGACCCGCATCTGGTGCAGGATCACCGCCGCGATCATCAAAGTTGCGGCCCACTTGTGCAGCCCGCGCAAGTACCAGCCATAAGCCGCCTCTTCTGTGATGTAGCGCACCGACTCGTAAGCGGTCTGCGGGGCAGGCTGGTAATAGACCGCGAGCGCGATTCCGGTGATGATTTGGACCACAAAGAGGTAAGCGGGGGTGCCGCCGAGTGCGAACCACCAGCGTTTCAAGTGGTTGGGGACCGGCTCATTGGTCAGCTCGCGCAGATCGTCGCCGGAAATCGGGACCCGCTCTTTAAACCAAGTGGCAACGCTCACGGCTTAGACCTCGTCCCTGATTGCGCAGGTGTTTTCCCCGCCTGGGGGCGTCCGGAGCAACCCTGGCAGCCCGCAGTGCTGGCCGCTGCTAGCTGGGCCTGCGGGGCTTCGATGAAGAGCAGACCGCGTTCGACTTTGAGCGGGAACTGCAACAGCGACTGCCCGGCCTCGGCGGGTGGTCCGGCGATCGCTTTGCCTTCGGGAGTGAACACTCCGTTGTGGCAAGGGCAGAAGAAGCGGCGGTTCTGGGCTTCCCAGTGGACCTGGCAGCCGAGGTGGGGACAAGTGCTGGAAAGCGCGATGAAATCCGCGTCCGTTGTCCCTTGACCGCGCCGGGTGATATTGACCGGGCTGCCGTTGGGCAGGCGGAAAACCATGGCCGCACCGGGGGGAATCCGCGCCACTTGCTGGACGAAGAGCCAGTTGCGTCGATCTGGATGTGCGGGGTAGAGAAAGCGTCCGAGGAATCCCGCGAGCGTCCCATAAGCTGCGACCAGCCCGCCGACCATGGCGCCGGAGGACCACCACACAAAAGACCTGCGGTCGATTTGGGAGGGCGCGTCGGACATCCAACCACTCCTGTTGTCAGCGCAAATTTTACCCGCGTGCGACGAACTCAGGGGCTAAAAAACCTGCCCACCTGTTCTCCTGAGATCTCCCTTAGCGGCGCTGATTCTGCCCGCTCCAGGGTGCAACTCACCACCGCCAATCAGGTAGTTTTCATCCCCTCTTGTCGGGTAGGTCTAGTCTCGTGGGCTACCCAGGAAGGTGGGACGGCGGTTCGCAGCAGTCGGATCCACACCCGCGGGATTTGGTTCGTGATTTGGATCCGCAAGGTCGCCGCCTCGCTTCAGGTTCCGCGGGCGAAAGGTTCAATCGTTGGGAAAGCCGGGCCGGCGGCGCCGGGCAGCGGAAGCGATCTCGTCGGCGAAAACCTCGGCGAGCGTTTGGGCGGTCAGCACCCGTTCGCCCCACAGCAACAGCCGTTGGGTGTCGGCGGACGTGACCTTTTGGCGTACGCTCGCGGGTAGCGTCCCAAACTTCTTCTCCAACTGCCGCAGCAAGAGCTCGGATTCACCTTCTTGGTGTCCTTCTTGGCGCCCTTCTTGGCGCCCTTCTTGGCGTCCGCGTTCGAGACCCTGGCGCAGGCCCTCGGCCAACCAACTATCGCGCCATTCGATTACGGTATTTTCCAACATGGTGGTCGACTCCATCAAAGCTGCCAACTCGGGGAGGCTTTGCCCCGGCGCCACTGCCGGGACCAGCACACTCTTGACGTACACCGAAAAGGCTTCGAGCAAGCTCGGGTCCAACGCAGCCCGGCTGCCTGCCAGCTGGACCAGGGCCTGCGCCAACTCCGCGGGTCCGCGGCTTTGTTCGAGGAGAAAGAGCGCCTTGACCGGATTGGGTTCCCCCTCGAGCTCTTCACGGTGGTAGGCGCGCTCTTCGATCAGCTGGTACCCCAGGACGGAAAATCCGTTGGGTAACTCCTCTGGCGCAAAACCCGGCAGGGTGGCGATCAGATCTTCGAGCCGCGTTGCCGCCAGCCACGGGCTCTTGCCATTGTAAATCACTACCGAGAGCGGCGTATCACCGGGAAGGAACTTGCCCTGTCGGCGCAGGTCTTCGTAAAGGAGTGGTGCTGACAGGGCTTGCAGGATCCCCGCCAATGGCGTACAGTTCAGATATGTGGTTCGTGGAGACCTCCGTGTTTTCTCGCCAACTCTTTGAGCACCTTCACGATGACGACTACCGAGCCTTGCAGTGGGTTCTTACCTTGCGGCCTCAGCAAGGGGCTCTGATCCCGGGCAGTGGTGGCCTGCGCAAGCTTCGGTGGGCACTTCGCGGCAGAGGAAAACGCAGTGGACTCCGGATCATCTACTACTGGGATTCGGCTGAAGAGGTGATCTACCTCATCTACCTTTACTCGAAGAACGAACTGGCGAATCTCAGACTCGATCAGCTCAAGCTGCTGAGGCGGACGATTGAGGAGGACTTCAAGTGAACGACGCTGATTTTCAACAGCTTCTTTCCAGCGTGAAGGAGGCAGGGCGTATCAAGCGCGGCGAGCAGGAGCCTGCACGCAAGTTTGAGGTGAGAGCAGAGGACGTGAAGGCGATCCGTGCCAAATTGGACAAGTCACAATCGGAATTTGCCCTCATGATTGGTGTGAGTATCTCGACGCTCCAGAATTGGGAACAAGGGCGGCGCCAACCAGAAGGTCCGGCGCGAGCACTCCTGAAAGTGGCGTCTGTCAGTCCGCAGACCGTTGCGGCTGCGCTGGATCAGAGACCAACGCCCAATCCGAGGATTCCAGCGAACGGCTCGCGCCGCCGCTGAAGCCGATCTCCGTAAGGTGCGCAGATCCTGCAACCGGTGGGTCCAGGCACGCAAGACGATGGCATAGTTGAACCGCAGCCCGACCCGCTAAAACTCCCCTAGCCGGCGTTTGAGCTCGGCAAGGCGGCGGTCGACGTCTTCGCGGGTCATCTCACGGTAGCGCGAGGGCAGGAAGCTCGCGTCGGTGCATTCTTTGACCGCGAGCAGATCCATCAGTTCGAGGCGGTCGGTGTGCGCGGAGGGACGGAAGTCGGCGATCGCTGCCCGCACGATTTCTGGCAGGGGCTGGCGCGGCTCGCGCTGGGTTTCGAATTGACGGAGGGCGCGGACCAGCAACCCTTCCATTTCGTTGCCACCGACGCCGAGGGAGTCGTCGAGCTGGGGAAGCTCTTCTTTGCTGATCGGCAGACCCAGCTTTTTGGCCATGGCGTGAAAAAGGTCGTGCCGGCTGGACGCGTCCTGGGGTGGGAAAAGGGGGATGTGGACGTCGAGCCGGCCCTGGCGCTTGAGGTCGACTTCCAAGAGGTCGGGACGGCTGGTCGCAAACACCCAGACGATCTTGCCGCGATTGCGGGTGTCACTCATTTCTTTGGCCAGCATGCCATAGATGCGACCAGAAAGGCCGGAGTCACCGTCACCACCGCCGCGCCGACCCGTGGCCTGGTCGGCTTCGTCGACGAACACGATGACTTGACCGAGGGCGTGGAGGATGTTGAAGATCGTCTCCAAGTTGCCTTCGGTCGCGCCCACCCACTTGTCGCGGAAGTTCTTGAGCTCGACGACCGGGACGCCAACTTCGCCCGCCAGGCAGGTGACGAGGAAGGTCTTGCCGGTGCCGATGCGGCCAGCGAGGAGGTAGCCCATGGGCACGGCACGCTGCACGCCGCGGCGCAGGAGCTCGGCGTCTTGCCGCAGCCAGGCCCGCGCTTCGTGGTGGCCAGCGACGTCGTCTAAGGTGAAGTTCGACTCGACGAACTCGATCAGACCAGATGCTTGCTTTTCGATCAGCTCTTTGCGCAGCCGGGTGACGTAGGCGTGGGTCAAGCGCTCGCGGTTGCGCAAAGCGCGCAGGATCAGCCGCCGCACGTTGACCCGCGACAGTCCGACCAGCTTGGCGGCGAGGGCGCTCGCGGTGAGTTCGCAGGTCGCCGCAAATTCGGGCTCGCTGCGGGTCAAATCGCTGATGTAACGTTCGAGCTCGGCCGCGTCTGGCAAGTCGATCTTGAGCTTGGCGTTGTGCGGGCTTTCGACCAGGGTACGGTTCAAGTCGGCGAGGTTGTCGGTGAGCAGGACGCTCGCGACAAAGGCGCCAGTGATCGCGGGGTCGCTCGCCCAGTCGAGGAGCTGGATCAGGACCTGACTGTGTTCGCCCGCGAGGTATAGGGCCTCAGCGCGCGGGGCCACAAAGTGGGCGTACTCGATCAGCACGCCGACCTTGAGCGGAGCGGGCACGCGCTTGCCGTCGTCGATGCGGGTCAAGGACTGGCTGCCGCGGACAAAGCGGTTGATCAGTTCGAGTGCGCGCGGGGCTTCGCGCGGCAGGATGTTGGCGAGATCCAGCGTGCCATCCTTGCCCGGTTTGGGGATTTTCGACCAGCTGGTGCCCTGGAAAGCATCAAAGGCTTCGAGAAAGCGGTGGAAGTGGTCCGCGCCTTTGCGCACGCGGATGCCGCGGCCGCGGTCATAGTGCAAGACCACGTCGAAGGGCAGGAACATCACTTCGGTCACGAAACGGCGCAGCTCGACGTACTCTAAGCGTTCGTCTTCGCCCTCGTTTTCCGTCATGGGCACGAGGTCGTGGACGCTGCCGAAGAGGATGAACTGGCTGGTGCTGCCAGAGCGGAAGAGCTGCCGCATTTCCTCGGCCCAGGACGGCAGCGCGCTCACCGTTCTTGCTCCAAGGGTGGGGGCAGGTTGGGGAGTTCGGGCAGCTCGGTGGGCGCCATGCCGAGGGAATCCGCGCCGAGGCTGCCGAAGAGTTCGGCGTTTTGTTCCATCCAGCGATTGGTCTCGCTCAAGGTACCGGTCACCGCATCGAGCCGGTTGGAGAGGACTTCGGCCTTGCCGCCGACCGCGGTTTCTTCGCGGATGAGCATGACTTGCTGTTCGATGCGCTCGAGTTCGGCATCGATCACTTGCTGGTTTTGCTGGGCTCGATCGAAGTTGTCCAGCCGCTTTTGCTGGATTTCGAGGGTGCCGCGCAGCGAGCGGAGAAGCGCGGACTCGGTGGTTGCGTCCGGCGCTTTGGCTTGTTCCGCTTCCACTCGCGTTTTGAGCTTGGCAATTTCAGCTTCGAGGGTGCGGCGGTCGACCCGGCTCAGATTTTCCATCAACACTTCACGGGTGGCGAGCAGGCGCAGGAAGATCCACAGCAGTTGGTTGAGGCTGCCGGCGCGCACATCGCGCACGCTCAAGAGCTGGTCTTCGTCGAGGGTTTCGGCAATGCCCAAAACCCGGCGGCTTTGCGCGAGGAGTTTGCGGTAGCGCTCTTGGGCGGTGGGCGTCAGGCGGGCGACCGCATTGAGGATTTTGCTTTCATAGCCTTGCTGGTTCGCTTGCAGACGTTGGGCTGCCACCAGTTTTTGGAAACGTTCCTGCGAGGCGAGCCCGAAGAGGAAAGCGAGCTGGAGGGCCAGACCGAGCAACCAAAATCCGGGATTGAGCAAGCCGAGGACGCCGAAGGCCCACAGGCCAAGCCCCTGGAGCGGCATCCGCCCCAAACCCGGCACCTTGGGCCGAAAGCGCCAGGCCGCTTTCAGGAAGTCGACGTAGCCGAGCCGATCGTCCGCCATGCTCAACCGTTGCGCTGGGCCTCGACCCGATTGAAGGCGTCTGCGACCGTGGCCACGGCATCGCGAAAAGTGCGGGATTCTTGCACTGCAATTGGGTCAGCGTCGTGGGTTTTGGGGATGATCTCGTCGAATTGCTGGACGATCTTGCCTGGCGCAGGGCAGACCAGCCACACGCGGTCGCCGAGGAAGACCGCTTCGCTGATCGAGTGGGTGACGATGAAGACCGTGGCTTCGATCTCGTGCCACAGTTCGTTGACCAGGCGCTGCATGCCGAAGCGGGTGGGTTCGTCGAGCGCGGAAAAGGGTTCGTCCATCAAGATGATGCGCGGCTTGAGGACCAGGCTGCGGGCGATCGCCACCCGTTGCTGTTGACCACCGGAGAGCTGGTGCGGGTATTTGTGCTGGTGACCCCCGAGGCCGACCCGTTCGATCAGTTCCAATGCAGCAGTCTGGATTTGCGCTGGCGACAGCCCGAGGCCATCGCGGTTGAGTTTGAGCCCAAAAGCGACGTTTTGCTGGACGGTCAGGTGAGGGAATGAGCTGTAGCGCTGAAAGATCATGCCGCGGTCCCGACCAGGACCGGTCACCAGTTGACCGCGCACGCGCACTTCGCCTGCGGTCGGGGGGTAGACGTCAGTGAAGCCGTGGATCAAGTTGAGGATGGTCGACTTGCCACAGCCGGAAGGGCCGATCATGGCGATGAACTCGCCGCGTCCGGGCTTGTCTTCGACTTTGAACGAGACATCCTTGATCGCGGTGAAAGCCTTGGAGGTGCCCGCCGCGAACGTTTTTTCGACGCCGATCAGCTCGACCACCGGAGGGGTGATGGGCGCGTCGCTCATGCCGTCACCTCGCAAGCGCGCAGAGCCTTGCCCCAGCTGCGCTCGCCCGGTTGACGGATCTTGCGGCGGTCGCGTTCCGCCGCGCTCTCGCGCGAGGTAAATCCCCTATTCATCGCTCTATCTCCTTGTAAGGGAAGAGCCGGCGGCCGAGGATCGCCCACAGCTTGTCGGTCACGAAAGCCACGCCGATGATCACCAGGAGCACCAGATAGATGTGCTCGCGGGGTCCACGCCGTTGGGAGGAGATGATGATGCCGCCGACGCCTTTGCCGATGTCGACCATTTCCGCGAGCAAAATGTAGCTCCAGCCCACGCCAAAGCCGAGCCGCAAGGATTGGTAGATGTCGGCCCAAGACACCCCGAGCAGCACTTTGGATACTACCTGCCAGCGGGAGGCCCCCAAGGTGTAGGCGGTTTTGAGGTAAACCTCGTCCACGGAGTCGACCGCACCGACGATGAGCGGCAACAGGTAAATCAGAAAAGCCAGGGCGAGAAAGCCGATTTTCTGCACTTCGCCGGTGCCGAGCAGGCTCAAAGTCAGCGGCACGAGCGCTGGGATCGGCAGGTAGGCGCCGAGCACAGCGAGCGGGTTGAAAGCCGCTTTGATCTTGGAAAAAGCACCCATCAGCAAGCCGAGGGGAAAGGCCAGGGCCACCCCGACCGCAAAGCCAGCTGCCACCCGGCCGAGCGAGACGAAGAGGTTGCGGGTCAAGGCGCGCTCGAACCACAGGCTGGGGAAAGAGCGGATCACTTCCAGCGGGCTGGGCAAAATGGTCGGCGAAATGATCCGCTCTTCGGGGGTGGCACCCGCGGTGACTAGCCACCACACCGCGAGTAACAGCAAGATCGGCAGCGCGCCCAAGAGCCAGCGCTGGGCTGCGGGCAAGGGCTCGCGGATCGCCAGCCAGTTGCTCGCGCTGCGGGACGGGGAACTCGCCGGCTGGCTCATGGTCATTGCCCTTCTGGCGGATAAACCGAGATCTCGACGCGCCGGTTGAGCGCGTGGTTTTGCGGATCGTCGGGGTTGGCGGGCTGATCCCAACCCTTGCCTTCGACCACAAATTTGTTGGGGTCGAACTTGAACTTCTTGACCAGGGCTTCCTTGACCCCTTTGGCGCGGTCGAGCGACAGCGCGCGCACGTCCTCGTTCCGCGCTCCCTTGCCTTGCATGGACGCATCCGTGTGGCCCACGACCGCGATTGTCGCCCGTTCGTACTGACCGGCCAGGCGGGCCACTTTTTCGAGCGTGCCTTCGACGGTGGGGTCGTAGAGGGTGTTGCGGAGCGGAGTACCGAGGTCGTCGTGTTGGGGTTCGTAGATGTTGGCCGAGTTGGGATAGAAGTTGATGCGGATCGTCTGGGTCAAAATCGGTGCTTCGGCCGTCACTTTGTTGTACGAAGTGGGTACAAACGTGGTCCTGTACTCGTCCTGTTGCTGGGCGAACTTGCCGCTCTTGTCGAGCGCTTGGACGACGCTGAAGTCGAGCACTTCGTCGAAACGGACCGGCGAACCGATCAACCCCAGCTCCCGGTAGACAAAATTGATGTTCTTCCAGGTGCGTTCGAAATTCGCCGGGTCATTGGCGTTGAGCATGAAATTCTTGTTTTCGGCGAAATTGGTCGAGTGCGCGTCCGCTTGCATGGCCTGGACCTCTTCGACCGAGAACCCATAGCCTTCGGCCATCCACTGGAAAGCCTGGGCCTTGAAGGTGCCGTCCTTGAGCTGGTCCATGCCCTTGAAAATCCCCTCGACTAAACCGCGGATGATCTCCGGGTGATCTTTGGCAAAGTCCGCGCGGGCGGCCCACACGTCAGCGATCAGCTTGTTGGCCTCGCCGGTGGTGGTCAAAATCCGGGTGCCCGGCACCCGATCGGGGATGTTGTAGATGTCCGGCGCCCACGACACGCAGGCATCGATTGATCGGTCAGAAACGAATGCGGCAGCGGCTTCAAACGCGGTGGCGGTGTACTTGTGCTTGACCGCACTCGGCTGCATCCCGGCGTTGAGCAGTAGGTTGTTGATGAAGTACTGGGACGGGCTGTTTTGCGCGTAGACCACGGTCTTGCCTTGCAGGTCTTTGACCGAGCGGATGCTGTCGCGGACCACGATGCCGTCACCCCCGTTCGACCAGTCGATTTGCTGGAAGATGCGGGGCGCGGTGCGGGAGTCGCGCATCAACTCGGGCGCAAACAGCACCATCATGTCGAGGGTGCCCCACAAGATGTGGCTCTCGCCCGCCGCAAAAGCGTCGCGCGCGACCACCGGATCGTCGATCAGCTTGAGGTTGACCTTGAAGCCGTGCTCGCGGAAGAAGATGCTCTCCTGGTTGGGGCGAAAACCGTGGTTGGCCGCGACGATCGGCAGCCAGCCGATCCACACATTGATCGGGAACTCGACGATCTTTTCTTTGGCGTCCCACTTGTAAGCGCTCACCCCTTTGACCGGCGGCAATTTCTCGCCCGGCACATAGGTGTACTCGTTGACCGTGGTCACGCCCTTGGTGTCCGGGGCTTCAACCTTGCCGACCTGGCTCTGGAACTTGCCGAGGTCGACGTCGCCGCTCTGACTTTTACCTGAGGGTGCGATCAGATCTTTGAAGAAGTAGCCGGCGGCGGCAATCAGGCCGATGATGAAAAGGAAAATCACCAACTTGCCGAGGCGAGTTGGACCTACTTGCTGCTGCTCCATGGTGTCCTCCGGTAGCTTTACCTAGCTTTCCGCGACCTAGCTTTCCGCGACTTTGGGGCCCATGTCTTTGGTCGGCGGCGCTGGCGCTGCTTCGGGCGCCGCTTCAACCGGCGGGGTCGCGGGCATTTCGAGCCCATAAGCCGCGGCGAACTCGGACAAGGCTTGCTCGCCCAGGGCTTGCTGCTCGGCTTCCATCAACTCGACCTCTGAGGTATTGATCGAACTCGAGGCGACGCGCGCGCGACCAGCGGCTTTGTCGCGGCGCTCGTTCAAGTATTCCTCAACCCGCGACAGGGTATCACCGCTGCCGCCGATCGAGCTGATCATGCCTTGGGCCATTTCCTGGAGTTCGGCTTGCGCTTCGAGCATTTCTGCTTCGCTGAGCATCCGCTTGAGCGCTTCGATTTTTTCTTGGGCATCGCGCACGGAAACGTCCCGCGCTTTGACCAGCTTCTCGAACGTCTCTTCGCCTTGCTGCAGTTGGCTGCGATTCTCTTCCAACTGTTCGCGCAAGGTCTTGAGCTGGAGCGCGTAGCGTCCGGCGACCTCGCGGTGGCCGAGCTTCAAGTGCGACGCGGTTTTGGCCGCGAGTTCTTGCTCCTGCTTTTCTTGAGTCTTGATCTGGCGCAACAACCGTTCGACAAATGCCGCGTGGTTGGCCAGGTTGTCGTTGAAACGGGCGATTTGACGTCGCAGATTTTCTTTTTCGGCCTCGATCAAGGCGCGCGGATTCGCTTTTTCCAACCCGGTGATGAAGAGGCCAAAAAACCCCTGGACCAGGACCTTCAGACGTTGCCACATACAGGGCTCCTTTCAGGCCACGGCGGGCAGCGCGAGCGGCGAGCACGCCTTTCCTTGCAACAACGAGGTCAACATAACAACGTGCCGACCCCCTGTCAACGCAGTGCCGAGCAAGGACTTCAACCGTCGGAGGTGGGCGTCTCCCTCGGGCTGCTGACCGCGTCGGGCAGGTCGTCTTCGAGGTGGTAAACCGCAGAGTTGCGGAAGCCGAAAAACGTCGTCAGGGAGAGCATCATGCCGAGCAGGCTCAAAAAGAAGGCGATCCCCCGCCCAGGCCCGACCCCGAAGATTGGCCCTAACAGGTGGCTCAAGCTGCCACCTTGGGCCAGAAGCGGGCTGAACACGCGGTCGCTGAGCGGTCCGGCCAGGAGATAGCTCACCGGCAGGGACGCCCAGGCGGTCATCCGGCGCACCGCAAAAACCCTTCCTTGAACGTCAACCGGGACTTTGGTTTGCCAAATCGACTGGCTCAAGGCGAGGCTGACCGCCGCACCGCACATGAACAGGAACGCGAGGAGCGCAACCCCCACCGGCTGCCGCTGCAATCCACCGATCACCAGGGCGATCCCTTGCGCGGCAATGATGCTCAAGATCCCGCGCACCCGTCGGCGGACGTTGCCCACGATGCTGATCACCACGCTGCCGACCAACAACCCCATCGCGCTAAACGCCATGACCCGGCCGAGCACGATGGCATTGCTCATTTCGAGGATCAAGGGCGGGACCAGCACATGCATGAACCCCAAGACCACGTTGACCGCCATGAAGAAGATCAGCAGACCCAGCAAGCCGGGTCGGTTGCGGATGAATTCCCAGCCATAGGCGGCCTCACGAACCAACGATCCTTTGCCCTCTTGGCCTGCCGCTGAAATCTCAGGGGGAGGAATTCGCACGAAAAGCAGAATGCTCATCGCGAGCAGCAGCGTACACAAATCGACCTGGGTCACCCCGAACAACCCGATCTGCGCTTCGATCAGAGGCGCGAGAAAGGGTCCCAGGATCAGGGCGAGGCCTTCAGTGAGCTGGGACAGGCCAGCAGCGCGCGTCAGGTCTTTTTTGTCGACCAGCTGGGTGGTGGCAGCGCTGAAGGCCGGAAACTGGAAAGCGTTGAGGATCGAAGAGATGCTGAGCAAGGCATACAGATGCCAGACCGCCAGCCGGTCGAAGTGAACCAACGCCGCAAAGGTCGCGGTGATCAATCCCGCTCCCAGGTCGCTCGAGACCAGGATCCACCGCCGATTCCAGCGATCGACCAGAGCGCCGGCAAAAGGAGCGACCAGGATACCGGGCAGCACGGTAAACAACGAAATGAGCGAGTACAGCGTGACCGAACCCGTGGAGCGATAGACCCACACCCCGAGCGCAAAGCTGGTCAATGCCGTGCCGACCAGCGACAGGGTCTGTCCCAGCCAGACGGCCAGGAAAATTCTCATCCCCCGTGGGGTTTGGGTTGAACTCATCTTGGGTGGTCGCTTGGCGCTCTTGGTGATGCTTTTGTGCAGTGTGTTCTACAACGGGTTCTGCAACCCTCGCCGGACAACTCGCGACGGGGGAGTAGTCTAGGCGGTCCCAATCTTCCTGTCCACGCCTTCTTTTGGATTCTTCGACAAGCTATTTTGCCGCTTTTCTGGCTTATCGGCGCAGGTAAGACAAGATCTCACGCGAATTGCTCTTGCCAATTGGCTCGCGATTTCTCACAATTTGCACCGCGACCCGATGGATTGGAACCACTGATGATCCGTGCCACTTTGGCCTTGGGCAACGCTCCTCTCCGCGATCGACTCCGCAAGCTCTTACCCGAGCAGGATGTGCTGGTGAGCTGCCAGGAGTTGGCTGCTTTGGCGTTGCCAGAACGCGAAGGCGCTGACTTGATTTTCGTTGGCAGCTCGGATCTGGCTGGCGTCTGGGGGGACACCATCGCGCAGCTGCGCGGTCTGCCGGAACAGCCGGAGGTCATCGCCTTACAAGAGAGTGAGGATTCGCGGGAGATCGCTCGCCTGCAGGCTGCTGGCTGTTTCGCGATCATCCCTGCCAGTTTGGCGGATTCGGCTTTACGCCAGACGTTGATTACCCTGGTGGATCGCCGACGCGAGGCTATGAATTCGCGTTTGTCGACCGCTCCGGCCACCCCTCTCCTCTATTTCCGCGATCTGATCTCGCACAGTCCGGCAACGCAGAAAATACTCCGGCTCGCTACCCGGGTTGCGGCCAGTGACACCTCACTCCTTATCTTGGGAGAAACCGGCGTGGGCAAGGAGTGGCTGGCGCGCGCGATCCATGCGGAAAGCCCACGAGTGGAGTCCCCTTTCATCGCGGTCAACTGCGGAGCCGTCCCTGAGAACTTGCTCGAGAGCGAGCTCTTTGGCCACGAAAAAGGAGCCTTCACCGGCGCTCACCGTCCGCGGCGCGGCTATTTCGAACTCGCCCACCGCGGGACCTTGTTCCTCGACGAAGTGGGTGAAATGCCTCACCACCTGCAAGTCAAGCTGCTGCGTGCGTTGCAAGACCGTACCATCCAGCGGCTGGGCAGTGAGGCGTTGGTCGAAGTCGATGCCCGCATCATCGCTGCCACCAACCGCGACTTGATCGCTGCACTCAAGGCGGGTGAGTTTCGTCAGGATCTCTACTATCGGCTGGCGGTTGTGACCCTCACGCTGCCGCCGTTGCGCGATCGGCCCGAAGACATCCCCAGCTTGGTCGAAACCTACCTGCACCGCTTCGTGCGCAAGCTCAACCGGCCGGAAATTCAAGGGGTTACTCCAGAAGCGATGGTCACGCTCAAGGCCTATGCCTGGCCGGGCAATGTCCGGGAGTTGATCAACGTGGTCGAACGGGCGGTCTTGCTGTGTGAGGGCGATCAGCTCGACCTGAGCGATCTTCCTGAAGAGATTAGCAGAACGAGCAGCACTCCCCAGCCGGAACCGAGCAGCGTGGAACCCGCCCCGGCCATCGTCGAAGCATGGCTCGATCAGCCGCTTGAAGTCGGACGGCAAGCGATGATCGACGCTTTTGAGCGGCGCTATCTCCAGCGCTTGCTCGAACGCAACCGCGGCAACGTGGGGCAGACCGCCAAAGATGCTGGGGTGGATCCGCGGACCCTCTACAACAAGATGCTGGCTTTGGGGCTGCGCAAGGAAGACTTTAAAAGCTAGCATCAAGGATGACCGCGAGGAGATCTCCGCGTTTTTCGACGCAAAGTGCTTCCCTGCTTCCCCTGATGCCCCTGCTTCCCCTGCAGGTAACTGGCCTCCAGCGGCCGTCTCGACTATGATCACGGCCGATGACTGAGCAGCACCACGGCGAAGAAGCCGCCGCAACCCCCAGAGCGCACCCCATCGAACTTCCTCCCAGCACCGAGCACAAGAGCCTGGAGGGAAAGTTACGCCGACTGCTGCTGGCGGGGATCCTCGTGTTGGTCCCCGTGGCCCTCACGGTCTACGTGCTGCAGTGGCTCTTTCAAACCATCGACGGGATGCTGCCCGTTCTGGCCGACCAGCTCGGGTTCGACCGCATTGGCCTCAAAGTGCCTGACTTTCCGGGCCTCGGGCTGCTCCTCACCTTGCTCGCGATCCTGGTCTTGGGCTGGTTGTCAACCAACGTGCTCGGTCGCCGCTTGATCCACACGGGCGAGCGCATGTTGTCCCGGATTCCGATCGGCCGCTCGATCTACTCCGCCACCAAGAGCATGCTCGAAATCCTCTCGCAAAGCCAAACCGACGCGTTCAAGCGCGTGGTTTTGATCGAGTATCCGCGGCGGGGGATCTATGCGCTTGCCTTCATCACCGGAGTGGTCCGCTGGCCCCAGATCGGTGAAGACCTGGGCGACGCGATGATGGTGTTTTTGCCCACCACCCCCAATCCGACCAGCGGGTTTCTGCTGGTGATTCCCCGTGAGCAGGTCATCGACATTCCGCTTTCGGTCGAAGAGGGCATGCGCCTGGTGATTTCGGGCGGAATCCTTTCTGCGCAAATCAGTGGTCTCCTGGATTCCGATCCGAACCCTGCGTCCGTTCCCCCCGCATCACCGTAACTGCGTTGGCAGACTGCGTGACAGACTGAGTTAACAGACTAAGTTAACAGACTGAGTTAACAGCTTTGGCTTGAATCGGTTAGACTCGACATCGACGCCGGGCTGTATTCGTCCTGGCATTCGGCTTGCTAGCGTATACGCAATCACCTAACACCCAAAATCGTGCAAGACCACCGTCAACAACGAATCCGCTCCCCCAAACTCATCACGGTCGCTTTGACCCTGCTGCTGTTGACTTTGCTTTTGACCCTCCTCTTGACCGCTTGCGGTCCGTTGATCATGGAAGCGCAGCGGCCGAGCGCCGAATTCGAATCCGCAGTCGCGCGGGTGGTGATCAGTCGGGCAGCGCAAACCATCCGCAACTTCGAGCCTGAGGCGGCCAAGCACCTGCTCGAACAAGTCAACTCGGCGGAGTCCTTAAGTCTGGTCGAGCGCATGGTGCCGTTTTGGGACCGCCGGCAAGACGGCATCGCAGCCGCCTGGGGGCCCTTGCTCTTGAACGCTCGCCGGCTGGTCACCGAGGTGGTGCTGCGGCAGCAGAAAGAAGCGGGTATCTGGTCGTCGCGCGAGCCAGAAGCCGCCCAGAAGCTGGCGCAAGCCCGGCACCAGATCAGCTCGCCCGGGGTTGGCCGACGGGCCAAGAAGCTCGCCGAGCAAGCCACGGTACAGCTCGATTTTGCCCGCCGTTTTGCCGCTCAGGGTTCGTTCGAACAAGCCAATACTGCAGCTGCCAAGAGCCTCGCGCTGAGCAGCCAGGTCCATGGTAGCTGGCAAGAGCTCCACGCGCGCTTCGCACAAGCCGACCAGCTCCGGTTGTGGCGCAACTGGGTTGGCGAAACCATCGACAACTCGCGCCAGAACGGCCACAAGGCCCTGGTCGTCGATAAGTTGGGACGCCGGCTGGAGGTCTATTCCCAGGGTAAAGTGATCGCCACCTTCGACGTCGAGCTCGGATCCCAAGGGCTCAAGCGCAAGCTGCACTCTGGGGACAAGGCAACCCCCGAAGGCCGTTATCGGGTCACCGATGTCAAGGTCGGGGCGCGGACCAAATACTACAAAGCCCTGCTGCTGGATTACCCCAGTGCCGAAGACAAGGCACGCTTCCTGGCAGCCAAGCATCAAGGAAGGATCCCGCAGTGGGTTAAAATCGGTGGCTTGATCGAAATTCACGGCGATGGCGGTCAGGGCCGCGACTGGACCGACGGTTGTATCGCCCTCCGCAATCAGGACATGGACCGGCTGACCCGTCTGGTGGGACTGGGAACACCGGTGACGATCGTAGGAACGGTGAATCATGCCAACACCCGCTGACTCTGCCCCCACTGCGCTAACCTTGGTCGACTCGGCAGTCGAGTTTCCGAGTGTTGAGCCGCAAACCGCCGAGTCCCAACCGGTACGCCGCTATTTTTGGTGGATCGCCTGCATTCTGATAGGCCTCCTGCTGGCGGGTGCCAGCTCGGCTTTTTACGTCGCCTCCCACGGCGGCTGGTATGAGTCCATGCCGCTGGCCGCTGCCGCGGTCAGCGGCGCGGAGCCACCGCTGTCGGAAAAGGAATTGCGCAGCCGTTTCAAAACCTTGTCGCCGCGCGGGGTTTATGTGGTGGTCGACAGCTACCACAACCGCTTGAAAGTTTTCCGCGACGGCGAGCTGATGCGCGATGCCGTGTGCTCGACGGGTAGTGGTACCATCCTGCGCGATCCAGAAACCGGCCGCGAGTGGGTTTTTGACACCCCACTCGGTGAGCATCGGGTCCAGCGCAAACAGGTCGATCCCGTGTGGTGGAAACCCGACTGGGCTTTTATCGAGGAAGGCTTCAAGCCGCCCAAGAGCAGCCGCGACCGGGTCGACCCTGACTCGCTCGGCGAGTATGGTCTCTACCTGGGGGATGGCTACATCATCCACGGAACCATTTTCCAAACCCTGTTGGGGCAGCCGATCACCCATGGCTGTATCCGACTGGGAGACGACGACCTCGAGTATGTCTACCAGAAAGTCCCGGTGGGGGCTCGCGTTTACCTTTACTAGCTGCAGCCTGATCGCGGCTGCAGGCAGCTGGGCGGTTCCCGGAGGCGAGGTCGGTTCAGGCTCGCGGGAGCTTCTGACTTTGGAACTCGACCTCGCCCAGACCAAGGACATCTACCTCCACCTCGACCCTGCCCGTCGGGTGCTCGAGGTCAAGAGCCGGGGATTGGTTCTGGAATCCGTACCGCTCTTTGACGTCCAGCTGCTTGCCTACCGCACAGCGCGCAGCCAAAGCCAGCTCTCGCCGGTCGAGCTGCCCCGGATTTGGAGCATCCAGGATGATCCGGCCTTGCCCCACCGCAAGGTGATTGCTCCAGACGAGTTGGTTCCGTTCTCGGAAGAAGCGGAAGCCAACCGGCAAGTTCCGGTGAGCGGCGGCACCAAGACCAAGCCGGAGACGGTCAAAAGGGTCCAGCCCGCGTCGTACCGTTTGCAGCTCGACGGCGGT